>JAGOVF010000081.1 GCA_018060885.1 Oligoflexales bacterium | reverse complement strand
CCCTTGAACATATCTTATAGAGAGCTTTGGGCAGAATCTTCGACACTACTATTCTGAAATGCCCAGCAATTTAATCAAGGGAATGATACTTAATAATAAAGCTGGAAAGCCAAATCCAAAAATTTCAATTAAGGGCAAAGTGTCGGCAAAACGATCGATGGAAAACTCAAAGACTTGATTGTCTTTTTGCACAGCAAGCTCTAAGCGCTGCCTTTTCAACTTTTTTAAACTAGAGCCAATTTTTAGCTCTTCGCGGTCTAAATCATCTAATGACCATGCACTCGTTGTATCCGGCACCTGAGTTGCATACAAATGGGCTATTAACCAAGCAAATTGTTGTTGAGAGATTATGCCTCCTTTTAGAGTGGAATTTGTGAAGTCACGAATTAGTAAAGGCAAAGGAATGCGAAGGCGCTTAAGGAAATAAAATAAGAGAGAGAAAATTAAGCTAGCGAGTACAAAGAATAGTGCGTCATAGTATATTAAAGAACTCTCTTCGAGATTTTCAGAATTAACCCATATCCGCAAACACAACAAAGGCAATGCTAGTAAAAGAAATTTTACTAGTAGAAGATAATACATCCGACGCAGTTTATCAAAACTCAGAGCTATTACTTCCAGTTGTTTTTTAAATAGAGCAAGGCTATCAGCAAAAGGAGTGCCGCTTTGACGCGCTTGTTTAACGATATTTAGCAGTGTTTCTCGAAGTGTATATTTTTTTGAACCTGCGGCTGGAAAATCGAAGGCATGAAAAATCATTGTTGATTGCAACATAATCTTTTCAGCTTCTAGGGCTAGTTCGTTTAAGTATTGAGTTGAATAAGAGTCTGCAGAAGCTTTAAGAAAAAAAATCACCAAAAGCATAAGACTCAGAATAAATATAAACACCAGCCACACTCCAAAACAAAGAACTTACGCTAAGTAGATTGCTTCAGACGAATGACACCCATTTATGACAAATTAAATCACGGCGATAACTTTAGGAAGTAGATTCTTGCGAAATACAGGTGTAAGAATAAAACGCTTTAACTTTACTAGGTTTTTTTGGTGGGTGCATTGTCGTGATCGGCGTAGGCACTCTGAACTGATAGTCATTTGAGTCTATAGCTGAGACTTTGTATTACCTGCCAGAGGAACTGGTGAGGGCGGGATGCCCGAACCGGTAGCGATAATTTTGCCATGGATGGCATAAAAATTGAGCGGTCCTCTGGCAGGTAATACAAAGTCTCAGCTATAGACTCTATGAAAATCGATTAAAACATGTTCACGATGAACCTGTTTTGAAAAAGCTTCTCATCGAATCTCAATTAGGTATTAAATTAGCTTGGCTTTCCATAAAACCATTCTTGAGTGTAACTTCATTATCTTCGCCTAGCTGCCATTCAATCAGCAGTCCATCGTCACTTTTCTTTAAACACTTCCATTTCACCGCACCCGCGTTGCTTAGTCCTTCAACTATCGTCGACCAAGTTGGATAGGCATTTGGCTGGAGTTTAATTGCTTTTGTGGGATCCCAGGCTCCGAGCTTTGGATCTGATCCTGAAATATACACAGAGCTACCGATGCTCGTTTGCGCATGACGACATACAAAATGCACCTGGCTTTCTTGTCTTTCTGGCAAAAAAGGTACCTTAAGATCGAGAATTTTTTCAGTGTTGCTTTCAAGCAAGCCGATATTCACATAAATCTTAGACTGCTCGGCAAAATAACAAGCTTCTGCTGAGGAAAAGTCGCGTGCAAATAGAATAAGTTCTTTTGTCTGGGGAGAACATTCTTGTAAACTTGCATTGGCGAAACTCGCTTTTTGCCAGTCTCTTCTTGCATCGTTTATTTTAATTAAAAAAGCGCGTTTGTTCGGAAGCTCTGTAAAGTTCCCTATCGTTTTTCCTATGTTAATCGAAATAGCCTCGTCTTTGCTGATTTGCGAAACGTTTGTCGTTGCATAATTTCCATTTTCATAGGCAATTGTTTTACCGTCGTCTTCGTACACATCGAATTCACTTTTTTCTTCACTCGGAAAAACTTCAACAACAAAAGTTTTGTTCACGCGCTTTTTAAGATCACGCCCTAATGCGTTTGTGCCATTTTCAGATACAAGCATTTGTGGCAGGATAGTTCCCGCTCGAGCAAATAAAGGTAGTGTGAGCTGTCCATTTCGAAATAAGGGATAGTTCTCAAGCCAAATACCGTCTTTGCTGCTGAGGTGTTCTCCCGTGTTGTAATCAAACCAAGAGCCACTTGGCAAATAAACACGACGGCTGACTTGTTCATATTCTGTAATGGCCGCGCCCATTAAGTGAGAGCCGATCATTTTTTGATCGCCAATATTACGCACATTTAAATCATTCGACCAATGATAGAACAACGGAGCAACCAGAGCTTCACCCTTAGTCGAGGCTAAATGTGCAAGAGAATAATAGTAGGGCGTAAGTTCATAGCGACGGCGGATATTTTTTAGATGACTCTCATGATGACCAATTTTTGATGGTAAACTGCTGTTCTTGTTATCGAGATTCCAAACATGCACACGCACCGGCACTTCAAACAAAGCAGCGTTTGCAAACCACATAGTATAGAGCGTGTGCTCTCGACCATCTCCAGAAGCCCGATAAAAACCGCCGACATCAGAGCCATAATAATCGATACCAGATAAAGAAACGTTGTTTTGGGCTCGGATTTGACTACGAAGCGAAGGTAGATTTGCACCAATATCTCCCGACCACAAAGCTACACCAAAACGCTGAATGCCGGAATTTCCAGAGCGACTCAATATGATGGGGCGATCTTTTAGCTTATCTTTACGATACCCCTGATAAATCCCTTCGACCCATTTATAATTATAAATATTATGGACATCGCCGTGTTGATGTAAGTTTTGCTCAGGAAAACCATGATACCAAGCATGAGCATGGTACATTTCGGGTTCACCGAGATCTGTCCAATGTCCGATCACGCCGATATCAATCAATTTACGGCGCTTTTCGCGATGCCAGAATTCATTTGTCTGTGGATTGGTGAAGTCGAGCATTCCTCCCCGCCCCCACCATGTCGAGTACGTTATAAATGTTGAAGCGCAAAATTCGCAATCCTTAACCATCAAACCTTGAGCATCTAACATTCGGTATTCTGGTATGGCTGAAGAAATATAGGGTTGCTCAATCAACATCATCTGTAAACCTTGGCGATCTTGCAGCTGTTTAATATATTGAGCTGGATCTGCAAAACGGCTTTCATCCCACTTTAGGCTGCCCATTGTACTCGCATCAGGATTATTGAACTCTGTACCGTACCACTGTAAATCCAGGGCAACGCCGTCCAAGGGGTATTTTTTTTGTTTTAGAGAATTCAATGCTTGGTTTAATTCTTGCCAATTATCAAAACCAAATTCAGAAGCCCAAAGCCCGAATAATTGCCGATGCGGCAATGGAGCAAGGCCGGTTAGATTCAAATACTGCTTTCGTAATTCGATAAGATTTTCATCAGCAAAAAAGAAATATCGTAGCTGATCTCCCCAAGTCTCAAGAGTCCAAGGCGAATTGGTGAAATCCCAGCGTTGACGATAGATGTTGTCCAAGAATATGCCATGATGGTCTTTATTTTCTCCCATCGCATATAATACTGGCATTTGTGTATTAGCTGTAGCGCCACCATAGTAGCCGCGCATCATATTGCCATAGGGACCCGGTTCCCAAATTTTTCCTTGCCAGTCTGGATTAAGATCATCCGTTCCCGACATATATTGTCCGAGGCCGTAGATGTTTTTAACATTCGGAGCATCAAAACTTAAAAATTTAGTCGCCTCGGCCAGTTTTTGTGGACATATTTTATTCAACAACTTTTGATTATTTTGCTTAAAAAACTCTACACATAGACTTGTGGTATCGATTTTGAGCAAGAGTTCTGCGGTTTCGATTTGCGTTCCGCTAACTTTGAAGGTCTGCGGTCCTGCGCCTTTCGCCGCGTTTTTGTCTAATAACAAACTTCTAAATAGCGCTGTTTCAACACTCGGACCAGGCAGCTTTGCTGAGCTCTCCACATGGATAAGCCTGTCAGACAAAGCTTCAACAATAATATAAGAATTTGCGTTGGTAATTTTTACGCGATATTGAAATTGTTCAAGCGCGTTTTCGGCAAATACAGACGAGGTCAGCAAAAAATTTAACATTAAAAACGATTTAAATTTTTTGCGCTGCGTGAAAATGAAATTGGAAATCTGAGTCGTCATAATGCCAGTCCTCAAAGTGATTAGATTTGCATCGTCCATTCGAATTTATCGGCGCTCTTGCCGTATTGAATATCAGTCAATTCTTGAAACAGCTTTTGTGCTACGGGACCCGCCTGTTTATCCCTAACTAAATATTCTTCGTCACGAAAACCTAGGCGGCCGACGGGTGCAATCACAGCTGCCGTTCCTGAACCAAAAACTTCGGTGATTTTTCCGCTCCTTAGATCAGCAAGCATCTCATCCACGGTGATAGCTTGTTCTCTTACTTCAAATCCTAAATATGGAGCAATGCGCAATACAGAGTCGCGCGTAACACCAGGTAAAATACTGTCGCTAAGTGGAGGAGTCACGAGAGTATGGTTGTCATAGACAAAGAAAATATTCATCGCGCCGACTTCTTCGATATAGCGCCCTTCAATTGCATCTAACCAAAGCACTTGCGAATAACCCTTTTTCTTGGCTTCTTCGCTCACTAATAAGCTCGCAGCGTAGTTACCGCCAGTTTTGGCTGCACCGACACCACCTCGCACAGCCCGACGATATTTATCACAAATTTCCACTGAAACAGGATTAAAGCCTTCTTTAAAATAAGCAGCTACAGGTCCTACAATAACAAAGTGCATATAACTAGGACTGGCAACAACTCCAAGCATGGGGTTCGTCGCGATCATGGTCGGGCGTATATAAAGTGACGCACCTTTTTGAAAAGGCACCCAATCAGACTGCAAAAGTATAAGTTCTTTGATTGCCTGCAAATGATCCATTTCTGGAACCGGAGGCATGGCCAAGCGCAACGCCGAGCGATTAAATCTGCGCATATTTTCCTGAGGGCGAAATAAGTTAATTCCGCCATCTTCACGTCGATATGCTTTTGTCCCTTCGAATATTTCTTGGGCATAATGAAAAACTGCGGCACTTGGTGGTAAGGAAATATTTTCAAAGGGTTTAATTTTTGCGTTAAACCACCCTTTATCACGATGGTATTCTTGAACAAACATCAAGGGCGCAAATATCTGTCCAAAACCGGTGACCTGCGTGGGAGGGGGCAATTCTTTTGCTTTTTCTATATTGACGTATTCGAGCTTCAAACTAATCTCCCAATTACACAAGACGAATTTGCAACCAATTTATAGATAAGCGTCAATTTTTCAATAATCACTTACATTTTTTTAATAAAATAATTATTCTGCTCGCTCGACTCTACTTTTGCTTGTCATTTGCTTGTAAATACTGGGTTCTATTTATGCTAACCAAAAGCCCTCTACGCAAATCCGGCATATTTCTGCCCATCTCTGCTCTACCCGGGGATTTTGCAGTCGGAGATTTTTCAGAACGAAGCAACAATTTTATAGAATTTTTACGGGCAAGCACCCAAACTTATTGGCAAATACTTCCGCTCAATCCACTTGGGCGCGGCAACTGCCCTTATGACAGCTCCTCTTCGTTTGCTATTGACCCCATTTACAGTGATGTTGAGCTTTTAATCGATTGGAAATTAATTACTGCTAGCGATGTCGAATTTGAAAAAATAAAAAATGACAGGTCCGAAGGTCGTCATGTTAGCGCTTGCAACTATGACTTAGGTAGACAGCAGAAAAATACCTTGTTACTAAAAGCATTTCAAAATCTGAAGAATTTTGATTCTCCGCACAAAGCTGCTAGCGTTCAAGACCTAACGGCCCTGCAAGCAGCGCTGGCTGATTTTGTGAGTGCGCAAGCATCTTGGCTCGAAGGATTTGCTGAATATGAATTGTGCTCTCAAGTCTTTTCTACGCAAGACTGGCTTGAATGGCCTAAGGCCCTAAAAATGCGCGATCCAGTTGCGTTGGCGCAACTGAAGTTTGAATATCCTGAGCAGATTAAATTTACTAATTTTTGCCAATTTGTTGCAGAACTCTCATTGCGCAAACTGCGTAAAAAAGCAGCGGAATGTAAGGTCGAACTCATCGGCGATTTGCCTATTTATGTCAGTCTGCATAGCGCAGATGTTTGGCTCAACCAGCAATTTTTCCAACTCGATGAAAATGGGTCCCCAACAAAAGTCAGCGGTGTTCCACCGGATCAGATGTGCCCGGAAGGGCAAAAATGGAACCACCCACTTTATAACTGGAGTAAGCTAAAAAACTCTTCTTATAGTTACTGGATAAACAAAATCGAACGCGTCAAACAACTCTATGATGTCGTCAGACTAGATCACTTTATCGGTTTTAGCCGCTATTACGAAATCCCTGCTCAAGACGAAAATGCCTGCCATGGACAGTGGCAAGAAGGGCCTGGTGCTGACTTTTTTGCGGCACTAGCCTCTCGCTGGCCGAGGCTGCCTTTTATCGTTGAAGATTTAGGCTGCACTGGAGAAGATGTCGATAAATTGCGCGATAAATACAAGTTGCCGGGAATGGCGGTATATCTTTTTGCGAGCGAGGAAAAAGACTGCCCGCATGCACTTGCATCGGTGCGAGAAAACTCTGTTTATTACTCCAGTACGCACGATACGAATACTCTCGTTGGCTCTATGGACGAAGCAGAGCCTGCCGCAGCAGTCGTAAAAAGTTTTTGGAATATTGTCGAAAAAATGAGCCACTCTGCGGCAAATACCTGTATTTTCCCTTTGCAAGATTTACTCGGCCTCGGCACTGACAGTCGAATCAACATCCCTGGCACTGCAACAGGTAATTGGAACTTTCGATTTACTAATGAGCAAATAAGCTCTGAGGCTCTGAGCGAGAAATTAAAACAGCTCGGCGATTCTACTCGACGCTGTTAAGTCGGGGTTAAGCTTGTCTGCGCGAAGCTTGAAAGAATTTTTCGCCTCTATAAATTTCCCAGTGTAAATTAGCCTGGAAAAAATGTTTGTATTATTAATTTTGTATTTTAATAATATGGTTGTATTATTAATATGTAAAACTAAATTAATGTTTGTATTATTAAAGTACATATCCAACCAGGAGTGGAGCTTGGAGATAATAAGATCAATAGAATCATTACTTTATCTATGGAAAAGCAAAGCTACACGCAAACCTCTTATCGTCCGGGGTGCTAGACAAGTTGGCAAATCAACTACAATTGCGAAATTTGGCCTAAAAAACTTCAGCAACACAGTCACGATCAACTTTGAAAAGCGGCCTGACTTTGCCAAATGTTTTACTCAAGATTTAGACCCACAAAGAATTATCGCCGAGCTAGAAGTAAAATCACGCAGTAAAATCCTTCCAGGAGCGACGCTTGTTTTCTT
Organism: Oligoflexales bacterium; assembly: GCA_018060885.1. GTDB lineage: Bacteria > Bdellovibrionota_B > Oligoflexia > Oligoflexales > JAGOVF01 > JAGOVF01. The sequence goes on along the minus strand of JAGOVF010000081.1, from coordinate 8,183 downwards.
TGACGAAATCCAAGAATGCCCACAAGCGATAACAGCACTGCGCTATTTTTTTGAAGAGATGCCAAAGCTACATGTCATAGCAGCCGGCAGTCTTCTTGAATTTGCCTTTGAAAATATTTCTGTACCCGTCGGCAGAATAGAATTTATTTGGATGTATCCACTTAGCTTTTCAGAATTTTTAAGTGCAACATCACGAGACAAGCTCGCAATGATCATTCCAAAAATGGAATTTCAAAAAGAAATAGAATGGAAGTTGTCTGAAACAATTGTAGTTGAATTCTACAAAGCTTTGCGTGAGTACTTTATTGTAGGCGGTATGCCAGAAGCTGTTCGAACTTATATTGAAACAAAATCTTATGCGGCTGTTGATGAAGTACTTGATAACATCGTAGCAACTTTTTTGCTTGATACCAATAAATATGCCAAAGGTGAAAAACAAATTGCCAATCTGTCTTCAGTTCTAAGAAGAATATATCGTTTTATTGGACAAGAAATAACATATACCACTTTGGGAGAAGGTGACAATTCACAAAGAACAGCTGCATCTTTAAAACTACTAGAGCGAGCTATGTTATGCCACATAGTGCGATCGACATCTCCGTCCTCGCTTCCGCTATCGGGTGGGGCCAGTGAAAAACATTTTAAGTGCATTTTACTTGATATAGGTTTTGCTCGTCGTCTTGCTGCTCTAGATGCCAATGAACTTTTATCAAATCCTGAGCTTTTGAGTGTCCACGAAGGTCGTGCAGCAGAGCAATTTATTGGTCAAAATCTATTGGCAGAATCTGGTAAGGGTTCAGAAGGCGGAAAATTGTACTGCTGGATACGCCCACAAAAGAGTGCAAAAGCCGAAGTAGATTATCTATTGTCCCGGCAGGGAAAAATAATTCCGGTCGAGATAAAAAGTGGGTCAACAGGACGTTTGCGAAGTCTCGCGGTATTACTAAATGAATATCCTCAAATAAGCTTAGGCCTGTGCTTGAAAGAGGTTTCAAGACCCGAACAGCGTGACAAGATATTGTCGCTTCCACTTTTTACTATTGTTATTTAGATGCCTTAGCTCACAAACTTAACCTAGAGCTAATATTATATTTTTTCATCTCTGACTATTTGACCATCGACCAGTTCAATCTGCCGCTTTGCTCTTTTGGCAAACTCGCGGTCATGCGTCACATAAACAATTGTGGTTTTGAATTCGTGGTTGAAGCGCGAAAAAAGTTCCATTACGGCATCACCATTATGAATGTCTAAATTTCCAGTGGGCTCATCGGCAAAAAGATACTTTGGCTGCATGAGCAGTGCACGCGCGATTGCAACTCTTTGTTGCTCTCCACCAGATAGCTGCGGAGGAAATCGCTCAGCTTTTTCGGCTAATCCGACAGTTTGTAAAAGCTCCTTTGCAAACGCCAGCTTTTGCTTCAAGATTCCAGCTTTACGAGCTGGTAAAAGAATATTTTCTAAAGCCGTTAATTCGTTGATCAGATAATGAAATTGAAAAACAAAGCCAATTTGGCGATTTCTCAAAGCATGAACAGCATTAACGTCCATGGAGCGAACTTCGTCTTGATCGTAAAAGACTTCGCCTTCAAAAGTACGGTCGAGAGTAGATATAAGGTAAAGCAAAGTAGACTTTCCTGAACCAGACCGGCCGACTAAAGAAATAAAATCTCCGTCGCGAATTTCTACCGAGAGATGGTTGATAACAGCTGGACCATCTACGCTGAAACGCTTTACTAGATTATTTGCTCTTATCATATTATCCACCCTCGCGGATAATATCCATGGGCTCAAGCTTTGCTGCATGCCGCGAAGGCCAGAGCGCTGATGCGATTGAACTCAACATGGCAATGACCCAGCCCTTGATATAAATAAGGTAGTCATAGGATACGATCATGTGATTTGAACTTGAAGTTGCGCGGCCTGCTTCAATCTCAATTGTTCCGATAAAAACACATAACAAATAGCCTAAAATAAGCCCTACAATTCCGCCAAGCGTACCCAATATCAGTCCCTGATTAAAAAAAATCAACATGACATCTTTTGGCGTAAAACCCATTGATCGCAATATTGCAATATCTCGTCTTTTTTGTGTCACTAAAATCGAAAGAATATTATAAATACCAAAGCCTGCGACCACTATGATAGATATTGTCATAGAATTTCTGACTATATCTTGTGTTTTAAATACCGAAAGAATACTTGCAGAGGCTTCTTGCCAAGACGTGATTTTATCACGCGCACCCAAACGCCACTGCTCGACTTTATCTTGAATATCAAAGGGCTTGCTCACCTTGACTGCGATATCTGTAAGTTCGCTCGGAGTGCCTCTGAGATTTTGCGCATCTGCCAATGCAGAAAAGACGGTCGATTGATCGATCTGTTTAATTCCTGTTTCAAAAATGCCGACGACTTTAAAAGGCACGGGTGTGCTTTTTCCAGATGATATAAGAATAGTTTCCGACAGGCGCGACCCCAACCTTTGCATGAGCTCATTGCCTATAACGATACGATTACCAGAGTGGCCTATATCAAGGAACTTTCCTGCGAGCATATAGTCTTGAATATTTGTCACACGAATTTGTTTGAAGGGATTAGAACCGATCATCCGCCCAGCCAGAGAAACTTTTGCGCGACTAAAAATGACGTTTAAATTTACTTGAGGAGCATAAGCAATGACATCGACATCTTGGTTTAAATGATTAAACCACCCTATTGGGTAATCAATCTTTGCAGAGTCTTTGCGTCCAGAGGGCGGAATTTGCCAAAAAACATGCGAGACAGTATTAAAACTATCTAATTCTTCTGCTGTCAGAATATCTTCACGCGCGGAAATTCGCACATGGGCATCGTTATTGACAAGTTGATCCATTAGCTTTTCTTGAAAGCCCAGCATCATACCCGAAATCGCCACATAAGCTGCGGTACCAATCACGATACCAAGCAGAATCAATGCGCTTTGTTTTTTGCGACTTAAGAGCTGCCGCAGGCTTAAAAACATCATGGCAAGATTATCTCGTCGTCATTTGAAAGCTCAGGCGATAGTATTTCAGCTTTTTCTAAATCTACGAGGCCGACTTCCACGGGAATTTTTTGTTTTTTTCCAGATCTTTTAATGAGCAAATGTCCATTTGCGATCGCTTTAGATGGCACAAGAGTCACATTTTGTTTTCGCGCTATTTCAAAAGCAACATCCGCCGTCATGCCTGGTAAGACTCCCTCGGGCCAATCGAGAATTTCTACTTTTGCAATAAACTGATCTTGGCGAGGGTAAATAGTCGATATTTTTCCTGTAATTTTTTTATTACGAAAGAATTCGAAGCTCACTTCTGCCTTCATGCCAGGCCGAATCCGCATCGTACCCTGTTGTTCCAATGAGACTGAAAGAAATAGCCGTTCAAGATTGACTAAGGTCAAAATCGGACTTTGCGGAAAAAGATTTTCTCCCACCGTGGCAAATACTTCTGTTATGCGGCCTGGGAAATAAGCACGCGTCAAGGCGTCTTGATCGGTCTTATATAAAAGATCACCTTTTTTGACGTCCTGTCCTTCTGTCACATAAAGTGTTTGGACTGAGCCTACTAGTGCTGAGCGCGCATGAAAGACCTCATCTGATTCGACTGTACCTAAACCATAGACAGCTTCAACAACATCGCCTTTTTCCGGGTGAATAATTACCTTATCGCAGGCTATACTCAACCAATACAATATTAGTAACTGCAAAAACATAGACCTTGACATCCCACACCTCTCAGAACTCTTTTGATGTTTGTCAGTGTAAACGTATCAGATTCGTACTTCCATCTTTTTCTAGTAAATGTCTTCGAGGGGTTTGATCATCAAGAAAAATTGCAAAGACAACGGTTTTTCGATTTCGAAATCCATTTGCCGATAAATTTCTATTAATATCATATGGGACAATTTATGCAAAGTAGCCGAAATAGTAACGTTCAAAGCTTTAGGGAACTGTCGCAGAATTCAGCGATGAATAATAGCAAAAAGCTTACAGAACTCGCACTAGATAAGAATATTCCATAAAAAACTCTTATCTCAAATATAAGATTAATTTATTTTAAACTATGTTTTTCGTGTGTGATAGTTGCACTTGATGTATTGAAGTTTGTAACTTAAAGGAGCTTATTATGTTCATGAAAATTTTGGTATCTACGATAATTGGAATATGCGCAGCAAACGCATCAGGTCAAACGACATTGACAGTTGAAGCTAACAATGTTGTCAATTTAAAATCTGATGATTCTGAATTAATAATTGAAATTCACCACGCTGGCGGTATTTCTGATATATGTGGTTTTAAGGTTTTAACGTCGTCTGACCTTATTTACACAGAACAAACAAGGCTACTTAATCTACTAAAGGATGGAATGAAAATTAGCCAAGAGAGTAATTGGGATAGGTCATGGTTTGAAATGAGGGGTTCAATTCAAGACCCAATGAGAACTCCGACTTTGACCTATGAATTGCCATTTCTGAATCTGTTTGTCGGATTTTTTAAAATTGAAACAGTTAGTTCTAAAAGTCTTAAGGAGTTGGTAGAAAGTATTTACGGAATAGACGACTCATTGATTCTTTTATCAACGGTTTCTTGTGACGAATCTCGTCTCATTTCAGTCAAGAAATGATAAACATGGACCGAGGTCAGGGTGAAAGCATCTAAATATTTTTGATTAAAGATAGTTATTGGTCGAATTTTCTATCTCCAAGAAGTAACTATATTTATTGGAGACGACCATGGATTGCCCTCGTTCCCTGTGATTGCGATTAAATCCATTCTTTGTGGCTCAGAGAATAGTCCAATAAATGGCGATTATCTGTTCGGTTTAAAAGGTAAGATCAATCATCGATTAGCTATAAAACACCCTTGAATTAAAGAACTACCAAGAATTTTGCAAAGTTGCTTGACTTACTCTAAACTAATCTAAAATCACTATTTAAAAAAAACTTGGAGTTAAACTTTATGGCAAGAATTTTTTCATTGTTATCGACCACTACTTTATTAGCTTTCGGGATTTGGGGCTGTATGAAGAAACGTGTGGAATCGACTATCCAGACTTTTGAGCACTTAAATACTACTAATGATCTTCCTGGCGATAATATTGTCCTCGGACATGGACAGGGCTTAAGTTATTTACCTGACTTACATGACACTTTTCCGAATGGTGTGGTCTATGTTGGAGGTGCATGGGGCCAAATTTACGCTATAAATGCAATAAGCGGTGAAGAAATTTGGGGTAGTCGTACATATAACATTGACGCAAGCCCGATCGTGGCTGACGGAATAGTTTTTGTGGGAAGTACAAATCATTTTCTTCACGCCTTTGATGCAAAAAGCGGCGAACTAGTATGGAATGAATCAGTTGGAGGTGAAGTCTTTTCAAGCCCAGTTGAGGCTGGCGGCATTGTTTATGTAGGAAGTGGCAGATATCTTCGCGCCCTTGATGCAAAAAGCGGTAATATGGTTTGGTTTTTCGAAACTGAAGCCGAAGTCAGTTCAGGCTTAGTTGTGGCTGACGGGATAGTTTATGTGGGAGTTGGCAATCATCATCTTTACGCAATTGATGCAATAAGTGGCCACGAAGTTTGGAATTACAAAACTGAAGGCGAAATCAGTTCAGGAAACCCAGTTGTGGCTGACGGCATAGTTTATTTGGGAAATTTGGATAAATATCTTTACGCCCATGATGCCAAGAGCGGTGAATTAGTTTGGAAATACAAAACTGAAGGCAAGATCCTTTTCAGTCCAGTTGTGGCTGACGGAATAGTTTATGTAGGAAGTTTTTATGATCATCTATATGCCATAAACGCAAAAAGCGGCGAAAAAGTTTGGAAATTCAAAGCTATACATTATAACGGTTTTTCAGAGCTATTTGTGGCTGACGGTATCGTATATGCAAAAAATCTCGATGCTTTTCTTTACGGCTTAAATGCAAAAAGCGGCGAAAAAGTTTGGCAATATTTTGTTGGTAATAGCGGCGATGATAAAGCAGGCCCAGTTGTAGCTAATGGCATCGTATATATATGGAGTGAAGGTCATCTTAACGCCATAGCTATAAATTCACCTCACGACGAAAAAGTTTGGAAATTTAAAACAGAATATCTCAGATCAAACCCAACTGTTGTACTTACGAAATTACCAGAAACCTCACATTGATCTTACCTTTAATAAACGGACACGAACTCATGCGATTAACATAAATTCCTCTTTAAAAGTAACAGGTGATTAGTATCCTATTAAAGAATGTATACGCTCCTGATTTTAAAACACCCCAATCCACTAAAATATTGCATCCTTCGCTTAATGTTTTGTCGCAAACTTCTCGTGGTGCACAAATTCTGTTTTTAACATGTGAAAAAAGCTTTCCATAACTGCATTATCATAACAGCAACCACCGCGGCTCATGCTTGCTTCGATACCCAAGTCCGTCAGCATATCTTGAAAATCAAAACACGCATAATTACTGCCTCGATCAGAGTGAAACAATAGATTTGAAGCCACTTATTGACGTTTTAAAGCCATTATCAGAGCACTGAAAGTGAGATGCCATCATTAGCTTCTACATGGCCCAACCGACAATTTTTCTCGCACAGAGGTCTAGAACCGCAACCAAATAAAGCCATCCTTCATCTGTATTGATAAACGTCACATCTCCGACCCATTTTTTGTTTGGAGTTATGCAAGAAAAATCTTGGTTTAACTTGTTACTCACAATGGGATATTTGTGTTTAGATCTAGTAGTCAATGCCTTAAATCTCTTATCAGCATTTGGTTTGAGACCAATTATACGCATCTGCGAATTTTTCTTTGCCAATCTTGTATCCTTTTGCAAGTAGGGCCTTTAACATGCGAGGTACCCCATAGGTCTTTCGTGATTTTTTAATTTTGTATGATTTAGCCATCCAAAGGCGGGTCATTTTATTTAAAATCTTTGCGCCAATTCTTATTTCTGTTTGTTGATTTACTAATTTTTTTGAATGTAGGCGATCGCCATTTGTTTGCTTGTATCTATAGATAGCAGTTTCTACTAAAGAGCGCTTGGTATAGCCAGAGCCATATTTCCAGAGATCTTTACCCAAATTCTTTCACAATGCGATTTCTTTGCACATCACCCCAGCTTATGTTTATTTGTTTAAGTGCCACTCCACTACGTACAAGAATGACGGCGCGAGCACCTTTTGCGGCAATAGGATCATAGGCGTTTTTGTTGTCATAACCTATGTCTTGGCTTGCACAACTTAATTAGTTTAAATGAAAAAATTTTTACTACGCCAACATGCTTTTGTTTTTCTTTGTTAAAAGCTCAACCTCCAACTACTAAAAGATCTTCAGTCAATTTTTCAACTAAAGTGACACACATGTCATTTGTATCGCTATCTTTGAATCTTTAGTTCCCCGCTTGCTATTTATTTCCACGCATATTCCAATATTCCTATGAGATCTTGCACAGTATTCTACCATAGTGATTGGTGGGGTATTTGCATTAAGTGAAAGCATTCATTTTTGTGAAATTGGAGTCTGAATCAGATTTGTAATCGATATGCAAATTATGCTAAAATCAACATAAATTTCAATTTTTCGATAGCTTCTATTCCATTTTTGATTGACTCGATCTTCGATTCTGAACAGTGCTATTTTTAAAGTTTATAGGAGCTACATCATTGTCTTATTCTAAAGCCCGACTCATGATGTTGTTGATCTGTTTTGCATCTCTTTTCTATCAGGCTTGTCGGTCTCTCGGCGATCGACCAGCTTTTCAGCCTTCATCAGAAGTGAAAAGCCCCGCTACAAACGAAGATGTTTATGGTAACCGAACCCTCTTGGGGGGGCTGATGGGATCAACAGATACAGATATTCCCAGCAACTTTCCTCGGTTTCAAATCAGTGGAGACTACCCGGAGTCTTCCAATTATTTGACCGAGCCGCCGCCCTTTCCCAATATGATCCTATTGAAGTCTAGTAACTTAGACATTAGGAGAGCAGAAGCACTGCGTTGGCTAGAAGAAATACAGAAATATATATATGATGGCATGAATGACCAGGACTTGTCTGATACAAATAGAAACTTCCGTACGGGGATCTCTGGCAATCTCATAAGTATGAAACGTTGGTACCATATGCCTTGGCTGCACAATCCAAGTTGGGTCACCGACGTTGGGAGAGGGCGTGAGGG
>JAGOVF010000216.1 GCA_018060885.1 Oligoflexales bacterium | reverse complement strand
GCTTATATTTCAGATTAAAGTACTTTTTCATCCAGACTCTTCCTTAGGTAACCGATAAGCGCTCTACATTGCAAAATGGAGAGCGCGCCTTTGAATACAAATGAAAAATTCCCAATTTTGTTACTCTTTATTGCAGCTCTTGCTTGCAACGAGAGCAAAATGAGTCATTCAGGCAAAACAGACTCTAACCAAGCGAAAGACGAAAATCCAAACTCAAACCAGTACAGTGCTGAAGTTCCTACAGATGATGGCGGAGGTGATGATGGTGCAAAAAATGAACCAATAAATCCAAATGTACCTCAACCTAAAAAGCCTGCGAAGGCTGTTTTACCAGCAAATATTGCCGGTGCATTTTTGGCTGGATATGCTGGAAAAAAATCCGAGAATCCCATAGTGGGAATAAATTTAAAATGCGAAAAACAAAATAACGCTTTCGTTTGGCAAAAAGAGTTGTGTGATGATATTGAAGGTTCACTTACGAAATTATTAATTGAAGCCCAACACATTATTCAACAATGCAAAACACTTTCGCATCAAGGTAAAGATTACGAGCTTAGAGGTGTATATCCAACCCAATATTCTGAAAAATGGGCTTTTGAATTTGAAGTGTTAGGCGGTCCATTAAACGGACAGGGAAGTATTATCAATTGTAATTTTGAAACTATAGCAGGAAACCAACTTATCCGAATTCCGGTGAATCATCCAAATACAGTACCGGATTTAGGCTATAACCTTGCAGAAGTTCCTGATAGAAACTATTTTTTCTACAATGGCAGAGGAAGGGACAGTGCAAACTCTGCTGATGTCAGCTTTATCTTCGACTACATCGTTACAAGTGACATCCTCAACCACATGGAAAAGGGGATGCAGCTTAGTTTTGAAAATTTCCAAGAAGGCGACGAAGTTCTCCTGATTGGTGGAATAGTACCTGCGGGGCGCAGCACTAACCTTAAAGACCTAATAGCAAATAGACCACACATTAAGCGACGCTCTCTTACAGATGCTAATCAAGTCATATTTACACCAGAAGAGATACAGCAGACTTTCCCAGAGTATCCCATGTTAACTTTGTATATTAGTTCTCGTGGCGATAGTCTGCATTTTAATCAGTTGAGATTTGGGCATCAGGATGTATTTAATGATAACCCCTATCCGCTTTCAACAGAGCTAATATGGAAAAAAATCCAAGAAGATCGTCTAAGACGCGTAAGCTCAAATGGTATGTATAGTACCAAAACAAAAGACGGTGCTTCGAGAATTCCAATCGATTTTGCTTTAGTAGCTAATAAATTCGATCGAAATCGCGAAGCCGAAGGCTGTGGGCATGCCAAACCCGTAACACTACATTTTGAAATCGAATACAAACCACAACTCAGTATCTTTGATCATCTGCCAACAAAAGTGGATACTCTTGTCGGTCAAGATACGATAATAATGCGTCTCTTAGAACGAAGCTGCGAAGAGTTTCAATCAATTATTGAAGCGGCTCCGTTTCTTCCTTATCTTCAATTAATTGATATAGATAAACCTCTCGCAGGAAATTACTACTTTATGAAAGAAAGACCTCAACACCCAGAATTTCCAGCTCTCGCTGAATACCTCCTTTTTCTAAAAAATGGTCAAGAAAGCCACTTTTTAAGAGCTGATCTCAGGACCATGATTTTTTTTCCATAAATGAATAGCGCTTCTTAGCTTTTGACTTGTCCATTTTTGACATTCAAAAAAACTTTATAAGCTTGATCGTTATTATGAGATTCAAAATCCTCACTTTGGCCATTTTTAACATTTGCTTCTACATTATATTCAGTAGCTTCATCTTGCTCAAAAATAATTTGGCCATTTTCAAGATTCACGAATTGATCTGTGTGAAGGCCTTCTAACTGCACACGTCCGTTTATTCCAGACACTTGCAAAACCAATTTATCGGGTACTTCGACTGTACATTTCATCGTCTTTTTACCTTTAAAATGCATCTCTAATCGTTCTTCTGAGAGATCTGCGGTATCTCCGGTTTTTGACCCTTTACAATCCCAAATGAGCTTGTTCGATTCAGATCGAATAAATGTAAAATCACCGTTATTAAAATTAATCTTTAATTCAGGAGTTTTTAATAAATCAATTTCCTTGTCGCCATTAAATGAAATTCCACTTCCCCACTTATCGACAACAGTTGATGAATCGGCTTGATACTTAATCGATCCGGTATCTCCATCTATATCTATTAGGCCCATGCCGCCCATAATACTGACTCGACCAGTCGTTTCATCCACTTTCAATAGGGGACTAAAGCTCCAAACTATAAAAGCAATAAAAGCGAAAAAAATTGTAAGTGTCCCTAAAAAACCAATCGTCAGCCATTTCACAATAGGATGGCGCGGTGGACGCGTGGGTTTTAAACCGCGTTCTAATAAATATTTATTAGCAACCATTTCTGGTTCACCTAAAGAAGCTAAAACCGCTTCGATGCTTTGGTTTTTATCCCGGTCTAGTGCTTCTAATATGTGGCTTTTAATTTCAGTGATAATCTCAGCTTTTTCGCTAACAGCGACAGAACCTAAGTTTTTTTCCAACTTCATTAAGTAAAGCTCAAGTTTTTCTGAAACAGTCATGTTCTTTCCTTTTTATTGTTAATGGTGTCATAGATCGTTTTTAATTTTCCAAACTCTTGCTGCATTTCTACCAATAGCGCTGCACCTTTTGGCGTTAAAGAATAAAATTTTCTCGGGTGGCTATGTTTTTCGGTTTCCCATACGGCTATTAAAACCCCATCACTGGTCATTCTATTCAACAGGGGATAGATCGTCCCCTCCTTCACTTCAAGCTCCAAACTTTTCAAAATATCTAAGAGCTCAAAGCCATAGAGACTCTTCCGGTTTTGTATCAACTTAAGAATACAAAGCTCAAGATAGCCTTTGCGTATTTGTGATTTCCAATTGGCGATTAACATCATCTACACCCCTAGTAGGGCCTATTACTATGCAATGCTATGTATAATGTCAAGCGATGATTGTTTCATGCAAGACTATATGGATTAATTACTGCAAATTTAGTGAGTTAAAACGTGTTCGGGTTTTCGCGGCCTATCCAAAACGCCCAGAAATATAATCTTCCGTCTGTTTATTCGTCGGATTGGTGAATATCTTTGAAGTCAAATCGTACTCAACCAAACGACCTTCATAGAAAAATGCTGTGTATTCTGAAATTCTCGAAGCCTGTTGCATATTATGTGTCACGATGATAATAGTGTAATCTTTTTTCAAATCTAAAATAAGATCTTCAATATGTGAAGTTGATTTTGGATCTAGCGCTGAACAAGGTTCATCCATAAGAATTATTTTCGGCTTCATTGCAATCGTCCGAGCTATGCATAAGCGCTGCTGTTGGCCGCCAGACAATCCTAAAGCTGAATCAAATAGACGATCTTTAACTTCAGACCAAAGTGCAGCTTGATGCAAGGACCTTTCCACTAATTCGTCTTCGTTGCCTTTATACCCGTTAATCCGGGGACCCCAAACGATGTTTTGATAAATTGTTTTTGGAAAGGGGTTTGGCTTCTGAAACACCATGCCGATCTCTCGACGCAGGCGCACGGGATCCGTTTTTGGTGATAGAATATCAAAATTTTTATAAAGAATTTGGCCTTCCGCCCGCGCAATATCTACAAAGTCATGCATGCGGTTAAGTGAACGTAAGACCGTGCTTTTTCCGCATCCCGATGGACCAATAATCGCCGTGACTTTGTTTTTTGGTATAGTCAGACTTATATCATCAACTGCTTTTTTATCTTTAAAAAAAACTTTCAGATTTCGAATATCGATAATGGATTCCGCATTAGAACTAGAAAATGAAATTTCTGTCATAGTCGATACCTTTTTTCTGCGCGCATGCGAATGATAAAAGCTAAAAAATTGAGCATAAAAAGCACGCCAAGCAACACAATAATTCCAGCCGCCGCCAGCTCCTGAAATTTGGCTTGTGGTCGTGATGCCCAATTAAAAATTTGGATAGGCAAGGTCGTAAATACATCATGTGGCCCATATGGAACTGTCGCGATATAGGTCAAAGCGCCGATCATAATCAAAGGCGCGGTCTCGCC
>JAGOVF010000215.1 GCA_018060885.1 Oligoflexales bacterium | reverse complement strand
GAATAAAGGAGCTTGCCAGTTGTGCTATTCTTGCCCTTATCATGGTCGAAAAACACACCTGAAGATCTGTGAAGCTGAGAAACAACAACACGCTCGGTACCGTTTATAATAAAGGTGCCCTCATCTGTCATGAGAGGAATTTCACCAAAATAAACTTCTTGCTCTTTGACATCGCGAATGCTTTTTACATCAGTATCTTTATCGACGTCCCAAATAACCAAACGCACAACAACTTTCAAAGGCGCCGCGTAACTCATACCCCGTTGACGACATTCAACTACAGAATATTTTGGCTCTTCAAAATTATACCCAACATATTCAACCGACGCCGCTCCAGAAAAGCCGACGATAGGAAAAATTGAACGAAAAACACCTTCTAGACCGGTGACTTTACGCGTATCTAAAGGCACATCTGCCTGCAAAAATTGGCTATAACTTTTTCGCTGTAGCTCAATCAAATACGGGATGTCGATAGCAGACGGGATCTTCGCATAACTTTTTCTGGGACGTACAAAACTAGCTTCCAGAGAAGTAGGCATCAAAGGCTCCTAAAAATTTTTTAAAACAAAAAGAGGCTGTCAGAAAAACCTCGACAGAATTTAAATCTGCTTACAATTTATCTGAACCCCAGTTTTAATAAGCTCGCAAATATGGTATTGACTGAACAAATTCAGCGAGCCAATACCATAAGCCAAAATAGCAACTACCACAACGCCAAACTGACAATAAGCCTCATTCGGACTTCGCAGAGAGGGAAATGCATAAAATACACACTTCCCCCATAAGCAGCCCGACTGCAGCTTGCCTGCGATTTAGTTGCAATTTAGCCGCAAATGAGCTGCAGGCTCTTGTTACTTAACTTCAACAGTAGCGCCAGCTTTTTCAAGGACTTCCTTGATTTTTGCTGCTTCGTCTTTGCTGATAGCTTCTTTAACAGTTTTAGGCGCGCCTTCGACTAAGTCTTTAGCTTCTTTTAAGCCAAGATTAGTTATCGCTCTGATTTCCTTGATGACGTTGATTTTGTTTTCGCCTGAAGTTTTCAGGATAACGTCAAATTCTGTTTTCTCTTCAGCTGCTTCAGCCGCTGCAGCTGGCATAGCTGCAAAAGCCATAGGAGCTGCTGCACTAACGCCAAACTTCTCTTCTAATTCTTTAACAAGACCAGCTGCCTCTAACAGCGTCAACTTCTCCAAGTACTCGATCACTTGTTCTTTAGTCACAGTTGCCATCTTTGAAACCTCCAAAATACTCACATAAAAAACACATTAATATTCAAAAACTAAGACTTCTTCTGATCCTTAATCGCACTAATCACTTGCACCAGCTGCCGAGTAACACCACTTAAAACGGTGACTAAACCACGGTGCGGAGCGACCAAACTGCCAATAATTTGCGCTAACAAAACTTCTCGGCTTGGTAGATCCGCAAGCGCCTTTAACTGCTCGAGACTAAGACGAGATCCTTCAAAGACTCCTGCTTTCAATACGAAGTTTGGATTGTCTTTTTGATAGTTAATGGCAACCTTCGTTGCAGCAGCCACATCACCCTTCATGAAGATCAAACCACTCGGTCCCTTTAAATCATTCGCCAGAGGCGCGATCGCAGGAACTTCAACTGCAGCTTTTTTGGCAACCCGATTTTTTATAACCGTAAATTCAGCGCCACTTTTTCGCAATTCTTGGCGCAAAATCGTCATTTCGCCCACCTTCATGCCGCGAAATTCAGCCAAAATCGCCGCATTAGTTTCTTGAAACTTAGCTACAAACGATGCTTTTAATTTTTCTTTATTCTTGCGATCCATTGTTATCTCTTCTATTTAAAAGCGTTAAATTCAAATTATCTGAACGAACTTAAATCGACTCTAACCCCAGGACCCATAGTCGCAGATAGACACATACGGTTTAGATAAGTTCCTTTTGAACTTGAAGGCTTCGCCTTAACAAGCGCATCTAAAACAGTCCTAATATTGTTTTCGAGATGATCTACCGGAAAGCTGACCTTACCGACAGGAACATGCACGATACCAGCTTTATCGACACGAAACTCAACCCGACCAGCTTTTAATTCGTTAACTGTTTTTGCGATATCAAAAGTCACCGTACCAAGCTTTGGATTCGGCATTAAACCACGCGGACCAAGCACCTTTCCGAGTTTACCAACGACGCCCATCATATCTGGAGTTGCAACAACTTGATCAAAATCGAGCCATCCACCTATAATTTTTTCAGCCAATTCATCACCACCGACAGCTTCGACACCGAGTGACGCAGCTTCGATTGCTTTATCGCCTTTTGCAAAAAGTATTATCCGAACTTTTTTTCCCAAACCATGCGGCAGAGGAGTTGCACCGCGTACGTTTTGATCTGCATGGCGAGGATCAACACTGAGATTGATCGCCATATCTAAAGTTGCATCAAACTTTGAATAAGATGTTTCTTTTGCGAGCTTCACTGCATCTGTGAGGGGATATAACTTTGTACGATCGATTTTTTCTGATGCTTGACGGAACTTTTTGCCTGCGCCTCGTCGAAACGCATTACCGCTCTTGCTGCTTTTGGAAGCAGACGTCACCGTTTTTGTCATATTTAATCTCCGTAGTCCAAGCGAGCTGAATTAAATCAGCTCTCCTACCTTTTATATTAAAGCCGCAAGAAAAACTTCCTAGCAGCAACTCACACTTTACTTAACTTCTAAACCCATACTTCTAGCAGAACCTAAAATAATCTTAATGGCAGCAGCTTCGTCATTGGCATTAAGATCTTTCATTTTATTTAAAGCTATTTCTTTCACCTGCGCCATCGTGACAGATCCACAAATCTCTTTACTTGGAGTCTTTGCGCCACTCGTGATATTGGCTGCCTTTTTAAGCTGATCCGATGCCGGCGGGCTTTTTGTGATGAAGGAAAAAGACTTGTCTGCATATACATAGATAATAGTGGGTAAAATTGAGCCCATTTGCTTCTGGGTTCGCGCGTTAAATTCCTTACAAAATCCCATAATATTTACACCGCGTTGTCCCAATGCTGGACCAACAGGCGGCGACGGGTTGGCCTTACCTGCAGGAATCTGCAGCTTCACCATGCCGACAACCTTCTTTGCCACTGTTACTCTCCTTAAAAATCAAGCAAATCTAATATGTTAGATGCTTAGCTGATTGCCTTTAAACACCAAGTTTTGAAGAATACTTTCAGGTCTGAAAACTCGGAGTAGACGTGGATAAGGTTTTTTGTATTTTAAGTCAAGTAAAATTTACTGACCCGCAACCTTACTAACTTGATGATAGTCCAGCTCTACAGGTGTTTCTCGACCAAAAATGCTCACTAATATTCTTAATTTCATCTTATCCGGTTTTACTTCTTCGATGACACCTTCGAAATTAGTGAAGGCACCATCGATAATTTTTACACTCTCGCCTTTATCGAAAGCCACTTTTGACTCAACTCGCGTTTGCGTTTTCGACTCAGGTGCAATTAAGCGCAACACTTCTGCATCTGAAACTGGCCTAGGACTTCTTTGATCGCCAACAAATCCAGATATTTTAGGAGTAATTTTTATAACGCTCATGGATTTTTCATTGATCAGCATTTCTACTAATAAATATCCTGGATAAGACGTCTTCTCTACACGCTTCTTCTTGCCGCTCTTGAGTATCTGCTCAACGACGGTTTTTGGAACGAACATCTGCCCAAAAAACTCTTGCGCGCCATAGCGAATAATAGTTTCAGCCAGAGTCTGTTTTGCTTTATCTTCTTGACCCGAATATGCATTAATTACATACCAATTAAAAGCTGGATTGCTTCGAGGAATCAACCGATCCGTAGCCTCCTCACCTGAATCAATGTGTGGGGCGTTCGTGCTTTGGGTATGTTGAGTAGTATTTTCTGACATAAAATCCATCCAAATTAAGGTCCCTCTAAGTCTCTTTAAAGAAATTTTTTAAGAAATAGAGTTGATATTAAACTTAAGCAATGATTTGGCGCAGTACCCAAGACCAACCAAAATCAAATACCGATAGAATGACTGCAAATATACCTACCACCACGACAACAATAAGAGTCATTTTTTTTGTGTCATCAGCACTCTGCCAAGTAACTTTTCGCAATTCATCAAT
>JAGOVF010000080.1 GCA_018060885.1 Oligoflexales bacterium | reverse complement strand
TGTTTATTATTTGACTTGGTTTTTAGAACAAGGTTTCGATGTTATGACTTTTGATTACCGTGGTTATGGTCAGTCAGAGGGGGAAGTAGATAGAGCGGGTTTGATAGCAGATAGTCTGCTTGTACTACAATACGCGCATAAGCATTTTTTTGAACAGAAAATAATATTGCTTGGTCAGAGTCTTGGGGGCGCAAAATTAAGCGTCGCGCTGAGTCAATATCCCCAGCAGAATGTTTTTAGCATGCTTATTTTAGACTCAACCTTCTATTCCTACCGCAGTGTAGTGCGGCGAAAAATTGCTAGTATATGGCCACTGTGGCCGTTTCAGTACCCGCTCGCATTTTTATTTTCTGATCAAAACAGCCCGAAAAATAATTATGCGAATATTTCTATTCCGATCTTTCTGACTCATGGCACTGCAGATCCCGTTGTACCTTTTGATGAAGCAGAAGATATTTACTCTGAACTGCAGCAACATAAAAACACCAAGTTTTTTAAATTTACTTCAAAGCAACATCTCGCTGCGTTTTCTTGGCCAAAAGCTCCGGCAGCTAAAGCGTTTCTAAAGTTTTGGCAAGATAAAGCAAGATAGAGTAACTAAAAATAAAAATTGAAACTACTTACAAACTCACGCAACTCTCCCTTTTTTTCCCCCAATAACTGCAACTGAAGATCTGAGGTTAAAAGCCTGGAGATAGAAGCTTTTTGTCTTAATACATTTAGCTTATCTGAACCATTGCTATAAAAGGGCTGCTCAGCAGCATAAACAAAACGCCATTGATAATTTATTTGGCAGTTAAACTGAGGACGTATAGCCCCATGTGCAAAAAACTCATAGTCTGAGCTTGTTGTGAGAGGTCGATAATGTAGTCCTAAATCGGCAAAAAGACCAAAGGCACAGGTTGGGCCAAATACACTCGTAAAAATTCCCGGTCCCCCAGATAGTACATAGTCATTTATCCTATCTGTTGATTGAGCAGAAGAATTCGCTGAAACATCCACAATGGCTTGTTCTTTATTCATACCTAAATACAAATTCCAAGCAGGAATAGAACTCCTAAACGACTTTGCTTGCAATGATTCAATTTTTAATAAAGCTAATTTCTGAATTTTAAAATTTTTATCTTTGTTGGTTTTTTGCACTTCTGTTCGAAGCAGCTCAATTCCATGAGTCAGAGGCAGACCAAGTGCAACAGCTTCATTGTCGTGAAAATTCGGCCTAAAAGTCAGCAAAAGAGCCGAGTCCGCTTCGCCTGCTGAAGAAATGCTTTTATAGCCAAGCGCAAACAATTTGCTATAGTGAGCTAAATGCGGCTGCTCAAATTTTGGCACAACTGGCTCATTTGTTTGACTTGGTAGCTGCGAACGTACAACTAAAGCCTCGTTAAGCATTTTTTGTTTGTTCAAGTCTTTAAGCGCCTGATCGCCGATGATACGCTCATTCAAATAAATATATTCTACTAAAGCATCGATAAGCAAAGACTGTCGTTTTGCTGATAATTGAGAAATTATATTTTTTTCAAATGAAGTTGAGTTTAAAATATTTTCTAACAAATTGCGTTCCTGACTATTGAGCTTCTTATAGAAATGTAGAAACTTTGAACGCTGTGACGGTAGGTATTCAACTGATCTCACAACTCCAGCATCAAATACTGCACGCATCGTATCTGTTGGTGTCACGATGCTTCTAAATAAAGACGCAAGCTCCAAGGTTGGACGAGCAGCGTCCAACAAAAATAGCATGACATAGCTACAATTTTCATCAATGTAAAAATAATTTATGACTTGAGGCCCAAGTTCTAGTGTTGTTAAAAATAAGCGCCTAACTTCTTCGCGCGTTAAATTTAATTCATATTCCCACAAATCTCTGCTTTCATATTGTGCATATTCTCCAACCTTGCTGTAGTAGGGAGACAAACTAAAAGTTCCCCCAAAACCACCCGTCAGTCCTAAAACAGTATAAACAAATGGATTAGTTGATGTTTGGTTGGCCGCAAAATTAAGTGCGTAATCTAATAAAGGTGATTTAATTCTTTCATCATTTATACTTCTATTAAATCGCAGAAATGTGTGACCCATCATACTTGCGGGGTTATTCAAATAAAACGAAGAAAAAACTAGAGTAATACTTTCTGGTGCGATTCCGCTTAAAAATTCTTTTACGTGGGGGCAATCTTCAACTTGTTTTTTAAGATCGCTCAAGTAGTTCTTCAAAAACTCATAGCGGGCCGGAAATCGGCAACGATAGCTTTCAAGAGTTAAAGCTGTATTCTCTGATGCGAGTGCTAAAATGATATTTTGACGCAGTTCTGTTATCGAATCCTTGCGACCTTCTGGACTTAAAAAGAAATCTGGGCTATCAACCAGACTGTTGCTAGAGAAGAAGTTTCTTGGGCTGTAAAATAATAAAGCGCGCCACTGCGCGCTTGCTCCAATTGTTTCTATATCGAGCGAATGAAGTTTCCCTGCCCATACAGGCAGGGAAAAACCAAAAATAATAGTTAACTTGCTGAACCACTTAAACGGACACACTTTTCACCAAAGACCTTTTCATAAACACTTACAACATTTTCTCGAGAAGTAAAAATCTCTTGATAATGAGCTCGGGTGTAGTCAACAAAACTGCCACGTTCACAGCCTAACAGTTCAGCGAAAGAATGTAACACATCTCCTTGACCCTGAGCTGCCTCTTTTTTCAATTGAACATAATTAACATCTAAAAAAACTTCGCGTTCCGCGGCTGTATTCTGCGGGCTTGCAACGCAATTTGAAGTACCAGATGTAATCCCAAAAGTCTGGCTCCCAAAGGTTCCATTTGTTGTAACTGCAAGAACTTGTACGATCCCATCGTCTTTTATAACCAGAGAACCTAATCCACAACCTGCCATATGATAAGTTGGAGTATAGCTATCTAGACTTTCTGACATATCAGAAGATCTCTTCTTCTTTTTTTTCTTTTTCTTTTGGGCAAAGGCAGGCATTGCTAAGCTAAACATCATAAATAATATTAAAAAATTTCTCATTATTAACTCCTCTTAAATTATATTTGCTTGAACTTTAGATCAAATCAGCACAATTATTCGCAATCGACCGCTCTGCCTTAACAAAGTACTTTGCTCGATTGAGGGCTGTAATTGCTCCAGGTGCACTAAAGATTTCTTGATAATTATATTGCATCGCATCCTTAAATTGGCCATAAACTGACTCCTGACAGCCCAATTGCGCAGATAATGCCCGAAGAGCTGCGCCATCTCCTTGCGCGACTTCTTTTGCCAAGGCGCTATAGTTCGCAACAAAAAAAGCTTCTTGTTGATTTATCTTTGCTTGTTGATTTGCAGCAACACAGTTAGATGTTCCAGAGGTTATGCCAAATGTTTGACTTCCCGAAGTCGCATTCGTCGTCGCTGCAGCCACCTGAATAATTCCATCGTCCTTAATAACCTGAGATCCCAAGCCGCAACCGGCCATTTTATAATTTCTTCCTTGTGCTGATGCCGAAAAAAGCAAAATAAAGACTATCACCAAAGAATTTGGTTTAACTAAATTCATCAAAAAACCTCCCAACTTTTAAAAAATATTTATTGTGTTAAAGGTTAGCTGATATCTAAGATCATTTGCAAGTTTTTGTTTATGGGACTATTGAAAATTAACAACAACTGCGTTAGACCTGATTCGAAAGCCAAGATTATTCACGCTGTCAAGCTCTTGTAGTCTCGCTCTTTACTGTTTTATATTTAAAACAGAATGGACAAAGCAATTGGAGTTACTCAAATGTTGCGAGTTATGTTTTTTTTATTTGGACTTTCTACTGTAGCTTTTGGCGAAAACGAAAAAACAATGGCCGTATCTTTTGAAGGGGGATATGGACAATATGGCCTCGCTGGAGTAGAAATCGCGACTTTTTTCACGAAAAAAATCGATCTTCACTTCGGTATTGGTGTAGGCAATGTTGGATCTTTGTTCGGTGCCGGTGCTCAATTCTACTTCAATAAATACGAGTGTTTTTTTTTCAAACATTGTGCAGATCAGTATTATTTTGATATCACTTGGACTCAAACTGCTACTGGTAATACAACTACCACACATGAAGGCAATGAAAGAATTTATAGATCTACAGGTGTTAATTTTGCAAACGTTGGATTAGGGCACAGGACTGTATTTTATGATTATATAGGGTTTGATGTAAATATTGGTTATAGATTCTCAGACCGAACACCAAATGTTACTCAAATTTCAGGCCCTATCGACGAAATCTCACAGCAAAATATCAAAGATGAAATCGAAGCACATGAAAATACCGCTCTACTTTCGTTAGGACTGTCAGTCCTTATGTAAATAGAAGCACAAACGCCGAACTGACGAAGTAACAGAATTCTGCCCATAGCTTTGCTCAATTAGCGGCAAGGTGTTTAATAAATACACAAATGAATATATTCTCAGCAATTGATCCGCCCTTTTTCAATTTTCAACTACCTATTAACATTAAATTATCTGTTTGGCGCACTTTCTGCTCTGTTAGCTAAAAGAGATGGAAATTATTTGAGTACTTATTAGGGAGCAATGCAAAATTATGAATCTTTATTTAAAATTTAAAATTAACACAAAAAGCTTTGGAATTCTGGGGCGGTATATTGTTGGACTATTGGGTTTAGGCGTTTTAACAGCGTCATGCAGCGATAGAGATGGAGTTGAATCGAGAAATTTAAGCTCGCAATTAAATTCAGCTGATTGCCCTTGGAGCCAGGGCCAAAACTGGCGGGATACTATAGAGCTTATAAACGCACCTCGGCAAATAAGTGCTGATTTGTTGAAGTTGCAGACATTTGCCCTTAATAAAAATCTTACGCCTGAAATGCTAAAACAAGATCTATCCTGTTTAAAACTTATATTCCAGACCTCCTACTCGGGAGCAAATTACTTTAATACTCTTGGTGTAAATTTGGCTGCAAATTTAGAGGCCATTGCGGAAAGTATCCACGAAGAAATGTCGCGTTTTTCTTTTCTACAAACACTTATCCCTATTCATGATGGTGCATATGATGGGCATCTTAGTTACGATTATTCTTCATATGTGCATCGCTGGAGTATTCCAGGTTTAAGTTTAGATACAATGCCTCAAGATTTTAGTAATGTTGGGGCTTACTTTAGCCTTCCACAACCGATATTCAGTTATATAGATTTAAAATTTTATGCTCAAAACGACTATTTCATTGCGAAGAATGATGAAGGAAGTGAAATCTCTATTACTACTTGCGAAGGAATGAAAGCAGTTGTAGCATTGTCTAATCACAATGAAACTTATTTTAGTTTCGTCGGGCACTTTTCTCCGCGTAAGCTGAATACTACTTGTTATCTGACTACAGGTGGGCTGATCGAATTGGAATTGGCTTATTTGAATTCTGAACCGCAAACTGATCGGCCAGACAAAGGATTTACTGTCGACAATATCGGCGGCATCGAGTATTTAAAAATCTTCGAATTTCCTACCTTCGAAAAAAAAGAACAAATTGAATATGCAGAAAGACTTTCAAATCGCGATATTCCTTTAATAATTGATCTACGCGGCCAAGGTGGAGGAGGCAATCCTTTCGCTAAAGCTTTATTAAACAGCCTTTTCACTAAAACTCAGAATTACAAATATTTAGAGCAACATTCTTTCCACTCCCTTATCAACCTCGCTAGAATCAAAAAGGTTTATGAAGAAGAAGTAATACAAGCGCAAATTCTTCCCCTAGAAGACGAGAGC
Source organism: Oligoflexales bacterium (assembly GCA_018060885.1). Classification (GTDB taxonomy): domain Bacteria; phylum Bdellovibrionota_B; class Oligoflexia; order Oligoflexales; family JAGOVF01; genus JAGOVF01. The sequence continues at coordinate 10,140 of JAGOVF010000080.1, read as the reverse complement.
AAAAGATCGGAATTTATTGCTGCAGCAGAAACTAATTTAGACGGGTGGAATTCGATAATGGAAGCTCGAGTTGAAGCCTATCAATTAAAAGACATAAATTCACAAAAAATTGAATCTGAAAGTTCGGAAACTAGTGGTACTCGAAGTAAAGAATATAAAAATAAGATTATTATAATAGCCGATAAAGGGTGCGGCTCCCAATGCGAATTTTTTATTGCCGAATTACGCCATCATCCTCAAGTCACGATTATTGGCGCACCAACCGCAGGTCGTCTAGTTTTTGCAAGTAACAATTACATAGATCTACCGCATTCAGGTATCCGAATGATGAATTCAACCAGAATTACGAAATTCGAGCCTGAAGTTATTGAAGGTGAAGGCATTGAGCCGGATTTATACGTACTGCATTCAGATCCTAAGAATTTAGCTATTGAAATGCTTAATTCCTATAAAAAATAAGGTCGCCTTACAGTAATAATTTAAGATTTGCAACATCTTGTAAAAGAGCTTGTGCTTTATCTTCTACATAAACTTCATCGCTAGGATCAAATCTAGGTTCATTAAGGCAAAGCACCACTTGCTCGAAAGCACTGGCAAGGTTTCCTTGTGTGTCGGACTGCCTACCTTGGTTATGGTATGTATGGGGGAATAAATTTGGCCACTCGCGTAAATAGCCCGGCTCAACTAGCTTGCCTTGGAGATACAAACCTTCAGTTAATACCATTTCTGCTTCGCGCAGCTTCCGATGAAAATGCAAAGGTATAGAAGCGCCTGGCGCTATCCGCAAACGATAGAGCCCAAGCTGTGCATTTTCATAGGCGATATCTACCAGCCCAAAATCAGTCTTTTCCTGAAGGTAATGATAATCCGAATAGGTGCGCACTATCTCGACTTTTGCGAGTCCGTGATTTTTAAGCGCAGCGGGTTTTGACAAAGAAACTATTATTCTCTCAACTTGAATGCGGCGAAGAACTTGTATTGGCGGTGCCAGAAAATAACGCGCCAAGGCCTCTGCAGCAGATTCCAAAAGTAAAAAGCGACCTGCCTTCAATATAAACGAAAGCTCCGCAATCAACCATGCATAGTCAATGGTGTGTACGAGGCTACCCGTCTCAGCTGCAGTTCGGCTATCAAACTCTAAAGTTAGATTGACTTGCACCTGCTGCTCCGTTGAGCGCTCTTCAGGATAAACCCCGATGATGCAATCACAGCGAATATCTTGCAAAATAACCCGAGAACTGGCTTGCACATTAAATAGCGACACTTTTTCAGTAACTCCTAAATCTTAAAAGCTGAATCTTCAATTATAGTGTCGGCCGCTTTTTCACTCATCATATAAATTGGAGTCACAATAAACAGCCCCGGTATCCGTGGAAAAATCGAAGCGTCAACAATACGCAGCCCTTCAACACCGTGGACTTTAAAGCGTTGATCAACCACAGAATTGCGCGGACTCACGCCCATAGGATTTGAACATGATGCGTGGTGACCCCAGGCTTCTCTGCGGATGTATTGATCTAGTGCTTCATCTGAATCAACTCCTTCTCCTGGAGCTATTTCAGATTCAGTTCGGTTTTTTACAGCAAAATGATTCATGATTTTTCGCGCATATTTTAATCCTTCGCGCACCGCACTTAAATCCTCACCATTGGGATCTCGGTCAAAATTATTGAAACTTATTTCCGGTGTTTCAAGAGGATTGCTCGAGCGTATTTTTACGGTTCCGCCACCGCGCTCTAAAGTCTCATCATAATAGTTTTGGCTATGACCTTTTAGGATGGCCCAAGTAAATTGTTTGTATCCATCAAAAATGTTTTTTGAATAACCTTTATAATAACCATTGAAGATACCCGGCAAAGCAAAAACATAGAGGTCTGGTGGCATATGTGGAGCAGATTTGCGTTTAATTCCGGCAGCTACACCGTTTTGGGCGTAGAGAGAGTCACCCTTCTTTTTATACCATTCTGCCAGACAAGGGTCACTCCCTACGCCAAAGGTACAGTCTTTCGCCGCCTTAAATGCTTGTTTAAGTTCGCTTACCAAACATATTTCATAGCGATCTTGTAAATTTGTACCCACAGCTGGCAAATCAGCGATAATCTCGCTGTCCCCTATTATGCCACTCAATTCTGTTGCATTGCCTATCCCTGAAAGTTGCAAGAGCTGAGGAGAATTAAACGCCCCACCAGCGAGAATAACCTCACCCCCGGGTAATAGCCTTGCGACTTTCTGTTGGCCAATATTTTCTTGTTTTGCATTACGTGGATCAGCTTTATAGAGAGCTTGGCCCTTCAAGAAAGAAACTCCGACAGCTTTTTTGTTTTGGTCAAACAGTATTTTTGTTACTAAAGCATCAGTTTCAATTTTTAAGTTGTATTTCTTGGCTGTATCTAACAAGAACTCTCGACTACCATGACGACGACCTTGTGAAGTGCTCATCGGAGTATTGTAGAGACCTTCTTTATTTTCGAGTATATGTTCCCACTGATTTGGATCCAATTCTCCCATAAACAAAGCTCGACTCAAGCTTTTCGAAGACGCCGCTGCCGCGAATAAAAAGGGCAAAAAACTGGTGTCTTTTGAAATAAGACCAGGAGGAACCATATTGGTCGGCAACCAGCCATTTGTGCCATGCAGTTTTAATGCAGCTTCTCTGTCCTGAGGTGACTTATACGAAGCGTCAAGGTATTCGCAGCGTTCAATTTTTTTAAAATACTGCTGCATATGATCACTATGAAAACTTTCGTCTGCAACTAATCGACTCATAGAGTCCCAGGTATAATTATCGGGACATAAAGTAATCATTGCATTGTGTGCAGTACAGCCTCCTAGCGTTGCGGCTCTTGGGTAATAAACTCCTTTTTTTACGGCATCATATTTTGAGTTTTGCCGTTCAAGCGCTTCTGAGCGGCTATAGCGCACATAAAACTCCCAAGTCATTTTTTCATCTTCAGAAGCAAAAGTACTAAATGCAGGAACTTCATAATTCAAACTTTGCTCTTTCCCTCCAGCTTCTAAAACTAGAACTCGGTAGCCGCGCTCTGCCAGGCGACAAGCGACCGGCCCACCACCCGCGCCCGATCCGACAACGATATAGTGAAATTTATCTTCTTCTTCAAATCTTATTTTATCAGCAGAATCAGCTAGTATTTGTGCAAGCCCCACTCCCCCAAAACCTATAGTTGCACCGCTTGCGCTAACGGTTTTTACAAACTTTCTCCGAGAATTTTTCAATCGAGCTGTTTCTAGTTTCATAAGCTCCTCTTTTATTTTGGTGTACTATAGCTATATCTCATCATTTAAAAATATTCTTTGTATTTTTATAAAATCGAAACTCCGCCCCCCATCTCATAGGGAATACGGCCTTAGACTCATCTCTTGTGGTACAATTTAATTATAGAAAATGAGCACTTAAAAAGGGACTTATGAGTTCCTTTGCTGCTATGCCTCGATCTGTCCAAGCTAAATCGGAGAAAAAATGCCTGTTGTATTTGCGGATCTCGAAAAAAATCAATTTAAAGCTTTTCCTTCGAAAACCATACTTTTTCTTGTTCTCACTCTTTGGACATCCAATAGTTTTGCAAATATTATCGGCGTCGAAACACAAAACTTTCACCCCACTACTAACGGACTGGACTTTGTGACAGTGCATTCTTCAGAAACCTTAGAGCCCGGTTTTATCAATATGGGATTTTTTCTGAACTATGCCGTCAATACACTTCCCTATTTTGACAATAGTGCGACACAGAATCGCACACACTTTAATGACAGCTTGTTTAGCTCTGATATTAATTTTGGACTAGGTTTATTGCCGAATTTAGAAGTCGGCCTTAGCATTCCATCGGTATTGCATCAAGATGTTAAAGACGAGCAAGGATTTCGTGGGCAGTTTGCAAAATCAGGTAATACTGAAGTCAGATTTAATTCAAAACTACGTTTTTTAGGAGATTCCGAAGGTGGAATTGCAACTGTGCTTTCCGTCAATGTTAACCGCCTCAAGGATAATCCTTACATCGGTAAAGATGCTGGCCCAACCTACAATATAGAACTCGTCGGAGACACAACAATTGATAAAATCGCCTTAGGCCTCAACCTCGGCTACCGCCATCGCACTGTTGGTGAACGCCTCACAGCTGACCATCCTATTGATCCCATGACTCACCAATACATCGCTTCTGCAGCAGCTAGCTATTTATTTAATTCCATAGACACGAAAATTATCTATGAAATCTATGGCAGCTGGCCGAGCGCAGGCGTGGAAAACAATACAAAACGGGCGATGTCCTCTGCAGAAACATTGCTTGGATTGAAATACACTCCACGAACAGACATTGCCTTGCAGACAGGTGTCGGAACTGAGCTGCAAAATGGTCTATCCTCTGCTGATTGGCGTATCTATGCTGGAATTAATTATACGCTTGGCCCAACCTTTGAAAAAAAGGTCGAATTGAAAAAAATTCCACAAGCACTCGATCGTTTGCCTGACGAACCCACTGAACAGTTTGTTGTGCACGATATTTTGTTTGAATTTGACAGTTCCAGCCTAGTAACTCGAGGTAGTTTTGAAAGCTTAAGAAAGCTCGCTAATCATCTAAAAGAAGGCGGGGCCTTTCGCTTGCTTGTTGTAGAAGGTCATACTGACTCGATTGGCACAGACACCTACAACAATGACCTTAGCAAAAGACGGGCAGAGACTATTACAAAATGGCTTAGCGATCAATATTCAATAGCTCGATCTACGATGCGCTCTATTGGTAAAGGTGAATCAGAGCCCATAGCTGATAATGGCAACTATCAAGGTCGGCAGTTAAATAGACGAGTCGTTTTCAAAATCTACCGCTAAGTTTGCTTGGCAATTCTTATTAAGGAGCTTCGATGTTTCAGTTTTTTATTCAAAGTGTATACCTCAAAAAGAATTCACTTAAGATACTTCCTTGCATATTCATACTTCTCGCAAATTGCCAATCCGCCCGCTACGAAATCATTGGTGAAGAGCGAGTCAGTCCAACTTGCAATCCTGATGTCGATCCTAAGTGTGATGGGGGACAAAAAAATAACGGCCTTCCAAGCGCCCGAGTGGTAGTTTTAAAGGATAAAGTCGAAGTCGGGTTCGTTCATATTAACGAACCTGTTATTATACGCCCAACTGCTGATAGTCTCGATCCAGAAGATTTATTAGAAAAAGCTGCGTGTGAACAAAATCCAGGTTTAGTTAAAGCCTATTATGAAATCGGTGAAAAAGTCGAAACCCAAGAAATCAAGCGCTCTCATTGTGAAGATCTCGGCATCAACTATGTATTTAAAAAAGCTGGTGAATACAAAATATATTTACGCGTCACTTCAAACGAAAACGAAAACGCAGATGCTTCCATGATTCTCAAAGTGCTAGATCCTGGAGAAAATAACACTAAAGAAGATCGTGGATTTTATATAGTCGTACGTCCTCTAGTCGTGCAACTTGGCGATCCGATAACAGGCCAAGCTTTCTGTCAAACAATAGAACCTAACACGATAGAATGGGATTTTGGCAATAATGACAGTGCATCTGGCAGCTATATGACCTATAGATACCAAAAAACGGGTCAATACGTTGTGAAGGCAACTTGTAAATCAGGTACTAAAATTTATGTCAGTTGGGTTACAGTGTCGATTGTTAATTTTAAAGTCCCTCTTATCGTGACACCTATACCACCACCGCCAACTTGCCAAGATCCAAAAAATCCGATCATCATTTATCCTGGTCAAGGTGGTAGTCAAAATCCAACGCCGCCTACACCTTTACCAATATGTAAGCCGGATCCGAGTAAACCTCCAACACAGAATTAAAATGCTGAATAAATTAATAAAAAAATAAACGACTAATATAAGCAAAACTACGTGATGCACACATTCGTACGACTTTCATTTTGTATGTAGCTCGGTCTCTGCGTTAGCTGCCAGAGGACCGCTCAATTTTTATGCCGTCCCTGGCAAAATTTTCGCTACGGGTTCGGGCTCCTGCCCTCACCAGTTCCTCTGGCAGCTAACGCAGAGACCGAGCTACATACAAAAGCAATTCTCATAATGCGGTGCATACGAAGCTCTCATCATTAACAGGCTCGATTTTTTTTGAATTGGTTTGCGCAACGGATCGCGCGTTCGGGCAATATTCGAAAGCTTAAGAGCGCGCAGACTAGGATTTGTGCGTCAAAGTGAAACATTTATTACTGTGACATGCAGACATTCTTCACTGAGATACTTAAGAAAGCACGATGGTTAGGCCGGCGCCGGGCAGGAGTGCTAGAGGAACTGGTGAGGGCAGGAGCCCGAACCCGTAGCGAAAATTTTGCCATGGATGGCATAAAAATTGAGCGGTCCTCTGGCACTCCTGCCCGGCGCCGGCCTAACCATCGTGCTTTCTTAATGATAGCCATTCAAATAAATGATTGCATCACGCAGGCACTTCTATAAATTAATTATTCCGATAATATTTAAAGACTTCTCACAAGGCTTAGACTTTTTGCATTCTTAAAACTCACCGTATCACCAAATCTCAAAGGATGGGTACCATGCTGGCCATCGACAGCCAAAATAGCCTGATCACATAAGTTTCGTAGGTGAAAATCCTGATTTGCTAGATTTAAAAATCCCTTCGTCAAATGTAAAGCCTGGGGAAGAATATAAGGTTCCCGCACAAGGTATTGAGCCTGTTTACTATCTAGGTCTTGTTGGGTGCCGCCCGCAGCCAAAATTGCGGCGGAACTGCCGGCAGGAGCAGAGATCCACAATCCGCTAGACTTCTGCTCTTCCGTTTCTTCATCGATCATGAGCTGATACCTAGTGGTAGCTGCAGGATTTGAATGGCTAAATAAAAACTCGTTAAGTACAGGAGCTGTTTCTATGTGACTCGCATCTAGCGCACTAAATATTTCAGCTTTTATTCGTAGAATCGGTTTCGCAACAAAGGTTTTGTTTTTGATGGAAGACACTAACTTTTCTAACTGATTATAATGCGCAGCGCACAAAAAACCGACACTTGACTCTGCTGAACGAACACCGATCACCGGCAAATTTTCTAGATTGATAAAGTGACTAGTAGATAACAAAGTCCCATCTCCACCAAGGGTTAGGACGAGTTGATATTCAGACAAATTGGCATAGACCATTTTGTCTCGCGTCACTTCATCAAAATTTATCGAAGACGCATTTAAGGCTTTTCTAAGAGCTAAAAGTGCCTCATGGTGCTGATCGTGAGCTAGTTGAACCTTCTCAATTTGCTTTAGCATTTTATCCGAACGACGGTGGACATCGAAAAGATCTTCACCGTGACGCTCTAGATTCGTTTTTTTTACTACAAGAAGAATTTTCATCAAGTTTTATTATGTGCCTTGGGCGCCAGCACTCCTCTGATTATCTAACTCTAAATACTGTGGGTTAGTCCAAATTCTCTTTTTCTTTTCAAGATTCTCGCGATGAGACTTTTCGAGGGCTGAATAAATCATAAAACCACCGCGGAAGCTTAAGCTTTGTTGCATTTGATCAAGAGTTTCTGAGTTAATTTGCTCTTTTTTAGGCAAGCTTCTTCTGTTCAATTTAAGCAAATAAGACTTTCCCTGTGCGGCTATCATCTTGGGATAAACTTCGCCCTGTTTTTTAAGTGCAAATACTGCATCAAAGATTTCCTCTTGGCTTCCTAGGCCTTTAATAAACCTTGCTCCGAGTGGAAATTCTTCGGTACTTGTCCACGTAAGACCTTTTTCTTTTAGCACAGCCTCTAATTTTGTTTGGTCAGCTACGCTTTCCTCAAGCTGCTTCACCAATGCTGCCGCAAGTGTCGGACGTTTGTTTTTTTCTAACATAGTTTTTGCAATTTCATTTTTAGCTTGGTCAAAAGTAATATTTTTAGCTGCAACTTTGCTAACCAGCTGAATAACATGAAACCCAAAAGGCGATTCAACAATAGCACTCAAATCTCCAGGATTTTTTAAAGCAAAGGCCGCTTTGCTAAATTCCTCAACCATATCTTCATAGCGAAATTCGCCCAAAGACCCACCGCTCGTTTTACCACTTGGCTCATCCGTCCATTTCTTAGCTAGTTCCGCAAAATCCACACCAGGTTTTGAAACAATTGTTAGAACTTCTTCCGCGCGTTTTTTAGCGTCTTCTTTGCTACGATTAGCAGCATCACCGCTAGCATTACGTGCGCCTTTAAAACTCAGCAAGATATGCCGCGCATTCACTTTTTCTGCCTGAGAATAGAGATTTTTATTACTGTTGTAGTAATCAGTGAGAGCTTTTTCATTGGCTTTGTCAGCGATGTATTTAGCTATTTCATCTTCACTGACTTCCAACTGCAACTTTTCTCCGTCGACTTCGACAAAATCAATCACTTGTTTTGTTTCTGCGAGTAAATTTTCTAAAACGGCAGAATTTTTCGATATGTATGTACTTTTAGATATGAAGGTTCGAACCTTGCCGCTGGTCAAACTGCGTCGCAATTCGTCCCTAAGCTCCAGTTCAGAGTATCTGTTATTACGAAGAAAGTTCTGAAAACGCTCCGGATCGAAAACACCCTTCTCGTTTCGGAGCCACTCTATATCGTTGATATATTTGATAATTTCTTCGTCACTGGCTAGCATTCCTATTGAACGCGCGAATGAATAATTGACGTTTTCGTCGACCAACTGCTCTAAAACCCGCTGCGAAATTTTTTCTTGCGCTTCATTAAAATCCGCGCCTTTTTGTGATTGTAACTGATCGCGCATTTGACTAAACGCACGTCTAAAAGTCATTCCTGATACTTCTGTTCCATCAATTTTCGCCGCTGCACCGCTAAGATTAGCGCCCGTAGGCCCTCCGCCTGTTGGGTCGCAGGTGCCAAAAAATACCATGGCCAGTAAAGTTAGAATGAGTAAACCGTAGGCGCCAGAGTTGCGCAGCAGTTTTCCCGTAGAAACTTGGTCAAGAGACTTGTTTTTCCATTTGAACATCAACATCATTGTTTACAAATCCTTTTAGATAGATTTTTTTAAAAACTAGGCGCTAGACTCGCTAATGTCTAGCAGAAATCTTAATTCCATGCTAATTCAGGGAATGGGCACCATTTTACATAAAATCCGAATTATTTTAAATATGATTCTTAACGTTGCATCATTATTGGAGTGAAGATTATGTTCTTTGACTGGTTTGCTGGACTGTTTTCAAATGACTTGGCTATTGATCTCGGAACTGCCAACACCCTTGTCTATGCTAAGGGTCAAGGTATTATTATCAATGAACCCTCTGTCGTTGCTGTTCAGAGAGACTCAAAAAATTCTAAAAAAATACTCGCCGTAGGCACCGAAGCTAAAAACATGCTTGGAAGAACCCCCGGCTCAATTATAGCCATCCGTCCAATAAAGGATGGAGTTATCGCGGACTTTGAAATTACCGAAGCAATGTTAAGATATTTTATTGAGAAAGCCCATAACCGCCGCACTATGGTAAAACCTCGCATTATCATTTGCGTTCCCTATGGAATTACCGAAGTAGAAAAACGCGCTGTAAAAGAATCTGCTGAATCGGCAGGCGCACGAGAAGTTTTTTTAATTGAAGAGCCTATGGCAGCTGCTATTGGAGCAGGACTTCCAATTACTGAACCCAGTGGAAATATGATTGTCGATATTGGTGGAGGTACCACTGAGGTAGCAGTCATTTCCTTGGCTGGGATAGTTTATTCAAAGTCTGTTCGAGTCGGTGGAGACAAGCTCGACGAAGCAATCGTAAACTACCTCAAGAGAAAATATAATCTTTTGATTGGAGAAAGAACTGCAGAACAAATTAAAATCGCAATTGGTACTGCCTATCCAGAAAAAGATGTAAAAACTATGCCTGTAAAAGGGCGCGATCTCATCGCGGGAATACCAAAAACAATTGAAGTCAACTCTGAAGAAATTCGCGAAGCTATCACCGAGCCTGTCAACACCATCGTTGAAGCAGTCAGAACAGCTTTAGAAAAAACACCTCCAGAATTGGCTTCAGACATCGTCGACAAGGGAATAGTATTAGCTGGTGGTGGTGCCTTGATAAGGAATATTGATATTCTGCTTCGTGAAGAAACAGGCTTACCCATCATGATCGCTGCAAATCCGCTTTGTGCCGTCGTGCTAGGAAGTGGCAAGG
>JAGOVF010000214.1 GCA_018060885.1 Oligoflexales bacterium | reverse complement strand
CTCTTACAACAGTCTATTTTATCTATTTGGCCTTCCAGCTCTATAGAGAGCATTCAAACCAAAAGGCTATGCCTTTATTTCTATATTCTTGTGTATACCTCTTTATTATTTTTGGAGCCTTGGCGTTTGAAAAGTTTCTTGTCGCCCTTGCTTAATTTTTTGGAATTTGCCTAATGGCTAAAATTGCTATTTTAGCTGAAACCATGCGAAAAACTCAGGCTATTGTAAGTTATGCTCAAGAGCAGCTAAAAGAGCATGAACTTACTATCCCGTCTTTTGAGTCACGACTAAGCAATATTGAAATAGCGAATATAATTTCTAAGCAAGATGCAATTGTCGTTGGTCGCGAAGCTATCGATTCTGACATGCTTAAAAATTCTAATCAGTTAAAAGCAATTGCAAAGTACGGCGTAGGTCTAGACAAAATTGACATTGAAACATGCAAAAAATTAGGCATTCGGCTGTATTTACAGGATGGAATGAATGCTGATTGCGTCGCAGAATTCGCGGTTGGTCTAATGTTGAGCTTAACGCGGAGAATAAGTTTTTCTGACAATCAAATGCGCCAAGGTATCTGGAATAAAGACGGTGGATTTTTGTTAACTGGAAAAACAGTCGGTATTGTAGGCTGTGGTCATATTGGCAGTCGTGTCGCTAAAATTTTACGGTCAAGTTTTCAATGTCAGGTTCTCATAAATGATTGTTTAGATAAAAAAGAGTTTGCGCAAAAAATTGGAGCCAAACAAGTAGGCCTTGAAGAGTTGTTCATAGCTGCAGATTTTGTCAGTCTGCACATTCCATTAAATAATGAGACAAGAAAACTAATTGGGCCAGCGCTTTTGGGAAAAATGCCCTCAAGCAGCTGTTTAATTAATACCAGCCGAGGTGAAGTCATAGACCAAAAAGCTCTAAAAGGGGCCCTACAGAGCCGAAAAATTAGAGGGGCGGCACTAGATGTTTATGAAGAAGAGCCACTCATGGATGCAGAACTTGCGGCTTTACCCAATCTTATTTGTACGCCGCATATTGCAGGGTCTGCGCAAGAAACAATTCGAAAACTGTCCGTGTATGCTATTGATAGTATAAGAGATTTTTTCACAAGTGAGAATGCTCAATAAAGATTAGAAATTCTTGCTATATTAGTACCGATAGAATAGATATGAAATCTTGTGGCAGTGTTTAGGGAGAGCGAAAATGATCGAAGAAATTAAAAAAGTCATTGAAGAAGATATTAATCCTCAGCTTCAGCTTCATGCTGGGGGTTGTGAGTTATTAGATGTTGAAGATGGTATTGTTACTATTCGGCTTTATGGTGGATGTTCGGGGTGCCCTTCTAGTCAGATAACCCTTTTTAACGGCATAGTGCCAATTATAAAAGAAAAAGTTCCCGGAGTCAGCGACGTCATTCTTGGCTAAGGCGCTAGTTGACTCAGTTTACCGTTTCTTCTCACCTATACAAAAATAAATTAAATTTTACTTTCCATAATTGAATAATTTGAATAAGAGACTTCACCAAGAGTTAATGGTTTGAGTTTCAATACTAGTTGAAGAAGTTTACGGATAGTAGATATGCTTTTAACTGCGTTGTTATAAAAAGCCATATCTTGAAAATAAAAAAGAGGGGGAATTTGGAATGCAGCTAGAAGTAAGCCATGAGCTGTTATATTTGAATGGATTGCACGTAGAAGTGGTCTCAGAAATTAAAGCAATCACTGCCCAAAGATTAGATTTGGTCAAAAGACAGCTCGCTGATTTGTTAAACACAGCTGCGGTATTAGAGAAGAGGGGCCTTCAAGTTGAAAATGATAAGTCCCAATTACTTTTTGAATTGCGCTCAGAGCTAATTAATAAACAGAAAAAATTAGAAACTCAAATGGCAGATACAACACGTGTTGACGCAGAGGAGTTTGAATTTTTCGTTAAGCTTGGCGATCTTGAATAACTCGTTATAAAACATATTATCTTAATAAATTGTTAAGTGTAGATCTCGTTAAACCTAACAAACAGTTAATATTTCTATCGTTCCATCACTTCTAATTGCGATTGTATGTTCAAACTGCGCAGACAAACCGCCATCGATAGTAATAGCAGTCCATCCGTCTTTAAGTACTTTAGCTCTCCAATGGCCTTCGTTAATCATGGGTTCAATAGTGAACACCATTCCGGGAACGAGTCTTATACCTTGTCCAGATTTTCCATAGTGAGGAATTTGCGGATCTTCGTGAAAAATTTTTCCAATGCCATGCCCGACAAATTCTTTCACGACTGAAAATCCTTTTGCTTCTGCGTGTCTTTGAATGGCTTCACCAATGTCGCCCACTCGGCCGCCTGATGTCACACTTGCAATGCCTTGATCCAAACATCGTCTAGCTGTTTCTACTAGGGATTTGGCTTTGCTGCTGATTTTTTCGCCGACAAAAAAAGTTTTTGAGGTGTCACCGTGGTATCCATCAATGATAGTGGTAACATCTATATTTATAATGTCGCCTTCTTTTAATTTCTGTTTGGCATTTGGAATTCCATGACAAATAACATCGTTAACGGAAGTGCAAATGGATTTTGGAAATCCTTTATAGTTCAATGGCGCAGGTATTGCTCCATGCTCCAAAATAAACTCATGACATAAATTATTTAATTCGAGGGTGCTTATTCCTGGTTTGACATGCGGCCCAATATAATTAAGTGTCTGCGCCGCAAGCGTGCAGCTAGCTTTCATTGCGTCTATTTCTTCATCAGATTTTAGTATTATCAAAATTATGCTCCATGTCTTTGCTACAAAATTGAATATTACAGTCCTTTAACTATATTCCGAAACCAGTCCGGATTCACATATTCGGCGCTATTTTTCGGTATCGAGAGCCCCATCGACTCGATGCAGGCAGCATGCTGCAATATCGGTGTGATAAGATTCATTTCAGAGGATTTATTGATGATTTTTCTTGCCAAGTCAAGGTCAGCTTGTCCTAAGCTTAGACTTTGATTGAATTGTGCAATAATTGTTAACAAATGATCAAAACTACGGTCATTGCCAGGCTTTAAGCTTGGATATATTTTGCGCCAAAAGCCTAAAATATTAGTACTAAGGTCTGGTAAATGCAGACTTTGTAGGCGCGCCAAGTGGCTCTCTGAGTCTAAAGAGTCAAACTTTATATGGATTCCAGCTGCCCCAAAGCTGTCTGCTAGCACCTTTTCAATGAGATCTGATGTTATGGGTAAATTCTGAATAGAGACCTTTAATTGACGCTGACCCTTTGCTGCGCTCTTTGTTTCAGGCTGGAGAAAGCCGTTTTTTAATAATTGATCTTTTATGAATCTCACGTTGTAAGAGGGCGGCGGCGTTTGTTTGGTCTTTTGAAGGTATAAATCTTCAGAGACTACTGACCTGATATATTTGCCATAACCGCCAGCAGCTTGGCTGATGATCTGCTCGTAAGGAATAAGTTGGCTTAAAAGCTTTCGAAATATTTCCTGGCTAGCCAAAGGGTGATTTAAATTCCAAATTAACACACTAGCGAAAGGCAAAAAAGCTTTTACGCAGTTTTTTTGTTTACCGAGCGATTCTATATTTGCAGTTGAATCATCACCAGGAAATTTAAAACTTAGGCTCTTTTTAAGTATTTTTGAGTGTTGGTAGCTATGGTTATAAAATTTAATATTGCTTCTTGAATATGAGTAGGCTTTTACTGGGGTCAAATTTAGTAAATTTTGATTTTTATCTAAAGGATCGATTTTTGGAAAAAAGTTTCCAACACATTCATAGTTTAATTTACTTGAATTTGAATGCCCTAGCTCTCTCGTTAAACTAACACCATCGAGAAAATATATTCCAAATTTCGGAGCCTGACGCCATTTTATCTTAATAGAGCTTGGGCTTGAGGCCAGTTCATATATTGGGAGATTTTCATCCTTAAAACCTTTTTCCACAAGGATGCGAGCCAAGTTTTTTTTAAGAAAGTTTAATAAGTCATTTGAGCTAAGAGTACTTTCGTCCCACCAATAAATACCCTGTCTTAGCTTATATTCCCAAAGTAGTTCAGAATGCATTACAGGAACAACGATCAACGCTTCAGATTTCTGTGTGTTATGATTGTAGCGTGTCAAGGGAGGACATGTTAAACGCCCAATTATAGGGTCATCGCCAAATCCTATATAAGGG
>JAGOVF010000079.1 GCA_018060885.1 Oligoflexales bacterium | reverse complement strand
TGAAATTGAAGTAGATCGTATTGCCAGGAGAGGTAGAGAGGACTCAGTCAGGATGATTGCCTTTAAGGTACAATTTGTCGGTTAGCCCCTACCACACTCTCAAAATTGCCATAGCCCATGGGAAGAAATTCCCTAGAGGACTCAAATAGACGCATACAGAGTGACCAAAGGCAATGAAGGTAATACAAGAGGAAGCACTAGAATAGCAGCTTGGTGCTAACTATAAACATTGGAGACCGTAAGCCAAAAAGTAGTTTGCGGAGGGGGTGTTTTGTTCTTGACTTACTTTTTCATAGACATCCTGAGCCGCAGGCGAAGGACCTAGTGTCATCTTGTCCCACTGTCATCCTGACCCTGAGCTTGTCGAAGGGGAAGGATCTATCTTACTTGAGTTCCGCGAGGTCCTTCGCCTGCGGCTCAGGATGACATGTGTTCGCTCAGGATGACGAGGTCCTTCGCCTGCGGCTCAGGATGACATGTGTTCGCTCAGGATGACATGTGTTCGCTCAGGATGACGTGTATAACTGACGAATTTTTTCCATGCGCTCTCGGTTTACTCCCAAGTCGCTATGTCCAGTGCGCGATGCGCTGCGAAAATGAATTAATTTTTCTTTCTCAACAAATACAAAAACGACATCATCGACAAAACGAAAAAAACTCGAGCGAAATTCATAAATCAGCCTATCAGCCGATTCATTTATCAAGCGAGTGTTCGGCATTTTTGCGACAACAGCCTTCATGCGCTCCATCGCCTTTCGCATATCGTCTTTATAAGGAATCGCCGCAATGGCGTGGCGCTTATCATTTGCTTCAGTGCTGACGCAGTTTGGCTTGTCGGGACAGGGTTCTAAAAACATCGATTTATTACTTTCTACTGTGCTTAAAATTTAAAGAGCTATTACTTTCTGAGAAATTTTTCCAAAAATGCTTTTTTGATGATCATCGAACATTTCAATTTCGATAGTATCGCCAATATTCATAAAAGGAGTTGTGATTGTTCCATTGTCGATTTTTTCAATCATTCTTTTTTCAGCTAAACAAGAAGAGCCTCTTGTACGATCTTCATTTGAAACCGTACCGCTTCCGAGAATAGTTCCAGCTGTGTAAGAGCGAGTTTTACAAATGTGCTGCATTAGATCGCCGAAAGAAAAGTACATCTCTGGGCCGGCATTTGGATCGCCGAATTTTGTGCCATTGTAGTGAGTGATCAAAGGTCTATGAAGTCTAGACTGTTTCCAATCAGCGCCCAATTCATCTTTGGTTACAGCTACAGGAGAGAAAGCTGTCGCGGGCTTTGAAGTAAAAAAGCCAAATCCTTTCTCAAGTTCGGAAGGAATTAAATTACGCAGGGAAACATCATTAGCTAACATGACTAATTTAATATGGTCTTCGGCGGTTTGCGCGGTCGTTCCCTGGGGAGTGTCGCCAAGAATTACACAAACTTCAGATTCAAAATCGAGTCCCCATTCGAGATTCTTAATTGCAATGGGTTCGCGCGGCCCAAGAAAAACTCCTGAACCACCTTGGTATACTAAGGGGTCTGTTTTAAGAGTAGCAGGCGGCTCTGCGCCGCGAGCTTTGCGAACCAAAACAACGTGATTGATGTAGGCAGATCCATCGATCCACTCATAAGCGCGAGGAAGCGGTGAATGGAATTTTGTGAAGTCAGTTTTTTCGCCTGTTTTTTGGTCGCGAACCAAGTCTTGGTAAATCTTGTTAAGTAAAGGCGATACATTATCCCAGTCATCTAGAGCAGCCTGCAAAGTCTGACACACGCCACTTGCGGGAATGTAGCGTTCAAGGTCGCGAGAAACCACAACAAGCAAGCCATCGCGTTTTCCATTTTTCAGAGTTCCAAGTTTCATATTTAGTCGAGCTCCTCATGTTTTGCGCAAGTTTCTTTGAAGTGCTGAATTTGTTTTGCAGTCAATTGTATATACTCACCCGGCTTTAAACTGTCAGGCAAATAAAAACTATGGACGCGATAGCGAGTCAGTCCTTTAATCTCAACTTCTACTAAGCGAAAAAGTTGACGCAAAGCACGTAGCGAAGGGACTTTGATAGTGAGATCATACCAGGCAGCCTGCATTTTTCCGATTTTCTGGCCGCGGATAAATTGAATCTTTGCACTCGTTTTTTCGCCTTGTTTTTTCGCGGCGGCACGAATCTTGTTGATTTGATCAGGCCGTAATTTTTGGTTCAGCAGTACATAAAAACTCTGCTCGTCGCATTCCATATATCTTTTTGCGACACTGGCGAGGTCTCTGTCACTGGTCAAAAGCATAAGACCGCTGGATAAATAGTCGAGCTTATCTATTGGGGTTAAAGTAAATTTAATTTTTCTAAGACTAGGTAGCGAGAAAATGCTCGGTTGAGTTTCTTCTTGCGTGTTGCGCGCCGAATGCATCTTTTCCGGTTTATGAAAAAGCCAGTAGACTTTTGGCGCGGCTTTTTTCGGAGTCAATGACTTGCCATCGAGATAGACGCGATCTTTTTCTGGGTCGATTTTATGTCCGATGCTAGCGGGTTCTGAATTGACTGTCAGCCGCCCCTCTTTAAGCCACTCTTCTGCCTCGCGGCGAGAAGCTATGCCGAGTTCAGCTATCCATTTTTGTAGTCGTATCATGGGTTGTTTCATCTTCTATGAGAGGTGGAGTGCTCACGGCGAGCTCAAGGTCTATTTCATCGCTGGCACCGTTATCACCGATAAATTCTTCCACAGCGACATGTTCGCCGATGGTCTTGAGTTTTTCTTTTGCTTGGGCAAGAACTTCTGGACTGACTTGAAAGGAATCTAAGCTAGGTAAATCAGCGAGAGAAGAGATCTGATATATTTTTAGAAACTCTTCGCCGGTACCAAAAAGCATAGGTCTACCTGCGTCAGCTTTGCGGCCAACACAGCGCACAATATTTCTATCCATTAGGTTTTTAATGGCACTACCTGCATCTACTCCACGAATAAATTCAATCTCTGCGCGTGTGATCGGTTGTTTATAGGCAATGATGGCAAGAGACTCTAAAGCAGCTCGAGATAAAGGGCGAGCCCGTTTCGAAAACATCGCTTCCATTAAAGGTGCAGCTACAGGCACGGTGCGAAATTGGTAGCCCATACCTTTTAGATTTTCTAGGCGAAATCCACCAGCATGGAGAGAATAAAATTCTACTAACTCATCAAGAATTTTAATAATGTCTCGAGTCGTGATGCGTTCGTCTTGCAAAATTTCTAAAACTTCAAAGGGCTTTATCGGCTTTGCCGATGCAAATACGATGGCTTCAATTGCAGCTTTTGTGCTGATCAGTTCTTGCATCAAGATATTTTTATCGCTGTAAGGTTTTGTAAACTCTCCGTCGGCGCTAACTCCGGATTCGAGATCAGCATCGGATAAAAGATCGCCCTCATCTTCAATATCGGCAAATTCGTTGTCTAGAGTCATTTGATCGAGGTCGTTGAGCTCTAAATTATTAAGATCGATTTCGTCATTTGCTGAGTTTTTATTTTCTTCTTGCACTGCAACTAACCTTTCATCTACATCTTTTGTAATTAACTAATTAGAAGTCGCTAAATTTGTCTGATTAGCCTGATAAAAAGGCAATTTTTCTAATTCGCTACTACGCAAATATACCCACAGCGGACCCGTCAACTTATCTTGATAGGTGTTCAACAAGCCAGATTTACATAACTCTAAAATAGCAAGGATATGAACAACAAAGTCGTAGCGCGTTTTGAATTTATTATACATACCTTGGAACAGAATAAATTGAACTTGATCCATATATTGACATAAAAGATCTATTGTTTCTTCCACTGTGATGCGATGCATTTTCGCTTCGACTTTACCTGGCTTTCTTTCTACCATTGCCTTCAATAACTGCTCGTACATAACAACAAGAGACGCTGTTTCTGAGCGTAGAGGTGCTTCGACATGCTCGAAGTCGGGAGCTAAACGTAGCCACTCTTGGTTAGTTTGGATTTGCACGCCCATTTGAGGCGAGTATTCAAAAAATTCCGCGGCTTTGCGAAATCGATCATATTCAAGCAGACGCTCTTGCAGGCTGCGGGCAGGATCTTCTTCGCCATCTTCGCCAATTAATTTTTCTGGCTGATGATGTGGCAGCATTTGGCGAGTTTTAAGCTCGATTAAGGTAGCTGCCATTTCTATAAATGCTGAGGCGTCGGTTAAATCATCAAACTCGGCTACACGCAAATAATTCAAGTACTGAGTTGTTAGTTTAAAGATATCGATTTTGAAGATGTCGATTTCATGCACACGGATTAAATAAAGCAATAAATCCAGCGGACCTTCGAATTGATCAATTTTGACAAAATATTCTGACGTCATGATGGAAGCTTTATAATCCTGCTATTTTATAAAAAAATGCCTATTGGCTCTTCGTTGAAAACAAGCTACATATCCCTTGAGCTAAAGCAGCGTTTTAGTTCTAGAATATATACCCCATGTGGCCACTATGACACAATCACTTAAGCTGAGCTTAGCCGAGATCCAAGGTAATATCCGAGAATTTTTGGATAAAATCAAGTTTTCTAATCCCAAAAATCAAGAGCTGTGGCGATATCAATTGCTCACGGCTGAGCAGACTTTCTCTGTCCAAACACAAAGAAATACAGTCAGCCCTACCCCCAAACTTTTGCCGATCGAGTTTTTCCGGCATTCTGATCAAAAAAGCTTTTGTAGCGTTGAAAATCCATTTCTCGAATTTAGGTCCAGCGGTACAACGAGCTCAGAGCGCGCCCACTCTTATTTTTCAGAAGATGGCTTGTTGTTCTATAAAGCACAATCTTTATGGACTTTTTCAAAAATGATGGCAGAACTTATTTCTGCAAAGAACCCAGGTTCAAAAAGGCCCATTATTGGCCTTTGCCTGATTCCGTCTTGCGAGGAATGGCCCGACAGTAGTCTTGCAAAAATGGCAGAATGGCTGAAAGAATTTTGGCCATTGGAATACGTCAGAGCAGAAGATTTAAAAAGTAGAGTTCAAAAACTACAACAAGATGGCAACGTTCTGTGGCTGCTCGGAACGGCTTTTCATTATATTAATTTAATCGACGCTAAGCAGCATACACAACTTGGTTCAACTACGATTTTAATTGAAACTGGGGGTAGTAAGGGTCGATCTCGAGAACTAACAAGGCAAGAATACTATCAGCTTTTGCAAGCTTCTTTTGGACTAAATCTCTCTCAAATCATCAGTGAATATGGAATGTGTGAACTAGCCTGCCAAGCTTATGATTATGATGCTCTTGGATTAAAAGACAGGCAAAATGAACTTACTTTAAATGAGCGGAAATTTCGCTTTCCTCCTTGGGTTAGTCTTTTTGTAACTCAAGGCTTAGGTGTTTTGCAGTTGAAAGGCAAAGGCTGTCTAACGGTTCTTGATCCTTTTCGCATTGACTATACCGGTGCCATTCGTACTCAAGATGTTGTTGAATTATCCCAAGATGGAAGCTTTTCTCTATTCGGTCGCGCGAGCTATGCTCCGCTCAAGGGCTGTTCATTAGCTGTGGATGAAATTTTTAAAAGTCACAAAAAAGAGCTCGAAAGATCGCTTGATAGTGATTTTTCCTTAAATAAAACAAAATGGTTCGTAAAAAATATTAATGAACGCTGTGAAAAAGTCGGACAATTTTTAGAGGTCTTTTTCCAGAAAGATTCGACACTCGATGCATTGGCTAAAGATTTGGGTAGTAAAAATGCCGCACAAAGCGCGCTAGACGATTTATTGCGAGACTTTCCAAAATCTCCTGCTACATGGCTGCAGTCGCTGAGATCTGCCTTTGACTTAAAATTTATCGATGAGAAATCTAAAGACCTCGAACTACTTGGTTTCAAATCTTGGACTTTTATAGCTCCGGCCTCCCACCCTGTTGCTCTACTGGAGCCGCTTTCTCTGGCTGTGCTCGCTGATTTAGATCTAGCTGTGCGCCTACCAGAAAAATTCTCAAAAAAAGAGGGATTTTTAGTTCAATTTATTCAGGGATTAAGTGCCTCGCTGCAAGGAAATATAATACTACTTCCGAGTGAATGGCGCATTGTTTCCCAAAATGATTTACAAAAAAATAGAGTGCTACTTGTTTTTGGTGAAGACTCCACGATAAAGAAAATAGAAAGGCTGTTAAAGCGACCTATTCGCGGTCTAGGAACGAAACTTAGCTTTTCTGTCGTCTGGAGAATTGAGCCAAATGTAAGTCATTTAATGATAAGGGACGCATTTTCTCTCGGTCAACAAGGGTGTTTATCTTCAAGATTTACATTTCTAATTTCAGACAAAATTGAATTAGAACAAGTAGCAAAATGGAATAAGCAATTAAGAGATGATTTCAAAAACTACTGGGGCGAAGCTTTGACCTTAGATCAAAGGATTTCTTTAGACCACGAATCTATTCGTTATATCTGTGAACCGAGTTGTATCCTAGCAGAACGCAGAGAATACAATGATCCGCTCTTTGTGTTTTTAGATAGCGAAAAAATAAATCTTAAACAAGGAAGCAAAAATAATTTAAAAGCGTATTTAGCTGCACTTTTGTTCTCAAAAGTACCACTTTGCTTGCCAATAGTATTAATAAGCCAGAAAAACTTGGTGTTTTGGTTAGAGAAGCTAAAAGTAGAATTTTCTGAATTAAAACAACTTAGTTATTTGCCAAGTGCCTTAGGCGAAATCTCTGAAATCTCCGATTTTTCGAAAATATTTCTCGTGAAACCTTTAGGAGAGGCAAATCGAAGCCCTTGGTTGGGTCAACAAGATGGTCGAGCTTATTTTAATCTCTAGACTTGTCTGGGCTGGTTTTTCTAAGCTTTTATGGTTAAAATGATAACAGAGTACAGTTATTGAAAGTAAGAACGGGCAGCTTGAATTGAGTAGAAGATTTTTTTTTTATATTTTTAATCTGGCTTTTGCGGCCTTTTTTTTAAAGGTAGAGTTTGCTCATGCAGAATCGTGGCCTTTAAATGATGTCTTAGCTAAACGCGGCTTTGTCGAACTTCCGCTTATATCTCAAAGTGTTTACCAAGCAAAACACTTAGTTTCAAAAAAAGAAAACTCGCAATTTCATTTAGAGCGTTATTGCCAAGATCTTGAGAAGAAGTTTAAAGAATATGGATGGAAAGATAAGCCCTGTGAAGGTGTAAATTGGCAATATGAGCTAAATAGCACCCAAAAACGACCGCTTATCTACGCCCGCTTTGGTAGTGGCAAAAGGGTTACTTTAATTCTAAGTTCTGTGCATCCAGATGAAATTACTCCGATACCAATTGGATTTCGTTTTGCAAAATACCTGCAAAACAATCCACATATTTATGAACAGGAAGACTCGCAGGTTATCATTGCACCCTTGGTGAATCCTGATGGATTTTTACGCGACAAGCCAACGCGAACCAACGCAAATAATGTTGATTTAAATCGAAATTTTTTTACTGAAGATTGGTATGCTAAAGCTCATAACGCCTGGGAAAAGGTGAAGTCACGGGCAAATCGCTACTTTCCCGGTCATTTTCCTAATTCAGAAATCGAAACAATTTTTCAGATTAAATTAATCGATGACTTTCATCCTGATAAAATTTTATCTATTCATGCGCCACTAGGTTTTTTAGACTACGATGGGCCAGGAGATCAAAGGACAAAAATTATAAACAAAGGCGAACATCAAGCTAAGCAGCTTGTACAAGCAGTGTCGAAAAAAATAAATAACTATCGAATTGTAGATTATTCTTTTTTCCCTGGATCTTTGGGAAATTATGCAGGCCAGGAAAGAAAAATTCCTACTATAACCGTCGAATTGCAAACGATAGATGCGGTAAAGCACTTGGCGCTTTGGGAACAATTTATGCCGGGTATTAAACAAAGCATTGTTTTCCCGTTTAAATCAAACGAATTTGCTGATGATTTGCTCATTCCGCGTTTTTCGCACATTTATAATTAATAAATGGACTCACAATGAAAATAGTAATTATTTCATTTTTAATTTTGACTTTTTTTTCGTGTCAGACGAAAAATAATGAGACTCAATCTGAAAATAAATACGCATATGCACCACCTGCGAAGAACGTTGGTATTTTATACAATCTTTTTTTATTTACGAAGCAAGATATCCCTTTATTTCAAAAAAAACTCCCGGTTTGCATCGAGCGCACTGGCGATGAGGCGTTGGATCAATCTTTGTTGTTAGAAACAAGGATTGCTTACTATAAATGGCTTTCAGCTGTTGAACAATTGTCAGAAGAAAAATGGAATGTTTTTGAATTCTTTCTTGCAGATGCTTGCGAGGCCAAAAGTAATGAATTTATTAGTTATATAAAAATTCAAAATGAGTTTGATGTCTCGCAATCTGATGATGAGACGATTTTTAGCAGAGCTAAGGCTGTATGCAAAAAAAAACAATTATTTAGATGCCAAAGCGATTCTTCTTTTGTTGGGTATGGCTCAGGAGCAGAACTTACATATTATTTTTTTCCTAATAAACCTGAAATCTGGACTAAAATTAGTATCAAGGCGCCTGCTAAGGTTATTCTTTCTCCGTTTGTAAATTGGCTGCCGCTGCATGAAGCTATGGATAGTATATTCCAAAGTGTAAATTCGAAAGGAGAAGCTGAAAAATATAATCAAGATTTGACCACTTTTGTTCAAATATATAAACACGCTCTAAACTCTAACTTTTTGAGGTTTGATGATATAAAAGAATTTTCTAGGTTATTAAATAAACTTGAGTTGATATATGAAGAAGCAGATCCTGAGCTTGCAAAAATAACAAATGATTTCCAAATCAGTGGAGAAAAGGAATTCACAGGAGAATTTAAACTCACAATTCCTCTATTTTCAATTTTGCTACATGAAGTTGGCCATCAATTCGGTATGTCGCATGCACATCAACCGCGACCCGATGATATTACTGGTCAGTCGGACAAGGCTGAATTTAACGCAGAAAAACAGCAGTGGATATGTACTGAATCAAGAATGGCTTATGGAAAGAAGTACCTCTATCTCACGGAAGATGATTTGATGGGTGCTGAGAGTTTGTTTTTGGCTTCGAAGGAGTTTGTAAATAGTGTGACAATGCAATAGGTTTGGTGTCATCGGCATCAGAAGATGCCGATGACTTCGTGGGCTAGATTAGATCTAATTCTTCAATACAAGCTTTAGCTATTGGTTCAACTACTTTATTAATTTCAGTCTGGTCTTTATCTTTTAAAGCGTATGCTTCGCTGCGGTTAAGTTTTTTGTCTAATTTTATCACTGTGCACGCACAAAAATCATTTTGTTGTTCGACGGTCAGATTATAATTGCGAGTTTCGTTGCAAGTTTCATAGAGTTCGCTCTTATCTGCGTCTGTAAGTCGAAGTGGAGCAGTTTCAGTGCTTGAGCGTTGAGCAGTTTCTGCTGCCGGGGGTGGCGCAGGTTCTGCTTTTTTAGAAGAGCTTTTAGAACCGCAAGATGTTGCAGCAAGAGTAAAAACAAAGAGACCAAGTAACTTTTTCATAACAAATTCCTCTATAAATTAGTGACCAAATATTTCGCGCGAAATTGCGCAAATTACACAACTGACTAGGCATTAAGCAAATGCGATGCCAAGTTTTCTAACTCGTATTTTTTTCATCTAATGTCAGACAATCTTTGGGATAAAATCGAAAAGTGCGAGTATATTTTGAGACTAAAGGGCCTGCCGAAATTGGCAGCAAGCAGATTATGTATTTTGCTAAAGTCGTCTTATGGCATGTAACGTATCTGGGCAAGTTTCAGTGCTTTGTGAATTATTTCCTAAGCGCAACCAAAAGTCCCAAGCGGACTCCCCTTGGCCAAGTGCGCTGATTGCGAAAAACAACCCAACCTGCTTTTCCTCTATTTTTCTATTCAGGCGTTTCATGGGCCAGGATAATTTTTCAAGTTGAGATAAGTCATCTATAAAAACGGGATAAAAATTCTTCGTAAGTAATTCCTTCGATATATGAAATTCCATGACAAGATTATTGCCTATGCTTTTTGAATTATAAATTAATTTGAAAATGCATTCACTGCGGTCAGGACAAAGGGCTTTAATTTTTTTTTCTCTGTTATTTATATCCATGAATTCTGAAAATTTTAAAATGGTTGATTTTGAATCAAGCTCCAGATCTTCGCTGTTAAGCCAGGAATATAAAATACCGCTGTTTGTGTTTAGATGCTTTTTTGTATCGTAGGGAGTATAGACTTTCATGGGTATGTGTGCAGAGTCTGGAAAAAAATTGACATCTGTCATTAAAGATAGCTTTATTTTAAAAAATAAAATCTCTAGAAAAAAATTAACATTTGCTGAAACGCCAAGTGGACCGATCCGATGACTATTTAGCTGAGACTGAATGTCATCTTCGAAACTTAAAGAAAAAAAATTTTTTAAGTCAGAAAAAATTAATAAATTCGAATTATCGGCGATGCGCTGTATTTTTCTTTTTTGCGAAAAATCTATCGATTTAAACAGCATGTGATTATCTGGATTGAATTTATAGGTGTAAAGCTCGCTTTGCAGTGAGGGTAGCAACATATTGTATAAAACTGAGGACTGTGGTTGTTCTGAATCTATTCTAGGATGCAGAAGATTATTTGAGCAGGCTATTAGATACGCGTATTTGCCATTTTTTTGAAGTTCAAGTGCTTGCCGGTTTTGGCACATAGGCAGCTGTTGCGAGTAGCTAAAACGAGAGCCGAAGGATTTTTTATAGAATACCAAGCGATTATAGCCACTTAAGTTCTGATTTGCATCGGTATCATTGAAAGTTAAAATACCATCCTCATCCATAGGATCTATCTGCAAGTTCGCTTTTTCCCACTGCCCCTCTTTATTAATAAACATTAGAAACAGATTTTTAGATGAGTATGCATTTGCATTGGCTAAAACTTGGCTACTAAGGTAAATCGGACAAGCTTGGATTGAAAATCCACTTATGAGGAGAAAAGAGAACAGGAATAATTGGAGAGAATTCTGAGAAGCTATTTTTTTAATACCAAATAACATTTTCTTCCTTTTGGTTTTTTTTGCATGGATCATGATACTGAAAAAAGTAGATTTACAGCTAGTGAATATCTATTAGAAGATTTTCAATACGACTTACCTGAAAATTTGATCGCGCAAGAGCCAACTTCTAATAGACAAGAATCGCGCCTGCTGTGTTATCAAGAAAGCAAAATTTCCCACCATGTATTTAAAGACTTGGTGAATTTACTTCCCGAGTCAAGTTTAGTCATACGCAATGTTACAAAAGTTATTCCAAGTCGCTTAATTGGTAAGCTTGAAAGTGGCGGTCGCATAGAAATATTTCTATTGCATTCTCCCTTTGATATAGATCATCAAGCTTGTGGTCGAGCAATTGGAAGACCAATGAAAAAACTAATTCGCGGCCAAAAAATCTTTTTCGATCATTCTCTCGTTGCAGAAGTTTTAGAAAGGCCAGAAAGCGATGTATTAGATAAGGGAATATTGGTTCGCTTTAACGTCAATCAATCTGATTTGCTTAATTGGCTAGAGCAATTTGGAGTGACCCCTCTCCCCCCTTACATTTTAAGAAAGCAAACATCATCAGAAAGAGACGAAATTGACAAAAAACGCTATCAAACCGTCTATGCACAGACTTCGGGCTCGGTTGCGGCTCCGACAGCTGGATTGCATTTCAATGATGAAGTTATTGTTGGCCTTAGAAGCAAAAATATTGAGATTGCAGATGTCATTTTGCATGTTGGTGCAGGTACTTTTATGCCAGTGCGCCACTCTGATTTAAATCTTCACAAAATGCACAGTGAAACTTATCTAATACCCAAAATAACTTACAATAAAATATTAGAAGCGAAAAAGAACAATCGTGCAATTATTTTGGTTGGAACGACCACATTGCGCGCATTAGAGAGCTTTTTTCTGCTTAAAGAGAAAGACAGTGATAAGAATGCAGAGGAATTTTGTGATCGTTGGAATGAAACAACATTATTTATATATCCAAAAAGTTCTCAAGAAAACTATCGCCCGAAAATTGGAGATGCATTAATTACAAACTTTCATCAACCGGCCTCTTCGCTTTTTATGCTTGTTTCAGCGTTGTTTGGCGTTGAAGTGATGAAAAATATATACAGTACAGCCATAGCAGAGCAATACCGTTTTTTTAGTTATGGTGATGCAAGTTTATTGTGGCTCAAGAAAGGATAAATAAATGTTAGCTTTAGACCCCTCGCTCTCTCATGATGCTAAGACCATTATCAACTACTTTTATCAGATTTCTCAGATTCCACGCCGCTCTCGCGAAGAATGGCGTATTAGGGACTGGCTTTGTGCTTGGGCTAAAGACCACAATTTTAATTTCGAAAGAGATGAGATTGGAAATCTATTGATACATGTTCCCGGCACAAAGGGCAGAGAAATTGAAGTGCCAACTATAATTCAAGGTCACCTTGATATGGTTTGCGAAAAAACTGTCGAATCTAAACATGATTTCTCAAAAGACCCTTTAAGTTTATATGTTGAAGGAGATTGGCTTAAAGCAAAAAACACATCGTTAGGGGCCGATAATGGTATCGCAATAGCAATGGCCATGCACGCGGCAGCCTCTTCAAATATCAGCCATCCTCCCTTGGAGCTGTTATTTACAGTTGAGGAAGAGACCGGCCTTGATGGAGCTTGCGCCTTAAAAGAGTCCTGGCTGACGGGTAAATACTTGCTAAATATCGATTCGGAAATGGAAGGGTATTTTACCGTCGGCTGTGCTGGCGGGAGTACTTTGTTGATCGATTTTCCAATCGAAAGGAAAAAAATTGAAAGTAAAATGTACACATATAATCTTCTCATAGATGGATTAAAAGGAGGACATTCAGGCCTTGATATCAACAAGCATCGCGGAAACGCAATTCAAATAGCTGCACGGGTTTTGAATAAAATTTCTCAAAACTTTCCGGTTGTTCTATTAGATATTACTGGAGGAACTGCTCACAATGCAATTCCGCGCCGCTGTGAGGCGATTTATGCTTCTGATCGGGAAATTCCAAATGAAATTTTTTCCGAAATCATTCGAGCAATTAAAAATGAATTCCTACAAAGCGATGCTGGTATTATATGCGAAAATCTGCTTGAACAATTAACTGCTAATAAAGAATTTTTGACGCAGGCTTCTTCATTGAGTTTGATTAACTTTATACTTGCCTGCCCCTGTGGGCCCTTCGATTTTGCTTTAGAAGAGCCGGAATTGGTAGAGACTTCGAATAATTTTGCAAAAATTACTATTGAGCAAAAAATTGCAAAAATTATTTCGAGCCAGCGTAGCTCCGTTGCGTCAAAATTAGACTTTATTGTTTGTAAGGTGAAAGCTTTAGCTCAATTGTCTGGTGCGAAAGTTGAACAAGGGGCGAGCTATCCCCCTTGGCAGCCGATTTGGAACTCAGAGCTTCTAAGAAAGTGTAAAGTCATTTACCGAGAACTTTTTGCAACAGATGTAAAGGTAGAAGTGTTGCATGCGGGTCTTGAGTGTGGGGTAATAAGTAATAAATATCCACATTGTGAAATGATTTCATTTGGGCCGACAATTGTCGACCCGCACTCTCCTGATGAAAGATTAAAAATTTCAGATGTAGAAAAAATATGGAAGTTGCTAAAAGCTATATTAGCTTAAAAGGATCCTTCGCATTCGCTCAGGATGACATTGGGGTCCTTCGCATTCGCTCAGGATGACATTGGGGTCCTTCGCATTCGCTCAGGATGACATTGGGGTCCTTCGCATTTGCTCAATGTCATCCTGAGCGAATGCGAAGGACCTCAACGTTAACTAGATTTTTCTAGAATTTCTATTAAGAGCTGCAAGTCTTCTATTTTTTGCTGAAGGTTTTTTATTTCAGCGTCTTTACGGCTTATAATTTCGTCTTTTAGTAGAAGTTGATATTTGAAGCTCTCTTCAAGATTTTTTTCGACAGTCTCTATTTTTCTTAAAGCGTCAGAAAAGACATGATTGAGTTGGTCAATTTTTGACTGCAGGCGTTGAATTTCTCGCGCAGCAAATTCGTTACTATAGGGTTGGATGCCTTGATATGGCGGCTCACTTTTTTGCGTGTGAATACCCAAATTCCCTGGTGGGGCATAAGTAGTTTTAATAGTTTTTCCCGCAACTTCTGTTGAAGTAATTTTTGCAGCAACACTAGGAGCACTGTGACTTTGGTATCTAGCATTCTCATTGTCGACCACAATGGGTTTAGGTGTGCTTACAAGCAAGTTGTTTTGGCTGTTTTTATTTACTGGAATAAAATATTTCCCATCACGAAGATCTGCTGCAAGTCGGCCATTTTTAATACGTCGACGAACAGTCATGTCGGAAACTGAGAAAGTACGAGCGTACTCAACAATTGATAGCCATTGCTGCTGCTCTGACATTAGAAGGCTCCTGTTACAGTTTTTAACTATAAACTAATAATACCCATGTCAGAGCTGAGATAAAAGTCCGTCAAAGAGATGACTGTTTGGCTGGGCAAAAATGACCGTGTTTCATCCCTACTGTTTATAAGTAACCTGTAGCGATTTATCTTTTAAGTCCACGAATATATTTAAGTTTTTTTCTTTATTGCGATCGCTGATCAGCAATGTAGCGACTTGGTTCTCGACGTTTTGTTCGAGTTTACGTTTTAGGGGCCGGGCACCATAATTTTGCTGCTCTATTCCTTCGATTAAATAGGCTTTCGCGGCATCACTCACTTCGAGTGTTTTTCCAAGTGACTTTAGTCTATCGCCAAGATCCTTGAGTTGCAGCTCAAGAATTTGTTTAAGTTCATTTTGTGTCAAGCGATTAAAGATTATGATTTCGTCAATTCGATTGATAAATTCTGGGCGAAGATAGTTCTTAACTTCCTTCATAATTTCATTTTTTTCTTCTTCGCGGCTGAGTTCGTAGTCTTTTGCGCCAATTCCGACAGGTTTTTTTCGTTCAGTTAATATATGAGATCCAAGATTAGAAGTACCTATAATTATACAATTTTGAAAACTAACTCGTTGTCCTTCTGCATCAGATAACCAGCCTTCGTCTAAAACTTGAAGTAGGATGTTATAAACATCTGGGTGAGCTTTTTCAAATTCGTCTAATAGAACGACTGAATAAGGGTTTTGCTTTATTTTTTCGGTTAATTGTCCACCTTCTCCATATCCGACGTAGCCAGGAGGTGAGCCTATCAGGCGCGCGACAGAATGCTTTTCCATATATTCAGACATATCAAGCCGAACTATGCGAGTCTCATCATCGAGAACTTGCGCTGCTAATGCTTTTGCAAGTTCGGTTTTGCCTACTCCCGTCGGGCCTAAAAAAAGAAATGAAGCAATCGGTGCGCCAGGTTTGCGCAGTCCCGAGCGATTCCTTCTAATAGCATTTGCTACAGAATGAACAGCATGTTGTTGGCCGATAATGCGAGAAGCAATGTGAGCCTCTAGATTTGTAAGCTTCTCGGCTTCCTCTGCTATCATCTTGGTAACCGGGATTCCCGTACTTCGGCTGACAATTTGTGCGATATCTTCCTTTTCGACGACACGATCAATATTTGATTGAGTGGCAGCAAAGGCCCTCCGCGCATCTTCCATTTTAGATTCAATTGCAGATAACTCCATTTGAATAAGAGCCATCTTTTCAAAATCCTGCTCGTTAAAAGCTTCTGCCTTTTTTGCGATGAGGTCGTTACGCTTTGACTCTAATTCGCGCAACTCTGGAGGAGTGTAGATAACTTTTAGGCGCTTAGCTGCGCCAGACTCATCGATTAAATCAATGGCTTTATCAGGAAGTTGTCTGTCTGTGATATATCGATCTGACAATTCCACGGCCGCTTTTATAGCCTCATCTGAATACTCGATTTGATGGTGAGCTTCATATTTATGTTTTATACCTTTTACTATTTCTATGGTCTGCTCGAGGCTTGGTTCTTTTAGACGCACAGGCTGAAAGCGTCGTTCAAGAGCCTTGTCTTTTTCGATAAATTGTTTGTATTCACGTAGTGTCGTTGCTCCAATACACTGCAAGAACCCCTTTGCTAAAGCGGGTTTAAGC
>JAGOVF010000213.1 GCA_018060885.1 Oligoflexales bacterium | reverse complement strand
TGTTGAAACGTTTTAAAATTATTGCTGACCGTTATCGGAATCGTAGGAAACGATTTGGACTTCGATTTAATTTAATTGCAGGAAT
Source organism: Oligoflexales bacterium (assembly GCA_018060885.1). Taxonomy (GTDB): domain Bacteria; phylum Bdellovibrionota_B; class Oligoflexia; order Oligoflexales; family JAGOVF01; genus JAGOVF01. The sequence goes on along the minus strand of JAGOVF010000213.1, from coordinate 4,095 downwards.
TTGCAATTTTGAAATTGGAAATTAGGTTTCGAAAGAAGTCTATTGATCAAAATCCTGATTTAAGAGATCAAAAACGATTGTTAGAAACCATTCCAGGTGTAGGAGAAGCCACCATCGCGCATCTTTTAAGCTTTATGGGTACACCAGCCCGCTTTAAAAATGCCAAGCAACTAGCAGCTTTTGTTGGGTTAAATCCAAAGCAACATGAATCAGGCTCCTCAGTACGAGGACGTAGTCGATTATCGAAAACAGGCGATGCAAGTCTTCGAAAAGCGTTGTATATGCCGGCTATTTCTGCAAAAACGCACAATCCAATCATAAAAGCGTTCTGTGAACGGCTGCAAAAAGCAGGTAAGCCACCGATGGTGATTATTGGAGCTGCCATGCGAAAATTACTGCATCTTATGTATGGTTTTTTAAAGTCAGGGAAGCCCTTCGATGCAACTTTAGTCAAAGTCTAGTGAAAAGATAGGGTATCAGCCATACCTTATCTCAATATAATCCCGCAGTCGACAGAGTCGACAAGGGAAACGGCGCTGCTGAAGGCATTTTTATAAAAAAAACATCTTCGGCGCGTAATGTTGTGCGCTTTCAAAAATGCATACCACAACAAAATGGGAATTTATTTTTGATTAGGGTGTTGACACGGAAAGACGGTATCTAATTAACAAACGAATTGACAATTCACTGCTTCAACTTGAGTGAGAATAGCATATTGCCTAGCTATTATGGAGTTCTGATAGATGTTGCCGGGTGAAATCGTCCTATTGAAAGCGGCAGAAAGAGGGGATAAAGCAACTTTTGTTCTGTAAATTGGTTACCTGTTTGTGTCCAGTTAAATACAAAAATACATTTTATTGATGCACGACTCAATGTTTACCCAAATTTGTGATGAAGTCAATCCATTTTTTGGCATTGATTAACAATGATTAAAAAAATGCTCATAGCTAACCCTGGGTGTTAATGGATAAAGCAACTTTTGTTCTGTAAATTGGTTACCTGTTTGTGTCCAGTTAAATACAAAAATACATTTTATTGATGCACAACTCAATGTTTACCCAGATTTGCGATGAAGTCAATCCATTTTTGGATATTCATTAAGAATAATTTAAAAAATACTCATGACGAACCCTGGGCGTTCATAAAAAACCCATTAAAAGAAGCGGTTTTATTTCGCTGCGATCTTTTAAGAGTCAGGCAATCGCAGATTCAAGCAGCATGGCTGTATTGAAGAGCATTTCTAGCGATTTACCCATCTCATCAAAGCCATGAGCAATCAGTAATTCCACAGCCTCATTAAATCGGTTACTATTATTTGGACGGGTCATGGGCTTTCTCCTTATGTTGTTTGCACAAATAAGGTAACCTTTGGCCCTTCACTTTGCATCTAAGCTAAAAAGCTAATTTGAATTTACAGAAAGATTGTTGCACTACCATGAGGAGTCTTTTCTAATATAAATAGGGTGTTATCATCTTCGCAATTTAACGTGTATTTGTTGGGTATAAATTTGTGATTGCGCACAAGCATCAATATGAGTATACTGCAACGTTTAGAGGTATGTGATCATAAACTACCACAAAGTGCTTATCGAAACACATAAGCAAGCATGACAAAAACGTTACTAAAATGGGAGGGAAACCAGATGTATACAACTACAACCAACATGGCCACAGAAATGTCATCGTCAGTAAAAACATCTACTGTCGAAAATATAGAGAAGGTTATTGAGACTCAAGCTAAGCTTGCAGTCGTGAAGTCGACTCAGGCAACAGTGGCTATCGGATCTTACAATTTATCACTGAGTTTGACAATATATGCAGAACATGAGGAAAATTTTGCCAGGCAACCTATAAGCACAATTAAAGCGCTTTATGAAAGAATTGAAGCGCTTAAAAAATTCAGAGATTCTTTAGGATTACAGGCCCAACATAAAGATAAAGATATTGAAACAAGACAAATTAATCGTTATGCGCATGCTAAATGTAAAGGATATTCTTGTGAGTTTGATGAGAGAGCCCTAGAAGCCTTGCCAAAAACTACGGAAGAAAAGCTGTGGGATAAACTCATAACAGCGCGCACAACAGCGATGTCTTCGTTTTTGCAAGCAGCTTTGACAGCACTAACCCAAGAAGATTCAGAATTAAGTCCTGCCAGAAAAGAAGAATTTGATTTACAGCTGGCTAAAATGCGCAGAGTAGCGGCAGAAAGCGCTCGAATGAGACATTTTATATTTAGCGCGCTCAAAGAAGCTATTAATTTAGCAACAATCAGTTTTTCAAAGACTGACCGCAAACTTGTAGAAGACATCAAGACAGGTCGTAAGCAAAATGAAAAAAAGCTGAGAAAAAAATTAGCAGAAAAAACGCAAGGCAAATACCAAGCTTTGGCCGATTATTTTCGTGCAGGTGGTGGTATGCGGTTTTTATCTACAGATTATGCGTTTGACGGCGAAAAATTTAGAGCCTGTGCCCCCTTTGCGCAAGGCAATGGATATATCTCAGAAATAGATTTTAGTGTTCCACTGCTATCAATCACGCCGGAATATGCAGATGCATCCCCACCGTGTTATGGTAAATCTCCAAAGCAAATTCAACGTGAACTAATTTTACAAATTAGAGGCCCTCTCAATACTTATGCATTTATAGAAGCCTTAATGGAAGGAGCAGATGCTAAAAACAGGTTAGAAAAGCTGTGTTTAAGTGGAAATGATTTAAACGAGCAAGATGCTAGGGCACTTTTTCAATTGCTCGGTTGCACACAAATTAAGCATTTAGACCTATCGCGTACTACCTTTGACTCAACCGTCTTTCCAGGGCTGATGGGTGCGATCCAAGAATCCTCTCACTTAGAGACTGTCAATTTATCTGAAATAAAAATAAGAGTACCTTTAGAGTCTGATAAATGTTGTGCACCCAAAGTTGGTTTTGCGGATGTTTTGATTAGCGACGAGGATACAGCTGGGTTACTTGAAGCTTTAAAAAGCTCTAGAGACACCCTCCTTGAAGTGTGGTGTCACGGCCCAAAGCCCAAAGTAGGCGATACTGCTGCACATCCTGTGATTAGCAATGCAGCAAAATTATCAGAACCTCTGATACTAGAAATCATTACTTCTTTTCCTAATCTAGTATCCTATAATTTTAGTTATCAAAAAATCTCTCCAGATGTCATTGGCACCGCAGCTATTGCTTTGTTGGGAAATGAGCAAATTATATGGGCTTCTCTAAACGGAACGCGATCAGAAGAAGAACACGTAGATTCTAAATGTTGCGGTGTTCGCAAGGTTCGTAGCACGTTATATGATGAGCCTTCTGCAAAAGTGCTTGCAGACATAAAAACAAAGACCGATGAAAACTTACTGAATGTTGTAAGCACCAATGTTAAAACTGTGGTAGGCAATATGTATAAGAAATATCTTGCTTCTTTAAATACTGCTAAACGTGACATAGAAGCGACTCAAGCCCAAGCAGACCAAAAAAGACTGCAGGCACTGCGCCATCAAGAAACAGAAGCACATAGAAAGCAACTGGAATTGGCAGCAGCCGGTGCCGGAAAAACTACAAATACTGTTTTTGCGCCGCATGCATTTACGCCTGGGTTTTCAGCCGGCGGCTCTCGACGGAGTTCGGAAAATACTTCCTCAGGTATGCTTTTATTAGAAGATGGAAAACATTATTCTCCACGTTAAATCTAACGCTGACAGCAAGCCCTTCCCGCCTTTGCACCACCTACGGGGGGTGCTACGGTGGGCGGGGCTTGCCCTCGCTGCGCGCCATACAGAGCGAAGCGAGGGCGCCCAGTACGAGACACCGTCTTGCTTGTCAACATTTTTTTGTATTTTCTTTGCCTTTTTAAATCTAAAATATGGATGCCCTTCCAGGGTGTGTGGACAGAGCTGATGAATAAAACAACCTGGAGTTATTGAAAACTCTACATTGCTTAGAATCGGTTTATTCACAGCCTCTGCCCACACTTGTATATTGAACATACCTTTTAGAGCCTTGATCAGCTTTAATAGGAATGGCTGGGGGAACCGAGGGTCCACTTGGTTGTGAAGAACCGTGATGTAGTCTAGGTTCCCCAGTCATTACTTGGTG
>JAGOVF010000078.1 GCA_018060885.1 Oligoflexales bacterium | reverse complement strand
ACAGAATACTACACATCTCATGCCTACCAGCCGGTTAGAGATGTTGCTGAAGCTTCCAAAACGGGTCCCGCAACCAACATCATTTATGGTCTCAGCTTGGGTTACAAATCCGCTGTTTTTCCGGTGATTTTAGTTGCTATTGCGGTGTACATTTCTTGGCATTACGCCGGGATGTATGGTGTTGCAATGGCCGCAATTGGCATGATTTCGACAATAGCTACTGGACTCAGTATCGACGCTTACGGACCGGTGAGCGACAACGCCGGTGGTATCGCCGAAATGTGTGAGCTTGGTCCTGAGATTCGTAAACGCACAGACACCTTAGACGCAGCAGGAAATACCACCGCCGCAATTGGTAAGGGTTTTGCTATCGGTTCTGCGGTTCTTACTGCAGTCGCATTGTTTGGCGCTTTTTTAACTGTCGCAAAAATCGACAGCCTAAATATTTTGGATCCAATGGTCTTTGCCGGACTTTTAATTGGTGGTGTTTTACCATTTTTGTTTACGGCTCAAACCATGCGTGCAGTAGGAACCGCTGCATTTGCTATGATCGAAGAAGTCAGACATCAATTCCGCACTATTCCTGGAATCTTAGAAGGCAAAGGTGAACCTAATTATGAACGTTGCGTTGCGATTTCTACGAAAGCGGCGATACAACAAATGGTTGCACCTGGAATGCTTGTTATATTATCTCCTCTTGTTGTCGGTTCATTTTTTGGCATTAAAGCTCTAGCTGGTCTACTTGTTGGTTCATTGGTTACAGGTCTTGTAATGGCTTTGAGCTCATCAAATTCTGGTGGCGGTTGGGATAATGCGAAAAAGTACATCGAATCTGGCAAGCTGGGTGGCAAAGGCTCCGATGCTCATAAAGCTGCGGTTGTAGGCGATACCGTCGGCGATCCACTTAAAGATACTTCAGGTCCATCTCTGAATATTCTTATGAAATTAATGGCGATTTTAAGCTTAGTATTCGCACCTTTCCTTATCTCTGCGCATGAATATATTCGCCAACTTTTTGGGTTTTAAGCTGAGATTCTTCGCTGCGCTCAGAATGACGTCACCGTCATCCTGAGGCGGGGGAAAGCGTCATCCCTGAGGCAAGAAACGTCATCCTGAGGCGAAGTGTCATCCTGAGGCAAAGCCGAAGGATCTCACTGTAGATTCTTATTGACCCAATTTGCATATTTATCTTCACAATACCGAGGATCCACTGCCCAAATACAAGGCATTTCATAAGGGTGCAAGGACTTTATTTTCTCTTCAATCTTCGCTGTCAAGGCCACGCAACTTTTTATTAACAAAGTATACTCTTCACTTTTTTCGATATTCCCCTGCCAAATATACTGCGAAGTGATCGGACCTATGAGATTGGCACAAGCCGCAAGCCTTTCTTCTATAAGAAAGCGCGCGACTTTTTCTGCTGAAAGTAGATCGGGAAATGTGCAGTAAAAAATTCTTAAATGAGCCATAGGAAAATCCTTCCAAGTTACCAATTTATTTACCTAACATTTATACGCGTTTTAATGCAGCCGTACATCGATAAAAGCTAGCAAATTCAAGCTTTAATAAGTATAGTCGGCTGCCGAACGCCTTTTTTATGACTGGCTTGAAATAACGGAGCTTAGCTTGACGGAAATTTTAGTCAAAGTTGAAAATCTCGAGACGACTTTCTTTACAAAACTTGGGCCTATTAAAGCCGTTGATGGAATATCTTTTGAAATTGCTAAAGGCAAGACTCTAGGCATCGTTGGAGAAAGCGGCTGCGGCAAGTCTGTCACATCATTTTCCATCATGGGATTATTAGAATCACCAGGCAGAGTGACGGGTGGTAGTGTTCGCGTTCGTGATCTTGATCTAACAAAAAGCACTGAAAAGCAGATGCAAGATATTCGCGGCAATATCGTATCGATGATTTTTCAAGAGCCGATGACAGCCCTCAACCCAGTCTTAAGAATAGGCTATCAACTCGACGAGCCTATTATAAAACATATGAAACTTAGTGCAGCTGAAGCTCGCGAGCGCTCTATTGAAATGTTGCATCTTGTTGGCATACCCTCTCCAAGTGAGCGCTATTTAGCTTATCCGCACGAACTTTCTGGCGGCATGCGCCAAAGAGCGATGATTGCAATGGCACTTGCCTGCAATCCGGAATATCTTATCGCGGACGAACCTACCACAGCTCTCGACGTGACAGTTCAGGCACAAATTCTAGAACTTATGCGCGACTTGCAAGATAAGTTTAAAATGTCCATCCAACTCATTACCCACGATCTTGGGGTCGTATCTGAAATGGCAGACAATGTTTTGGTTATGTATGCCGGTGTGGCTTGCGAACAAGGTAGCATCGACGATATTTTTAGTTATCCTCTTCATCCGTATACCAGAGCTTTAATGAACTCCATTCCTAAGTTTGGCGCACGCGTGAAACGGCTTCCAACAATTCCTGGTACAGTACCTTCGCCTCTAGATTTACCGCGCGGCTGCCCCTTTCAAAATAGATGCAGCAATGTCATAGAACAGTGTCGAATCGAAAGACCTAAAATGACAGAACTTAGGCCACAGCATTTTGTCGCTTGTTATAATCCTCAAGCATAAATAAAGAGCCAATAAAGTTATGAGCGAAATACTTCTAAAAATCACTGACCTAAAAAAACATTTTCCCATTCACAAGGGGCTGTTTCGAACTCGTGTTGGTACTGTCAAAGCGGTAGATGGTGTCAGCTTTTCTGTGCCTAAAGGTTCGACTTTCGGCCTTGTGGGAGAAAGCGGCTGTGGCAAGTCTACTCTTGGTCGTACCATTATTAAGCTCTACGAACCGAGTGCAGGAGAAATTCTTTTCGAAGGCTCAAGTTACAATGAATTGAAAGGCAATGATCTTCGCCTTGCGCGTAAACGCATGCAGATGATCTTTCAAGATCCCTTCGCGTCACTTGACCCGCGTATGACTGTTGGACAAATCCTTGCCGAACCATTTAAGGTACACGGCTTAGAAGGTGGTTCAAGCAATTTACATGAGAGAACGAAGGAGCTGTTAAAAGTCGTCGGACTAAAGCCCATGCATCTTAATCGCTATCCGCATGAATTCTCTGGCGGACAGCGGCAACGTATAAGCGTTGCACGATCGCTGGCTCTTCGACCGAGCTTAATCATTGCTGATGAGCCCGTTTCCGCACTCGACGTTTCTATTCAAGCACAAATTCTCGGCTTACTGCAAGATTTGCAGGGTGAATTCGGACTGACTTATCTTTTTATCTCGCATGATCTTGCTGTCGTTGAACATATGTGTGACATGATCGCAGTGATGTACCTGGGAAAAATTGTCGAACTCGCAACGCGTGACAATCTCTTTTCTAAGCCCCAACATCCCTACACTCAAGCTCTCATTAATGCGATTCCTGTGGCAGGACGAAAACGCAATGAAAATCGCAAAGCACTTAAGGGAGAGGTTCCTAGTCCCATCAATCCTCCTTCTGGCTGTGCATTTCATCCACGTTGCCCCATGGCAATGGATCGCTGTAGTAAAGAAGCCCCACCAATGCTGGGGAATGCCGAGCATTCTAGTGCATGTTGGTTGAATTCATAGTTTATAGATTCGATTTTTTATATTGTAAGGAGATTACCATGATGAGAAATAAAAAGAGCTGGGTTTTGAAGTTTAGTCTAATTTTACTACTAACACCTTTTGTTGGTTTTGCAAAAGCAAAAAGCGAACTTAAAATCGGAATAACCCAAGAGTTTGAAAACTTAAATCCAATCATATCAAGCATGCTCGCAACTACCTACATCCAGTATATGGTGACTCGACCACTTATTGTTCTGACGCCTAGTGGAAAATGGTTACCTGTCCTCGTGACTGAAATTCCATCATTGGAAAATGGCAAAGCAAAAATCATTCAAGAAGGGACGAAGAAAAAACTAATCGCGGATTGGGAGATTAAGGCCAATGCAAAATGGGGCGATGGAAAGCCAGTCACAGCTCATGACTTTGTTTTTACTCGTGACGTTACCATGGATCCCAACACCTCAACGTCTCAGAGAGATGCTTGGGAGAATATGGAAAAAATAGACATCGATACAAAAAATCCGAAAAAATTTACCATCACGTACAAAGAAGCGCGTTGGAACTTTAATCGTGATATGGCTGTTTTGCCTCTAGTACCTAAACATATAGAGGAAACTGTTTTCAAAAAACATGGCAAACAAGCACAAGGCTATGACAAAAACTCTCTATATACGACACAAGCAACAAATCCAGGCTTATATAACGGTCCATATGTTGTCAAAGAAATTAAACTCGGCAGCCACGTCACATTAGAGCCAAATCCGCACTTTTTTGGTAAAAAACCTGAAATTGAAATTATCACTTTAAAATTAATTCCAAATACAGGAACTCTAGAAGCAAATTTGCGCTCCGGTAGCATTGATATGATATCGCCCCTTGGACTTGCTTTTGACCAAGCACTCGCTTTCGAAAAAAAAGTTAAAGCTGAAAAACTCCCCTATGACGTCCATTTTAAGCCAAGTTTGACCTATGAACATATTGATTTAAATCTTTCTAATGAGTTTTTAAAAGACGTAAAAGTTAGAAAGGCACTGGTGCACTCCATAAATAGAGACGAGTTGTCGCAAGCCCTATTCGACGGCCGCCAACCAAAAGCAATCCACAACATTGCTCCTGTTGATCCTTGGTACACAGATAGTGACAAAGACATCGTTAAATATCCGTACTCACGACGTACAGCTCAAAAACTATTTAAAGATGCCGGTTGGGAAAAAGGTGCCGATGGCTTTCTCTATAAAAATGGTAAAAAATTAAGCCTGCAAATAATGACTACAGCAGGAAATAAAGTCCGAGAATTAGTGCAAACCTATTTGCAAGAACAATGGAAAAATGTTGGCGTAGAAATAACGATTAAAAATGAACAAGCTCGCGTCTTCTTTGGCGAAACAACGAGAAAAGCTGCATTTCCAGCTATGGCCATGTATGCTTGGATCTCTTCGCCAGAAAAGACCCCTAAAACTACACTGCACTCAACATACATTCCGACTAAAAAGAATAATTATTCAGGACAAAATACCACAGGCTGGATCAATAAAGAGGTTGATAAGTTAATCGAAGATCTAGACATCGAATTTGATGCTATTAAAAGAAAAGAAATTTCAGCTAAAATTCTCTACCATTATACCAACGATGTTCCTGTTATCCCACTTTACTACCGCTCAGATATATCTGTAACGCCAAAGAATATCAGTGGCTATGAAATAACAGGAACGCAATATCCAGAGACTTGGGAAGTTGAAAATTGGAAACTAAAGGCGGCTAACGTAAATGGCTAATTACATTATTCGACGTATTTTACAGGCAATTATTGTGCTCTTTGTGCTTTCTTTTGTCTGTTATGCGCTACTAAGCTTAATGCCTGGTGATCCCATCGATATTATGATTTCTTCAAATCCTAATATTAAACCAGAAGATGTCGAGCGACTGAGAACGCTATATGGATTGGACAAACCAATCTATGAACGCTATGCAAATTGGATTGAAACTATTTTTGCTGGAGATCTCGGTTATTCTCGAACTTATCGCATTCCAGTTGCAGATATTATTGGCTCCCGTCTGCTCAACACTTTCGTACTTTCTACTTTGGCATTTTTATTAGCGACGATAATCGGAATCGGAATTGGAATATTAGCAGGCCTTCGCCCTGGTTCAAAATTTGACTATAGCGTCAACTTTTTCTCATTCGCCGGTATTTCAATCCCCTCTTTTTTCCTCGCAATTATACTTATCATAATATTTTCAGTAAAAGTTCCGCTTTTTCCTGCCGGAGGAACCGCAACTATTGGAATGGTCTACGAATCCTGGTGGGATGAAATGCTTGATCGCGCCAAGTACCTAGTACTACCAGTTATTTCTCTGGCCACTTTGCAACTAGCATCTTACGCGCGCTATGCGCGCTCATCCATGATGGAAACCATGCGACATGATTTTATACGAACTGCACGTGCAAAAGGTATGGATCGTAGAACCGTTGTGATGACTCATGGCTTTCGCAATGCCTTAATTCCTATAATTACAGTAGTTGCATTAAGCGCGTCTTCTTTGTTCTCTGGCGCGCTCATTACCGAAACAATTTTTGCTTACCAAGGAATAGGCAAGATGGTGTTTGATGCCATTATGCAAAACGATTACAACGTTGCGATGATTTCTTTTATGATTTCAGTCGCTATGGTTCTATTCATGAATTTGTTAGCCGACATCCTATATGCCGTCGTCGATCCGAGAATTTCTTACAATTAGTTAAATTAAACGGAGCAGCCTGGTGACTGAAGCAGCAAAATCAACTAACAACAATACAGATAAAAATTCTGAGCACGATTCAAATAAATCGATGCTTCAGATCATCCTTGGTCAATTCTTCGAACATCGTATGGCCGTTATCGGATTTTCAATTATCGCTTTTTTTATTGTTGTTGCGATTTCTGCTTCCTGGATTTCAAGTTATATGGGCATAGACCCAGATACACAGAATGTCGCTAATCGCTACCAAGCACCATTTTCAACTCACTCTATCAGCGACGACAACAGGGAAGTTCGTATAGAAAATTTTATTGAGCTGAACCCCGAAATCGCTTCAGCTTTGACGCAACAATTGCGAACTGCGAATAAAATTGAAGACAGCAGTGCCGATGAAGATGCGCTTTATGATTTTGCTCTTGGCAAAGAAATTAAAGACATAAGGAACAGTCTATCGGAAATAGATACTGCTGAAGCAAAAGCCTTTAAAAAACTGGTTTCTGGCTTTCAAACAACTCATATTTTTGGCACAGATGAGTTAGGTCGCGATGTGATGATACGCCTAATTTATGCTACCCGTGTGTCTATAGGCGTAGGTATGTTGGTTGCGCTTGCTGCGGCATTTATTGGACTAATGGTTGGTACACTTGCAGGATATTATGGAGGCTGGGTAGATGCTGTTTTGAGCCGAATTACAGACTCTCTCTTATCTCTACCGATCTTGCCTTTAATGATCGTTTTTGCTGCCATCGATCTTAAAAAAATAGCTTTTTTCAATCTTTTTATAACTGGATCTAATGAAAGCATCTATAAGCTGGTGTTTATTGTCGGACTCTTTTCGTGGATGGGCGTCAGCCGTTTGGTGAGAGGAAGTGTTTTGTCCTTAAAGCACCGTGAATTTATACTTGCAGCAAAAACCCTCGGAGCAAAAAATAGTCGAATTATGCTGACTCACATTGCTCCAAATGTTATTGCGCCATTACTCGTTGCAGCAACTTTAGGTGTCGGCAATGCGATCTTATTTGAGTCCTCGTTAAGCTTTCTTGGACTTGGCATCCAACCACCGACTGCAAGCTGGGGCAATATGCTCTTTAATGCTCAAGAGCTAATTCATGAAGCCCCACTACTCGCAATACTACCTGGAATCTTGATCTTGCTAACTACGATTAGCTTTAATTTCGTCGGCGATGGCTTGCAGGATGCTATCGATCCAAAGTCAATCAAACGTTAGAGTCCTTGTAAACCAACCTGTCCAGAACCTTGTTGGCGCTTCGCATAGGTTTGCTGAATTTTAAGATAGAGTTCTTTAGATTTAGAGTCTTTTTCTAGTTTAGGCAAAAAATATGCGAGGGCCGCTTTGTAGTCCTCTGTCTTTAACTGATGCAATAGGGAAATTTTTTCAAACAATTCAGAGCGTTTAGTCGCATTTTTCACAGCTTTTAGAGAAGAAAATATATCCAAATTTTTTTCGCCATTTGCTGCTTGATCAATATTCATAGTCAGTAATTCTTTACATAATTGGGTCATAAGCTTCACTGCAGATTGTTCTATTTTATTACAGGATGCTGGAGAAGCAATTTTGGCATGATGCTGGGAATCTAGCACTAGCCTATAAGTTTCGTCTTTGCCATATAGCTCATACTTCGAAAAAAATTTTCGATATTCTTCATGTTCAAAAAGGCTTGTTGATAATAGATAATTTCGCTGTTCAGCAAGTCGATAAATACTAAAGAGAGTTTCTTTATCCTCTGACGATAAAACAGGAATGTCCTTTTTAGTTCTTTGATTTTTATTTAATAAAAATATTTTTTCGTTGTAAAAGGCCTTCACAAGGATTGCCAAAACATTTACTTGAGCATCTATATATTCATTTAAATAGAGTTCCGCTTCTTTTAAAAAGACTATTTCGGATTTATGACTTTTAGCAAGCAAATCATTATGAACATTTATGAATAGCAGGATAAAAAGTAGAATTTTGTATAAATTTAATATCAATTTCTTTTACCTAAAAACAATGCCGCTACAGGCAATATTAACATTAAAAATAAAGAAAAAAGGCTATTTAAACCTAAATTAAAGTCACTACGAACTATCAAACTTCCGCAACTCCTCTTTTCCTTATTTGAGCTTTGTTGCTGATTCGCATAGAGATTCACTTTGTGACTTTCAATTTTTGCGTGCAAATGCGCAATATTTTTTAATTCAAACACTGATTCAAGAAACGAAAAAATGTGCGTTGATGTTATTGCTGCATTACGAAATCGATTTTGATCATCTCCATTTAACTCAACTCCACCCCAATTGATGCCAATTATTTTCAATGACTGTCGATCAATCAAAGCTGAGCCACTTGAGCCAAAAGTCATATCGCAGCTATGCGACAGACTGTACTTTAATTGTGGTTCTTGCACCCACAAATTTTCAGCAAAATCTCCGATGACTCTACAGTCTCCATTGGTAAGAGCAGGAGCAGGCACAGAAATCCGAGCATCATCTAAATAAATTTCATCTTTATCAGTTTTTGGATAGTGGATTAAAAATGTTTCGTCTCCGAGTTTGTAATCAAATTTAAGCTCAAGTCCTTGCAAAGCAAGGCTGTCTGCTAAAGCCTCATCGGGCTTGATGGCAAATACAGCTAAATCCATCTCTGGAGAAAGATGTAAAGAATTCTCTGCGCAAGAAAGCTCTGTTAGGCCATTTAACCCAAGAGGATTTAAATAGAGAGTCGTATTTCGACAAAGTTCTGCGTTCGTTGGATTATTTTCTGAGTACAAAAAACAATGTTTATTCGTTAAAACAAAAATTGGATTTTCGTCACCCAAATTTAGCAAACTCGCAGAACATGTTTTAATACTATTTTCGCCTCGATTGTCGACTGTAATAAAAACTGCTGCTTCAACAACCCCTTTTGGCAGATCATCTATGCTTTTGATGGTTTCAATATCGTTTTCGCCAATTACATACGCAACTTTGGAGCTGTTTTTAATTTGTGCTTTACATGATTTTTGAGGCGCCAGAAAAAAAACAATGAGAAGTAGCTGTAAAGCTGTTCTCATTGTTTTAGGCAAAATAATATGACCTCTATCTTTTGAAAGACTATTTTGCAGTTTCCTCAACTTCTTCATCCACCATTAGTAAGTGTAAATCTAAGTCTTCATTACCTGTAGAAGATTCGTCATTGGTTTTTGTAGCATCTTTTTTACTTACACTCGCAACTTCCTGATCTACGATAGCCTCGCCACGCATTGCTTGCAGAATTGCATTTGCTCGCTCACGTTTATGATGAAACTGCTCGCCTTGCAGAGCAATAATGCGGTTTAAGTACTTTTCGGCTTCTTTTGAATTATTGTAACCATTTTTATAAACCAAAGCGAGGTGGTAAAGAGCATCAGCTTCATTTGGTTCTTTTTTCAATACTTCGCCGAGCACCACTTCTGCTTCTTTATAATCTCCCAAAGAATTGCAAGCAATTCCATAACCTAATTGTGCTGGCAATACGTTTGCACGTCGAGTTAAAACTGCCCCGTAGGTTTGTTTTGCTTTTTCAACATTTCCTAGACGTAAATACAGATCTGCAAGATTTATTCCCGAAGCAACGTGATTAGAATTTTGTTCAAATGTTTGTTCAAAGAGGCTTAAAGCTCGGAAATAGTCACTGTGCTCTATACTAGCGCTAGTTAATATCGCTATCGCTCTAATATTCATGACGTCTGCATCATTAGGAGACTGCTCCTCTATTAAAGTGGCATAATAATTAGCCAATTCAAACTGCTTGCTCACTGCCAAAGCAGATGCCAGCATTTTTAATCCCCAAAGATCTCCTGGGCGTGCTTGCAAATAGAGTCTAGCTTCATTTGCAGCATTTTCGTAGTCGCCACTTGCAAGAAGACCAACTATCTTTTGTTTTTGCTCGCCTTTACCGCGGAGCTCTAACCAATAGTCCCGGTCATTTCCAGATAGGCTTGCGTTGGTTGGATTTGCTGCCCTTTGAATGACGGGCTGTCTTTCGTTAGTTAAACCATCGTTAACTTTTGCCGTTTCGCTGCCGGTCGTTGTGCAGGCACTTGCAAGGATATAGATACATCCAATTGCAGCAGATTTCGCGATTTTCCGGACAAATGATCGAGTTTCGAAATTAGAAAGTAAGTTCATAACAACCTCTACAACAAAATTATTTAGCTAAAACAGCATCCCACTCTACATATGCTAAACTTCCTTCAACACCATCGAACTGTTCAGTTTCATCACTAGAACTATACCAAAGAATTTGCGATGTCCAAGCTGGATGGGAATAACCTTGCTTAACTTCAGCAATGGCTTGCTCATCTATTTGCATCGTTTTTTGCGTCAGGTCATTGATTATCTGGTTTTTAAGTGCATTGAATTTATCAATTTCACTCTTTGCTAAAGTATCCGCAATTGTAATTTGACTTACTAAAGCAACATACTTTTCAAAGCGACGAGCCAATTGATATTTTGCCGGTGCGCAATATGCCGAATTTGGCACTTCGCAAACATTTTGGTAAGCCGCCTCTAAATGTGAACCAACACTTCGGAATCCATTTAGAGTTTTTATTGGATCTGTTAAGCTCGGACTAAATATTTCCTCTTCATAATCATTTTTGATACTTTCCGCGAGAAAAAACCGCGCTTCTGAAGTTGAATAATTAACTTCTACCTCTGCAGTACCCAAGCTACTTAACTGTTGTTCAACTGATTTCAGTTCTTTGATCATATTATTTTTATAGTAATGTTTGTTCAATATAGCATAGGCAATAGCTTTTGAAGTCGCGCTTGTATCGCTCCGCTTCACAAAGGCTAGGGCATCGACGATACTTTGTTCTACAGATCCATATTTACTGACTAAGATGAGTTGCGCAACTTTTGCAGCTTCGCGCTCTTCTGCTGAAGCTGCAGGCATTTTTGCGATACTTTTATGTACAGCTATCGCTTGGGCATAAAGATTTCGACCAATGTAAAGAGTTTCGAGCTTCTTCGCTATTCCCAATGCTTCTGCGTCATTTGGGAAAGCACTGACAAAATGTGCATTGAAATATATTGCACTTTCTTCTAGTGCCATTTGCATACTTAGCTTTCCGCCTTTTAATAAAGCTGGGCGATAAAACTCTGAGCGAGGAAAAGTTTCTGCCAAAGTCATAAGAATTCGCACTGCTTTTTGATGTTCGCCAGTACCCTGATAAGCACTGCTTAATAAATAGTGTGCTTCTGGATTGCGAGCATTGCGAGAGAAAGACTCAATAAAGTCCTCTAACATTGCAACAGCTTCCTTAAACTTGCCATCGGCGATAGATTTTTTACCACCTTCAAATAAAGCCAGCGCTAACAATTGATTTAAATCAACAGATTTTCCAGCATAGATTGGCCGAATTCCGCGAGCTAAGCTGAATTTAGTCAATTCTGCAAGTTTATCCCAAGTGCCGTCATTTTTGTAGCTTTGTAACATAAAACCACAGGCCTGTAGTGCATAATTTTCTTGAAAATTTGTTTCTAAAGCTTTTCGCCACAGACCAAAACCCTCTTCGCGTTGGCCTAGCGCTGACATTAGTAGTCCTTGCTGAGCTAGAGAATACCACTCAATTCTATCCTTCATTTGCGCTGCGCTCAATTGATAGAATTCAAGTAATTTTTGGCGCTCGCTTAATGGGCCATCTTTAAATTGATTTGAAAAGACTACTTTTTTAGGCCAAGCCGCCAAAACATGTTGTGATTCTATCGCAGATTTCAAATAACGTGGGCGCATTGACTCGACACCATTTTTTGCAAGCTCTTCGTAGATTGACACTGCCTGAGCATGTTGAGCTTCTTTGGCATAAAGATTGGCTAATTTAAACGCAATCACTTCACGAGTAGCTTTATCAGCTTCAATCGCTAAAAATCGTGTCGTCAAGTCTATGCTATTGCGACGTGCAGATTTTTGACGATCAGCCTTCGCTAATTCGCGGTCTACGAGATAAAGATGTTCTTTATTTGCTCTTTGACACACTGCATTTTGTCCATTTTCATTGCAGTTTGCACGTAGCGCGGTTAATTCATTTTCAAATTGCGCAAAACGCGAGCTTTGCAAATATTGGCTTTTTCTAATTAAAATTATCTTTTCTTGAATCTGGGCTTCATTTTGCTCATTAGCTAATTCACGATACTTTTGAACAGAGCGATCATATTGCCGTGTATTGTAGTCTGCAATTGCAGCGCGCTCTTTTATTGCCGCAGCATAAGGATGATCACTAATTACAGCCATAGAGAAAGGAGCTTTGTTCCAGTTAATTTTACGACCTTCGACTTTTGTCCATAAGCTAATTGACTGAGCCAATAAACGCTCTGCTTCTGCAGATGGAAGAGTATTTAAATTCTTAACAACCGCCGCGACAAATGCGCGGTATTTTGAACTACTTTGTCCAGTTTTTCTGCCATTTTCATTTACGCCAGCAAAATAATAAGCCAAACTCATTTTGGCAAATATCGCTGATTCTCCGCTCAGAGAATTCATAACCTTAGCAAGACTGTGCGCAGCTTGTGCTCGATTTTTTGCTTGGCCGTGCTGAATGTCATGAAATGCAATCAGTAGCACAGCTTGTTTTTTAAGTTGTGAATTTAAAGCAGACTTGCCAGATAGTTGTCGCAACTGAGCAAGAACACTAGAACGCTGACTTGGCTCACTGTGAAACTTTGCTAACAAAATATTGAAAGCTAGTTCTGCTTTTTGATTTTTAGAAATACCTTTTAATTGCATCATGCGATTGGCAAACGTCACTAAATTGCCATAACAAGTTCTAAGCTTGTTTTGTTTAGCAGAATCCGCCTCCGGATTACTTGCGATAAGCGCACAAAGTCCTTGGTATTCACGATACAATTCTCTGGTGAGCTCATTTTTGCGCTCTTTTGGAGAGTGGGTGTACTCCTTCAAGAGCAATTCAACTTCGTAGGTCAATGAGGCTTCTTGGTTGGCGTCATATTCTCGGCCATAGATGGCACTACCAGCTAAGGCGCGTTGTTTAATGTAAGGAGAAAATCCAAATGTATTCGTAGGCAACGGCAAAGTGGGCTCAAGCTTGATTTGTTGACCTTGGTTTTTCTGCGCCAAGCCAAAGGAAGAAAAAAGACTCAAAACCACAATTAAACTTAGATTTAAATTTCTTAGAGAACTAACCATTTCCTACCTCTTCATGCAGCCAGTTTTATGAAATACAAATTCCACCAAAGAAAGGTTCTCACAGCTCTTACAGCAAGAATCGTGCAAAGGCCAAATCTACATATTTATATGAATTTATTGGGTTTATTTGAGCAAAGGTTTTTGTGTTTCAGAATAGTTGTTTACAGCTGTCGATAAATTTGACAACTCCAGATACCTAAGTCAAAATCTACGTCATGTACTTCCAATCTCCCGCCATTTTTCTTCTTGTCGCCGTAATAGCATCATTATTAGTTGGAAAAACGACGACTGTTTTTATGGGCATTGCTAGCCTAGCCTATTTATTAATGTGCATAGGTCTACACTTACGTAAAAAGCGAGCAGTACATATTTTTTTTATGAATTGTGCAATTTTTTTAGATATAGCTCTTGTATTGACTCTCGAAATACAAAGAGATGCTATAGACACAGCCTTTAGCTTTACTTTGCTTCCTTTGCAACAGGCACACATAGTGATGTCTAGTATTGCTACTCTCCTATATATTCCCGTTTTGTATCTTGGATGGCGAGGATATTTAAAAAAGCTAACTTCAAAGCAAAGATCATGGCATTTGCGACTTGGAATAAGCGCTTATTTTTTTCGCACGCTGGGCTTCATTCTTATGTTTACTCTGATTGAGACTATCTAAAAAATTTAATAATAAATTCAAATTACGAATTAGAGTTGAAAAAAAGCTGGCTTTTTTAAAAGCCAGCTCAATCTCAATTGCACATACTATTTATCTATTGAAACCCTATTTTTTTAAAACCTTTGCAAATTAAGCAACCCTTTCCCGCCATCATCTTCAACAACGACGACTATAGTTGCAAAGCCATTAGTAGAAATCTGTATCGTCTTAAAATTTCCGCGATCTGCATCCAAATCATAGTTTGCTTGCAATTGTCCGTTAACATAAACCCATGCTCTATCATCGGCTTTTAGTTGAAAATTGAATGTTGCTGCACAACAAACTTTTCTTGCATAATAGGTCGTACGAATCGTTGGCCCCATAATTGGAGCTGTTATATCTTGGTTAATTGACATATCAGGCGAAAATAGACAAAGGTCACGCTCCAAAATAAAGCTTGAGTCTAAAGTTCCTTGGTTGAATTTATGCCCTGTGCCATTGATCACATAACGAGTCCAATTAGACCCTCCACAACTGTCAGGCAATAAAGCATCATTGACTCCCGGGCCAACTGATACTGGTGGCGGTGGCGGTGGAGCATCGATTGGTACCAATTTAAAATTAACCGAGGCTATTCCGGTATTTTCATACATTTTAAGAACAATATCATGAGCACCAGGGCGCAAAACAATATCTAATACTTGCAATCTATCTCCGTGCGACAAAGAATATTCTGCAACCAACCTACGATCAATGAAAATCTTCAAATCATCGTCAGCTCTGAATTCCATGCGGTAAGCTGTATCTACCAATTTTTCTACAAATAGTTTCTTTTCGTAATAAGCAGTATAATTGTCTCTCAAGTCATATCGCGGTTGGCCATCTAAATATGTTTGTTGAATTTCAGTTTTAAGGCCAGTTTTTAAATCAGGGATACATTGCTGCACGACTGGTGTTTGCGCAGGCAAATTCGCAGCGCTTGCACTCATGTCTCCAATATAATTACCATGGTAAAAAGATGCTTTGTATTCGTTTGGTTGACAAGACACGGGTAGCGGAGTTGAAATAGTCGAACCAGCAGCAAACTTTAATTCCGCTCCACCAGCACGTTCATAATATTCAATCGTGATAACATAATAACCTGGATAGACAAAAACTTGTCCATCGTTATCATTTTTATCTGCAGCCTTTTCTCGCCAATGATTCCACAGTTCTCTCCGATCAGATGCAGTTAAATACGAAGTAGGATTTACTTTTCCAACCATAGATTCATGCTGACTGTGAATATAAGCACGACTTCCATCATCACTATTGAATTTGAATCTAAGAGTACCTTGATCTCTTACTTTGATTAAAGCCGTAAATCTAGCCGAATAATAATCTTTATTTATTCCATAAGCAGGAGATGTATCTCCCCAATTGAGTTCAAGATCATTACCCAATTGTGATGGCTTAGCATATGGATTTGCAGGTAATACTTGTGGCCAGCTATAATTATCAAACTGATAATTATTAAAATATTCTGCTACCCAAGTAGATGCTTCGCTTATAACAACTTCGCCAGCTAGCTGATTTATAGGATAGACTGCAACAGAAACATTAGCGGAACTCGATCTTCCCGATGTAGTCGCTCCTGTTGTTGCAAAGCCCATATCTATCGCAGCCACATCTGACGAAGGAATCCCAGGCAGCAAAGTCGCGGTTTGCTTCAAATCACTAGAACCAGAGTTTCTTTTCGAGTCAACACCACAGTTTGTAGCCAATAAAAAAAGACCACACCAAACGCTTGTACGTAACAAATTAAATGACAACTTCATAAAACCTCCAAAAACAAAAAGACAGAAACGAAGCGACACTGATTAAAGTGTCTTTCTGTCCCTGCCTTATACCTTCTTTACATATTTTTTTAATTCTTAGTGGGAATAAGGTTTGTTAATTTGTGTCTTCAAATTATCCACCCAGATACTCACAAAGAGTCAAAGTAAACGCACGATACTATAGTTGGGTATCGACATTCAATTTAAAAATTTCAAAATATATTAAGTATCTAACTTTGTTAATTTAATAAACTTCATCATTTACTACGAGACACACACATTTTTTGAGTGACTTTCATTTAGAAAGCATGGCGTGGGGGCCCGGGTCTGAACGGACTGCCAGAGGACCGATCAATTTTTATTCCATCCATGATAAAATTTTCGCTACCGGTTAGGGGATCCCGCCCTCAA
>JAGOVF010000212.1 GCA_018060885.1 Oligoflexales bacterium | reverse complement strand
GTGTCTACCTTGTGAAGTTTTTCGAGAGTAGCCGCATCTTTAATGAGAATACCCTCTTTTGCCCCCTTGCCAACTCCCACAATAATAGCGGTTGGCGTGGCAAGTCCGAGAGCGCATGGACATGCAATTACAAGAATTCCAACAAATGAGACGAGGCCGAATGAAAGCGCCTGTGAAAATCCCAAGTATTGCGAACCTATAACGAGCCAGGCGCCGAGTGTAAGAAAAGCGAACACAAGCACAATAGGAACAAATACAGCAGAAATTTTATCCGCCAATGCCTGAATAGGTGCCTTGCTTCCTTGAGCCTCCTCAACCATCTTAACAATCTGAGCAAGCAAAGTTTTAGAGCCTACTTTTGTAGCCTTAAATGTGAATGAACCACTGGTGTTAATAGTCCCGGACACAACACTATCGCCAACTTTTTTTTGTGCAGGCATTGGTTCTCCGGTCACCATTGATTCATCAATAAAAGAACTTCCTTCGGTTATAACACCATCCACTGGAATTTTTGCCCCGGGTTTAACAATAATTAAATCTCCGTATTTCACATCATTTACCGGGATTTCCACCTCTTTGCCGTCTCGAATAACAAGCGCGGTTTTAGCCTGTAGATTGAGAAGTTTTTCAATGGCATCCCCTGTTTTTGTCTTTGAACGTGCCTCAAGGTATTTTCCGAGAGTAATAAAAGTAATAACGACAATAGTTACATCATAATATTGGTATTCAACATTTATAAAAGGCCTAAGTATATCCTCAAAAGCGCTAACGGCAAAACTGTATAGAAAGGCTGCAACCGTGCCGATGCCGATCAGCGTATCCATGTTGGCCTTGCCATATCGAAGAAATCGATAAAAACCAAGCAAATACGGCTTACCAACAACGAAAAGAATATATGTCGCAAACACAGGAAGTAGATGATGAAAAAATTCTTCCAGTGTATAGCTCATTTCAGAGACAATGCCATATTTGGCAAGGATCTCCCAAATCATAACGAGAGCCGCAAAAATCGCGATAGGGATTGCTGAAAGCACCTTTGTTCGCATATCAGCCACCTCGGCCAGCTTTTCTTTTTTTGATTGGTTTAGTCCCAGATGAGCAGCGTGCTCGTCGGCCGACATACCCATTTCCTCGGCTGTTGCGGGAATCTCCAAAGAATACCCCAAGGGCTCAATATGCTTTGAAAGCTCCTGCGGATTTGTTTTTGACGGATCAAAAGAAACTTTGGCTTTTTCCGTGCCATAGTTTACTTCGGCCGATTGTACGCCTGTAATTTTTTTGAAAGTCTTTTCTATAACCGATGAACATGAGGCACAGTGCATTCCTTTAACTTTATAAGTTTGTGTATGCATATTATTTTCTCTTAAGTTTATAAACTTTAATAATTTCCTCCTTAGCTTTTTGGGTTTGGCCGGATTGCACCTGATGAACAACACAGTGACCAAGGTGATTTTCAAGAAGTAAGTCTTCAACATTAGACAAGCCCTGTTTTACTGCCGATGTCTGGGTAATCACATCAATGCAATAAGTATCGTTTTCCACCAATCGTTGAAGCCCCCGAACCTGACCTTCTAAAAGCTTGAGTCGGCGCACCACTTTCGCCTTACTGTTATCGTCCATGTATTTCATATGAAACAAGCATACCCCCCTGGGGGTATGCTTGTCAAATTCTTTCAACTTTTTCGCTCAGCTTTATTATGGTGTCCACGGCGGGATTCGAACCCACGACCTCAGCCTTCGCAGGGCTGCGCTCTATCCAGCTGAGCTACGTGAACACATCGTAAAGCTGGCTCAGTTTAGGCAAAATAAGGCTCAAAGTAAAGCTTAAATAGCACTACGCACGCAAACTGGCTATAGCTTTTTTTCTATCTTTCGAACCAAATATATAAGAACCCGCAACTAAAATGTTTGCCCCTGCCTCTATGGCAATTTTTGCAGTTTCTGCAGTAACGCCCCCATCCACTTCAATATCTAAATTTGGCATCAATTCTCGCAATTCAATAATTTTTGGCACTGCATTTTCAATAAATGATTGGCCTCCAAAGCCAGGATTAACCGTCATAATCAATACTTGATCCAAATCTTCCAATACATTTTCTAAAGTCACCAAAGAAGTAGCTGGATTTAAAGAAACTCCAACTTTCACTCCATAATCTTTTATTTGATGAATAATTCTGTGCAAATGTGTACAAGCTTCTTGATGCACAATAATCAATTTAGCGCCTGCATCAACAAAATCTTTAATGTAATCTTGTGGTCTTTGAATCATCAAATGCGCTTCCATCAACAATTTTGTCTTGATCATACGCATAATTGGCGCACCCAAAGTAATATTTGGCACAAAATGACCATCCATAACATCTACATGTAATCTATCACAATAAGGCTCTACTGTTTTAATATCAGCATTTAAATTGCCGAAATCAGCAGAAAGTATTGAAGGTGCAATTTGAATTTTTGGTTTCATTATTCTTTTGGTTCAATTTTAGCAACACGACGAACATGTCTTTCTTCATCTACTTCAAAATCAGTACTAAAAAATTTATCTGTAATTGCAAAAGCTTCTTCCTGAGAAATAACTCTCTCACCCATACATAAAACATTAGCATCATTATGTTTTCTACTCATTTCTGCCATATACTCATTTGTACACAAAGCAGCACGAATTCCTTTAATTTTATTAGCAGCCATAGAAACTCCAATTCCACTTCCACAAATTAAAATCCCTTTAGAAGAATTATTTTCAACAACCTTTTCACTTACTTCTCGCGCAATATCTGGATAATCAGTTGGTATATCTTCAAACACACCTAAATCTATAATAGTAAATTTACCAGACTCTTTTAAATGCAACTCAAGAGCATTCTTTAGTTTGTAACCTCCGTGATCTGAACCTATATAAATACGCATGATATTTTTTAATTATACATGGATTATAGCACAAACTAGCGCTGAACACCACTTACAGACCGGCCTTCGAAAACATTTTTCACTATGTGTGCCAATAAACTTGCTGTAGAAAGAACCTTTAAACCTTTAAATTGTTTCTCACTAGGCAAAGGAATTGTATCGGTTACCACTACTTCTTTAAAATTTGCTTCTTTTAATCTTTCCACTGCAGGGTCAGAAAAAACTGCATGAGTAGCCGCTAAATACATATCTTTTTCGGCACCAGCACCTAATAATGCTTTTTTTGCAGCACAAACAGAGCCAGCAGTATCAATCATATCATCAAAAATCAAACAAACTTTGCCTTCAACATCACCCACAACATGCGAAGCTTCTGCCACATTGTGTTTAGGGCGCACCTTATGTATTAACGCAATAGGACAACCTAATAAATTTGCAAATCTTCTTACATCTTTTACACCACCCGCATCTGTAGCTACCACAACCAAATTTTTAAGGTTTTTCTTTTTAAAATAATCTGCAAACAAATGATGTGTACCCACATGATCAACAGGGAAGTCAAAAAATCCTTGTTCTTGATCGCTATGCAAAGAGATAGTAATTAAGTTATCTGCACCAGCTTTTGCAATTAAATTAGCAATCAACTTGGCAGTGATTGGTTCCCTAGCAGAAGCCACGCGATCTTGTCTGCCATAACCATAATGAGGAATAATTACATGAATTTTTTCTGCTGAAGACCTCTTAAATGCATCGAGCATTACAAACAATTCCATCAAGTCCTCATTCACATTATTCGTGCATGTTTGAACAATAAACACCTCCGATCGACGCACAGTTTCCAAAGGCTTCGCATAAATTTCTCCGCACGCAAAACGAGAAATCTCCATTGGAGACAACTTAATTCTTAAACTCTTAGCTATACTACTCGCAAGCTGAGGATGAGAAGTTCCCGAAAAAATCTTGAGTTTTACAGATGGCATATGCTTTTTTGCTTGGGCAATTTATAACACATCAAGCCAATTTAATCAAAGACTTCAATTTCTTTAATAACGAATTTTTGTCCAAACCAGCTTTTGTATATATCAATTCCTTTTTATTTGAATCAGTAAAATCTTCAAATCCAAAAATGAAAAGTCTAGTTGGATACTTTTCCGCAAACAATTTGGCAAGCATTGAGCCCAGGCCGCCGAGCACAAAATGATCTTCTACCACAGCAGACACCTTTGTTTCACTGGCATATTTAATGATCACTTTCTCATTTAGAGGCTTAAGTGAAGACACATTAACAATTTTTAAATTGATATCATCTCGCTTTAATTCATCCGCAATCTGTAAAAG
>JAGOVF010000211.1 GCA_018060885.1 Oligoflexales bacterium | reverse complement strand
CCGTAATTGCCTATGAGTGGATAAGAAAAGACCAAAATCTGGCCAAAATAAGATGGATCTGAAAGTGCTTCACTATAGCCAACCATTCCTGTGGTAAAAACCATCTCTCCGCTTGAGCGCAAAGGCGCACCGATTAAGCGCCCTCTCAACTCTAGCTTGCTTTTTAGTTGAAGGCTGGCTTCTTGTGCCATGGTCACCATTCCTTTGTAAATTTAGAAAGGTTGTAGCAAAAAGGGCCGTATATTGCTAGTGTTGTCTGGAATTTTTACTGAGGTTTTCTATGAATAATAATCCAACAGTTATTGTCTATGCTAAGAGAACAGCGATTGGGAAATTCTGCGGTGGCCTTTCCACAACTCCCGCACCCATGCTTGGAGCTACTCTAGTCAAAGATGTCTTGAAACAAGGCTTAGTTTCAGGCCAAGAAATTAATGAAATCATTATGGGCAACGTACTACCAGCAGGTATTGGTCAAGCTCCCGCTCGCCAAACCGCAATATATGGTGGTCTGCCTGAATCTGTATGCGCAATGACAATAAACAAGGTTTGTGGCAGCGGCTTAAAAGCAGTCATGCTTGCCGACCAAGCTATCCGACTCGGAGATGCTAAAATTGTACTAGCGGGTGGCCAAGAAAACATGTCTTTAGCTCCACATTTATTATTAAATTCACGTAGTGGTTTCCGCTTTGGTCCATCAGAACTAAAAGACCATATGCAGTGGGACGGACTGTGGGATCCATATGGAAATTCTGCGATGGGAAATTTTGGAGAAGTTTGTGCCAAAGAATATAAGTTTTCTCGTGAAGAACAAGATGACTTTGCTATCGAAAGCTACCAGCGGGCTCGTGCCGCTCAAGCTACTGGTCACTTTGCTAAGGAAATTATTGCCGTTGAAGTTGCATCTAAAAAGCAAATTAACTCAATAAATATAGATGAGGAACCAGCAGGTGCTGATCTCGAAAGATTGCGGCAACTTAATCCAGCTTTTGAAAAAAACGGCACAATTACTGCGGCAAATGCCTCGTCTATTAATGATGGCGCTGCTATTTTATTACTTATGGATCTAGCCACAGCAAAAGCAAAAGGATTAAAACCACTCGCCAAGATTACTGCGCAAGCTTCTTTTGCACAAAGCCCGCAGTGGTTTACGACTGCTCCAATTGGCGCAATTAAAAAAGTTCTCGATGTCGCAAAACTAAAAAAGTCCGATATTGATTTATTCGAAATCAATGAAGCTTTTTCAGCTGTGACGATGGCAGCGATGAAAGACTTGGGACTCGATCACAAAAAAGTAAATGCCTTCGGTGGTGCCGTTGCACTTGGACATCCTATAGGAGCAAGCGGTGCGCGCATATTGGTAACACTTATAAATGGTTTATTAGAAAAAAATGGCCGTTATGGCTTGGCGACTTTATGTATAGGCGGTGGTGAAGCTAGCGCGGTAGTTATTGAGAATTGTCATATTTCGTAAAATTCTTTGCTTAGCTCAATGAGAGTTTAGGAAATCTTTTTTTGTTCTGGGACAACCATTAATTTTGCGAGATTTTCATAAAACTGTCGCAGAAGTTGCGGCTGAGTTTCTAAATAATTAATTAGCTGATCTTTAGGGATAAACAAACACTCACTAGTCTTATGGGCCTCATATCTAATATTTTGGCTAGGCAAAGCAAATATAATTTCGTGACCGAAAAAATCTCCGGAAGTTAAGCTGTGTTTAGACTCCTGCTCGTTTCTATAAACAGTCACGACTCCGTGCAGAATAAAATATATACCTTGTCGCTTTTCTCCTTCAGAGTTCACTCGATCTAATACTAGGCGCTTTGATAACGCCAACCGCTCACCCAGCGACCAAATTTTTTCTATGTCGCCATGAGACCAGCCGGAAAAAAGCGAGCTTGATTCGAGTAAATTTTTATACTCGGCGTCATCGAGCTTCCACAGGTGGGTAGAATTAGTTTCTGGTGAATACTTTTTTTCTATTGGCGATTTCATTTGCGTGGAACTATCTGTCGTTTTCTGCTGGTTTTGAATAGAAATAGAAATCGCCTCATTTTGTGGGGACTCATCCTGCTCAGAATCATCTTTTTCTTGTTGAAGTTGCGACTTCAAAAGGGGCAAAATCAGCGTCCTATCATCATCGAATTTTGTTTTTATACTTATCTTTTCTCGTTCTCCGTCTTTAATGGTAGTCACATGCTCACTAACTGGAGCAACATTATTATTTAAACGATCTAAGTCAGCACTTTGACCAGCTCTTCCATAACAATACTTTGCTCTTTCTTTGTCGCCGAATTTTTCAAAACAATGTGCCGCCTTTAAAAATTCATTTGCACGCTGATAAATCATACCGGCATATTCAAACATAGCGAGTTCCGACATAACTTCCGCAAGCAATACAGCTTTAGTGCTATTTATGCGAGGTTCAGCTATCAATTTTTGTGCTAAATTTGCGGGCGAAAGCGATAAACATATCTTTAAAGGATTTTTTTGATTTTTATCTACAAGCGCCATGACAGATTCTGGCAAGAGATGAAAAAAATCTAAAATATCGACTATTACTTTATTGCACGTTACTAAATGTATATTTTGAACTAAAAATTTCAGAAATTCTGGTGAAAACTTCTTAGAAAAATCTTCTTTTGTGTTGGTGTATTTTAAAACTTCGAGGGATTTTTGTGGTTTGTTCGCTAAAAAATAGCTTGTAGCCGCCAAGGCGTGTTGATCGCCTTTTTCATAACATTGAGCTGCGCGGTCGAGATCTCCAGCCACTTTGTAAGATTCTCCAGCTTCTAAAAAACGCTCCGCTTTTTCTAGACATTTGGCCTGCTCAAAGGGCATTTCTGCCTGCTTAAAACAAGCGGCAGCCTCGGTCCACAGATTATGTCGCGCATATACGACACCAGCGCGATTCGCTATGCCTAAGCGCAAAAGTGTTTTTGCAGCATCATGCACAAAACCATTATCCTCGAGCGCGGCAATAGCTTCCCGCATCATCCCAATGGATTCAAGATGCGAAGCTGCTGCTTGCACATTACCAATGCTGATCATTTTTTTTGCTTTATTGTATATTGATTTTTCGTGGCGATTTAAAGTTTTAGTATCAGTTGTTCGCCTTCGAGAAGCCTGATTCTGACCGCCACCTTGATAACTACTTTGCTTTGCACCATAACGTTGACGCCCACGTAAATACATACCCCTTGAATTGCTTTTGTGCCAAATAAAGCCCAGCAAACCAAGAAATGAAATAAAAAATAAACTGAATACAATTATAGAAGGCACAGCGACCGCCCACGTCAATTTATTAGAACTCAGTTATTGGTATCGGTAGGAAATTTTTTTTATTTAATTTATTAGAATATTTAAATGGTACTAAATACGATAGCTTATACCGATTTGAGTTGTCCTGTCCCAGGCGTCTTCGGTTTGAAAACTGGCGACATTGCCGCTACCGTCTGTATCTAAAACTCCAACAGTTTTTTTACCTTTTGAATAAGTAGTCGTAATTTTTAAGCTAAAAGATTGATTAAGTTTAATCGACATTCCAATCCCACCCTGACCATCTAAAGGCATATACAGGTCATCTTCTGCAATATTTTGCCCTTGAACATATTTGATTGAATATTCTTTTACGACACCACCGAAAAATATGAAGGGCACAAAAACATCTCCCGGATAGATTATAAAAGTCACGTCACTGGAGTAGGCCGAAAGTACCGTTTTATTTTCATAAGATTGATAAACGTAAACAGGGGTACCTGGGCTTTCTGGATCATCAACAGTAGCAATTAAGGAATAACCCTCGTCTACGCTAAATTGGCGAGTATAGCCAATTCCGACCTGAATAAGTTGAGTCAAAGAAAACGAAATAGAAGAGGTATAGGTTTCTCTTGATACTAAACTTTTCCCCAAGTGCGACTTTGCCTCGGACCCTGATAAAGAGAACTCTAGACTCAAGGCACTTGTTGCTTGAAAAATGCCGAGTAAAAAAAGCAGGACAACAATTGAAGCTCTCAAGCAAAGATGCTTTTTCATAAATGTTCCTTAGCCTAGATAAAAATTAACTGCTAAAATTAAACCACGTCTATTTTCAAGTGCGTATGTTCAATTTTAACATAGAACATAACATTCTTTAGTATCGGGGTATCATGCCAAAACCTTATAGAGACTGTGTTGTTGGAGTCTTTATCGACTCGCAGGGTCAGCTACTTTTAGGAGAAAGATCAGATCTTCCTGGAACTTGGAAACTTCCTCAAGGT
>JAGOVF010000077.1 GCA_018060885.1 Oligoflexales bacterium | reverse complement strand
ACATAATAGATCGGAGGTTCAAAGCAGTTCGATAGGTAACTCACAATATGTTTGTGATGAAGACTTGCCATAATAATAAGTTCACGATGGAAAATCCCTAAAAACTTTTGATTGTCAGAGTATTTATTGTGTAAAACTTTTATAGCGACAATTTGTCCACTGCGGGTATCGAGCGCTTTATAGACGCGTCCAAGACCTCCATGACCAACTTCCTTTAGAATTTGGTAGTGACCTAAATATTCCGGAATGACTGCGACTTCAGCCTGCAAAGTTAGCCTCTCTGATTAAGCTCTTACCTTTGCTAAGTATCGGAATTTTATAAATGCAGTTAAGTTAAAGCTTAGGCAAGCAGGCTACAATATTAAATTATTCTGCATAGCTTCTTCAGAATCTAAAACCGGTCCAAACAAAGACCGAGCTAAGTCGCTATGATGAGAAATCATTTCTAGAGTATTCGTAAAAATATCATAATCAATATTTCTGGCGTGCAGAGTCACCCGACTGAATAATTGCGTTCCAACCATCACAAATTTCGAAATTGGCAATTGCTCATTTAAATTTTGCGAAAGCTGCAAAATTTCGATATTAGTCCTATTATAATTTGACTTTAGAGAATAGAGCAGAGTGTCAAAACACACAAAACTACGGTCAAAAGAAATGCGCTGTGAAAAATAGTGCTCATCGCTGCCATAAAACCCCGTTAGAATTTCATCTTTCCCTTCGCGGAAGGCCCAGCCATAACGCTCTAAAAAGTTTTTAATCCGACGCTTAAAATCTCTAGTAGCTATAGTCATAAAATATCCTTTGAACAAAGTAATTACACAGACAACTTAGTCTTGCGCTTTTAGAACCATTTTGAGTTTTTAAATTTGCTATTTAAATTTGATAAAGATTAACAAAAACATACAATTTAAATCAATAAGAATTTGATGGTTTGAATTGTATGCGGCAGAAGCTCATTAAATTTGGAGAAAAATGATTCCCAATCAGCGCCCAAAATTCGAAAGTAGATTTTTTAATAACTTAAAGTGCAATAATGTCGGCATTCAAAACATTAAATACACCTATTACAATCAAAGTTCAGAAACTAATGCCTGGTATTTTACTAGCAAAAACGAAAGAGCACTTGTGCTCTTTCTCCATGCTACGGGTCATGATGCGCTTTATCCGAATACTCAGCTTTTTGAACTTTTGCTGAATAATGGGTTTTCAATTTTTAGCTTTGATCTCGATGGTCATGGCTTTTCTAGTACAACTTTTTTCGATTCGAATGATTTTGATGCTAGTTTTGATTGTGCTTTCAATCAAGTTTTAAAGCGAAATGAAAAAACAAAGCCTATCTTCGTTTGCGGACAAAGCCTTGGTGCGCTATTGGGTTTTTGCCATTTAGGTAAGTACATTAAGGAAGTAAAAGGCTTTGTTGGCATCGCCATGCCTTTGGCTCGACCAAATCTATTATCTTTTTTGCCTGAATTGCTTCTCCCAATACTCCCCACTTTCTGGCAACAATTAAGTCATTTTTCACTCTATGAAATTTTTCCACCAGTTTTAAGTTTTAAACGCCAGTTTTATCCGATAAGATTAAATAAAAAAGCAGGACATTATTTTTCTGAAATATCAGCATATATTTCTAATGCAATAAATTCTCTCCAGCAAAGTCAAAATTTACCGCAGTGTCTTTTTATTAAGGGACAATTTGATAAAATCGCAGCTAGACATTCAACACTTAATAAACACTTATTTGCTCAATCCTTTGACCTTGTTCAGATTGATTTAGAAAACCACTTTAGTTTGATGCTTAGCTCCAAGGCACATCAGACAGTACTCAAATGGCTTTTGGAGAAAATTAATGACTAATTTAGCATCAATCGATGTACATATACATCTAGCTGGAACTGGCTGCTGTGATTCAGGTGCATGGCTTTCACCTAAGCTTCGACAGCGCTACACAATAAAGCTTTTGCAGTTTGTCCATAATATCTCAAACAAAATGATGGAGGAAGATTTTGATTGTGAGTGGATAGACTTAATTTCAAATAGACTCAATAGTAGCAAAAAAATTGACTATGGAGTCGTGCTGGGCTTTGATGGGGCTTATGATTTTAATTCAGGGGAAATAGACTATAAACATTCTCAACTCATCGTACCAAGCGCATGGGTATTTGATGTTTGCAGAAAGAATGCAAAACTTTTACCTGGTCCTTCCGTCAATCCTTTTCGTAAAGATGCACTCAAAGAATTGGAATACTGTATCGAACATAAAGCTGTTTTAATAAAGTGGCTTCCATCGGCGCAAATGATTGATCCAGCTAATTTGAAAATTAAAGAGTTTTTGGAAAAATTAAAAAACGCAAACATACCATTATTGATCCACATTGGTGGCGAGAGAACTTTTTATAGTTATTTTCCTCAGTACAACGATGCTGAAAGAATTAAATTCGCTTTAGACCTAGGTGTAACTATTATCTGCGCCCATTCTGGCACCTCAGTTTTATTATCTAAAGAAGAAGATCAAGTTCCTGAAATTGAAAAGTTGCTTGCAACTTACCCGCACCTTTGGGTCGATAATTCCGGCTTGTGCAATCCATCTCGCTTTCACCAACTTCAACGTTTGGTTGACTCCCCACTTATACAGTCACGCACTTTATACGGCAGTGACTTTCCAGTCCCATCAAATGCTTATTATTTTTTTAAAAAATTCGGCTTTAAAAAAACCCTTCAAATTGAGGCAATAAAAAACTCTTTTGACCGAGACGTAGCCATTAAAGATGAATTTGGTTTTGACCCCTTGAGTCTTACAAGAGCGCATCAAGTGCTGGCGAACCTAGATTACTGGTTGTAAACTGCCCTCGAAAATTGGTGCTAGCATGACAATTTTTGGCACCAAATTGCTAGGGCAGTTTTAGAAATTTACTTCTCGCAATTCATCAATGACCTCTTGGCGGGAAGACAAACGCATAAGACTTTTCAAAAGTTGGCTTGTCAGTGCATTCGGGGTACGGCGAGCAGTTTCTACAAAAGCAAGTTGCACCTCAGTTGGCAAGCCGGAAAGAGTAAAAGCAATCAGCTCTTGGTGATTGACGACATAAGAAAGAATAACATCATGCGCTAAGTCCCCAATCGTTCTATTCCGCGACACAGCGTAATAGAATAAATGTGCAAGTTGAGGGTGATCGACGCCAGGGGCTTGTTTTTGCATGTGTTGCAAAATAAATAAACAAGTATTCAAATCTACCGTCGAAAAATGCAATTGACGTAATTCTTCAAACCCTGCTTTCGATAAATACACCATAAAGCGATCAGAAGCAGCTCTCGCATCTAAACGCGCCATAGCTTTAGCAAATTCAACTTCGTTTTTTTCAAAGAGTCCGAGTGACAGTAGACTGAAAGCGGATTTAATTTGGTTCGCATCGATCGCTATTGCCATTTCTGCAAAGAGATATTGGCCTATGTCATTTTTTTTAATAATTTCATTTAAATGTTGATCAATTTTCTCGGCCATCGACTTGCTTGGCATACGTGCAGCAATACTCCATGCAAACCTTTGAATCGAAGGGTTATCAATTGCCACAATACGTTCAAAAAGTTGGGGAGCTTGAGGATCCTGACCCTTGATATATAATTTGAATGTATTGATAAGTTGTGGTGTTTCAAGCTTATGCGCATCTTTGTTTATACGTCTATTTAAAATGGGGCCGACGTTTGCCCACTCCTTGCGATAATTGATTATCTCAATTGCTTGAGCCACAACATCTGCATCGCCTTCTATCGCTTTTGTTAAAAGTTCTTCCAGTGGCATATCACTTTCGAGAGTTATTTTTTTATTCTTGTCATCTGAAAATAATCCGCCCTCTAAATGTGCACAAGATAATGTTAAGAAAAGAACTCCGAACATAAAACTAATATATTTCATTGATTGCCATCCTTTCGAATTATTTTTATTTCAAAATCACTACCCAACGCATTAGAAAATTTATCCTCTGCTTCCCTTAAATCAACTATGTTATAAGCACATTTTAATTCACAAATTTTTTTTCCGCTCTGCTCATATAACTTAATTGAATCTATGTTTAAGCGTAAATGAAAGCCTGCAATATACGCAAG
Source organism: Oligoflexales bacterium (assembly GCA_018060885.1). Lineage (GTDB taxonomy): Bacteria > Bdellovibrionota_B > Oligoflexia > Oligoflexales > JAGOVF01 > JAGOVF01. The sequence goes on along the minus strand of JAGOVF010000077.1, from coordinate 12,445 downwards.
GTCTATCGCTACAGCTCTGGGCATTTTTTTAATATTCATTTCGCAATAGATTGCAAATGCATCAGCAAATTTTTGTAAAAAAACATCCGGCCAATCAACTGTCACTTTTGGCAAAGCAGGCAAAAGGCTTGCCGCATCTTCTCTATTCGCGTGCTGACTTTTAACTCCCTGGCTTTTCTGCTGAATAGCCACCTGCCTCCAACAACTACGCAGGAACTCTATCTGCTTCTGAAGTCGGCTAAAATAAGCAATAGCAAATAGCGTAGCTATCGCAAAAGCGACGTGGACAACAACACTCAACATAAAACAACCTTAAAGGCAGAACTTCCAGAAAAAATCGCTCGTTTAGCCACATGAAAATAAAAAACCCCATGCACATTCTACCATTACTTGCTATTAAATAGCCATGAGACGCCCCTCGCTTAATGTTCAATATTTATGGAGACAGCCTTGATGCCCTCAGCCTCTAAAACATTAGTCATCAGCGGCACTTCTCGTGGGATAGGTGCTGCTATCGCGAAAAGCTTTGTTAAACAAGGCTGGCAAGTTCTGGGTGCCAGCCGTAGCGCCGCACTGCCTGAAGACTTAGGGCCAAATTATTTACATTTTTCTGGTGACCTTAGCCAAATCGACATCGCAAAACAATTTATTAATTTTTGTCACAAAAATTCTGCCCATGGTTATTTCGATCTACTTGTCAACAATGCTGCAATTGCGGGCGAAACTCCCTGGGGCAGCCAGAGTTTTTCGCAATGGCAGAATATTATTAATACCAATTTAAATTCGTGCTACTACCTCTGTGAGTATTCTTTGCCATATTTAAAAAATCATTTATCGAGAATCATTAACATTGGCTCTGTACTCAGCCACAAAGCCGTTCCCGAACAAAGTGCATATACAGCTGCAAAACATGGGCTTTTAGGACTCACTCGCTCTTTAGCACTAGAACTTGCCCGCAGAGATATCACGGTTAATTGTATTTGCCCTGGCTGGACGAGAACAGAAATGATGCATCAACGCAGACATGAGCTGCATAAAAGCGAAGACGAGCTATTATTTGACGTTCCCCTAGGCCGCTTCATTGAACCCGACGAAATCGCGGAAATGTGTCATTTCCTATGCAGTGCAGCCGCAAAAAATATAACAGGTCAATCTCTAAATATATGCGGAGGGGTTAGTTGATATGAAAGCACGCAAACATGCCCAAGACCAAATTCAATTAGCAAAGTCTATTCGAATAGCACGCGGCTTGGAAAAGGCCGACTGTGTAATTAAAAACGGAACTTTCTTGGATGTATTTTCTGGAAATTTTATTAAAGGTGATATTGCCCTTCAAGGCTCTTTAATTGTCGGCGTGGAAGAGGAATATAGCGGTAAAACCTACTTTGATGCAGAGGGTGCATATATAGTTCCTGGATTTATAGATGCTCACGTGCATATAGAAAGCAGTTTAATGACTCCCGCACGCTTTCAACAAGCTGTATTACCGCGCGGAACTTGCTCTGTTATTTGGGATCCCCACGAAATTGCTAACGTTTGGGGAAATGAAGGAATTAAATGGGCCCTTGAAAGTTCAGAGGGTCTGACTTTAGATTTTTACGTTATGCTACCCAGCTGCGTTCCTGCCACGAGCAAACATCTCAATCTAGAATCAAGCGGCGCTCACTTAAACGCAGCAGATCTATTAGCATTCAAAAATCATCCGCGGGTTTTAGGTTTAGCAGAAATGATGAACTATCCAGGCCTATTGGGAGAAGACAGAGAAGTCTTAGAAAAATTAAGCGCTTTTGCCGATAAATTCATAGATGGCCACTGTCCCATGCTGAGCGGAAAAGACTTAAACGCCTACATTATGACCGGCATTCATAGTTGTCATGAATCGACAAACTTATTAGAAGCTAAGGAAAAACTACGCAAAGGAATCAAAGTTCTCATTCGCGAAGGCTCTTGTGCCAGAGATGCAAAAGCCTTATTGCCGCTTTTGAATGCCTACGCGAGCTGCCAAATCGGCTTCTGTTCCGACGACCGCAATCCTTTAGACATCGAAAACGCAGGTCATATCGACGCCATTATAGATCAAGCCCTGAAACAAGGTCTGCCTCCTGAGGTCGTGTTTCGCTCCGCCAGTTACTCAAGTGCGATGGCATATGGTTTGCGTGATAGAGGAGCAATTGCACCAGGTTTTCTTGCTGATTTCGTTTTTGTCGAAGCAAAGCAAAACACGCAAAGTCGTACAAACGAGCTACAAAATTCCAACTGGACTGCTGGCCTCAAGATTAAAAATGTTTTCAAAAATGGCCTGGAAATAAATCTAGACAGCTTAGAGGCGACTGCCAAGAAAAGAAATTTTTTAAAAACAAAAAAAAATATTAACCTTGGCAAAATTGCAATAAATGATCACATAGACCTGAAAGTATTCGAAATAAACTGCTTAAGTCACGAAGAGCAGTCTGTGCATATCATCAAAGTTAAACCCGGACAAATACTTACCGAACACCTAATAGAACCGATGCAACCTGTTGATGGATTACTGCTTTGCGACCTAGAACGAGACTTCTTAAAAATATCCGTTCTAGAACGCCACCATCAAAGTGCTCAGCTTGCCAATGCTTTTGCAAATGGTTTTGGACTCAAAAATGGAGCCATAGCAACTTCTATCAACCACGATTCGCACAATATTATAGTTGTTGGCTCTCACGATGATCTCATGGTTAAGGCCGTTAACGTTTTGATCGCTTGCGATGGCGGTATTGTGGTCGTACATAGCGATGGTAGAATCGCAAAAATAGCTTTGCCTATTGGTGGTTTGATGACAGATGCGCACCCAGCGTCAATTTCTGCGCAACTAAAACAATTAAAAGATCTCGCCCATGCGGCTGGCTGCCTTCTAGATGAGCCATTCTTACAACTGTCATTTTTAGCACTTCCTGTCATACCAGATCTTAAAATAAGCGACCAAGGTTTGATCGACGTTTTAAAATTCGAAAAAATTCCTCTGTTCTCTTCTAAGCATAAGCAACTCGATAAGATAGAACCATAATAATGGAACTAAACGATTTTTCCGCCCAAATTCTTTTCGGAGCAAAACTCGCAGACAAACTCGTGCAGCTAGAAAATGTCGAAGATTCTTTTATTGATAAATCCATTGATAAGATTAAAGACTTAAAACCCGGAAGACCTAAAGAGCTCGCTTTTTTAGGTTCCGATCGCCAGTCTCACCCTAAAAACATACCTTTCCCATCTTTAAAAAACCTCGAACAAGAACGCAGTCGTGGAATTATTTTGCATTTTTTTGCCAACCATGAACTTCTTGCTTTGGAGCTCATGGCACTGGCAATATTGCGCTTTCAAGACGCTCCCTCAGCTTTTCGCAAGGGTCTTGTTGCAATCATGCAACAAGAACAAAAACATTTAAGTTTCTATATAGAGCGCATGAAGCAGTATGGCGTTGAATTCGGCGAGCTTGCGGTAAATGACTTCTTTTGGATTCATTTGGCTCCTATGCCAACATTAATCGACTTTACTAACCATTTAAGTTTGACCTTTGAGCAAGCAAACTTAGATTTTTCACTGTTCTATAAAAATGCCTTTCTAAAAATTGGTGATAAAGAAACTGCTGCAGTGTTGGATACTGTTTACCAAGAGGAAATTTCACATGTTGAACACGGGCTCTATTGGCAAGAAAAATGGCTAAACACTAAACCGCTGACTTGGCAGGCTTACACCGAAAACTTGAGACATCCCATTAGTCCAAGCCGTGCAAAGGGCTCTATATTTGATGAAGAGGGCCGAGCTCGAGCAGGATTTGATCAAAAGTACATTCAGCATCTTAAAATACATCAACAAGCTAAATCACGCGCCGTTCAGCTCTTAATCTACAATCCCGATGTTGAAGAAGAGATTCTTTATGAGGGAAATAATTATTCGACTTCCCTTGTGACTCAATCTCTTAGAGAAGATCTGAGTCCATTATTTGCTTTTCTAGGTCATAAAGAAGATGTCCTATTGTTGCCCAAGATTCCGAGCCTAAGCCACCAACTCTATATCAATGATTTTGGCTTAGACCATTCACGCTATTTTTTGGAAGAAAGCAACAAACCCAGCCATCTCATTCTTGATCAACTAAAAAAAAGCGGCACTCGCATCGAGCTTATTAAAACATGGGGATACAGCCGTAGAATTAGACAAAATTTTACTCAAACTGAATTGCAATGTTTACCTTCATTTGATTCAGAAAGTCATGCAAGACTACTTAACAATAAAATCACAGCAAAAAAAATTTGGGCAAATTTTTTAGATACCCAAGAAAAGTCGAAAATATTTTTGGATCCAAAGCAGCACTCATGTATTGTTTCGAATTTTAAGAGCATAGCCCAAATTGTCGAACAAAAGTCTTTATTAGTCGGTGAAAATTGGGTATTAAAGCTGCCCTTTGGTGCTTCTGGTCGAAACTTTTATAAATTTCGACCGAGTGACTTAAACTCTAAAAATTTTAAAAATTGGCTAAATTCTCAGTTTGGAAAATGTCCGGAACTTTTATTAGAACCTTGGTACAATAGAATTTTAGATATTTCAGTTAATTTTTCTTGCGCAGATTCAGAAAATTTTAAAATTTCAAGTCGCAGATTTTTCGTCGATAATAATGGTCGCTATCTCGGACATTTTCTTAATAAAAGAAAACAACTTTTAAGCCTCGCACAGCTCGACGGCTCAGGTTTCCAAGATTTACTAAACGACACTTTTTTTATAGACCTTGCGAAGTTTTTTCGCACGGCCTATTCTCAAATGAACTACCACGGACCTTTAGGCTTAGATCTATATATTTACCGATCACCTTATATAGAGAGCGAGCAGTCTCTCAAACAAAAATATTTTCTTGGGTTTTCGGAAGCTAATCCAAGACACACGATGGGGAAAATCGCTTCGACGCTTGAAAAGAAAATCGAAAAATCCTCCACAGGCCTATTTTTTATAGCAGATAGAAATCATATACAGCCAAATATATTCGATTTAGAATCCTCGCGCACTTTTCTTGAACCTCTGACCAATGGCAAAAATCAACGCATTAAACAAGCTTTAATCTGGCTAAATGACCCAGCAACCCTTAAACAAAAAACTTCTGGTTTAATAGTCATTGAAGATTCCACCTTATATAATGAATTTATTGAGAAAGTATTTATGGAAGATTTGGCTAAATATTATAGAATCTAATTCTAAAACGTTGATCCTTGTCAGGAGTTTTAATCAATGAAACAAGATAAAAATAAAGAAGTTCTCTCGATACAACCTGATGAATATTATCAGCTCTACAAGAAGAACCCTAAGCTTCCCCTTATCGACGTAAGAAACCCGGATGAATTCATGAATATCCGCGCAGAAATGGCAAAATTAATTCCTTTAGATAAATTTATGTCAGAAGATCCAAAAACATTTATGGCATCTTATTCGATAGAAACGCCCCTTTATATTATTTGCCGATCTGGCGCTAGATCTTACAGGGCTGCAGAAATTCTCGTTCAAGCTGGCTTTCAAGAAGTTTATAACGTTGAAGGCGGCACGCTAGCGTGGGATGCGGAAGGCTTGCCGACCGCGGAAGGCTTGCCGACAGCAAAAGGCTAAATTGAACCACATTTCATAAAAAAATTCACATCAGAGTGGAGATCCACATTCTCCAGGATAGCGACAAACATTGTACTGAGAATCCCAACAGGCATAACATTCAGGGTGTTGTTGCCGATGATCCCAAGTCGCATCTGTGTTGCAGTGTGGTTTATTCGGTAAATTCCGATGTATTCGCATCTCACAACCTTCCCGACAAGCATCAGCGTAGTTCGTTCTATCTGGCCCAACAAATACAGCCTCAACTCCTTGTGGACAGCCTTCAGGGTGCCTTCCAGAATCACATGGTTGACCAGGACACCAAATTTTGCAGTTGTCACCTTTACATCCCGCATTGTCTAAACATAAATTTCGCATACCCGACGAGCCGTCTGGAAAGTAAAAAGTATTCATACAACGCCCAGGATTATCAAACCTAAGAATCGGACACTTGTCTGTACAAGAACTCGGAGCATCACTGCCTCCAGTTGTTTCACCAGTACCACCCGTCGTAGTGTCGCCAGTTCCGCCGGATGCTCCTATACCGTCAGTATTTGAAGTCGCACCTCCACTTGTTGCCGTACCTGCGTCGGGAGTAGAACTGCCACCGCTATTTTCGCCTCCAACTTCTCCAGGGCAAAATTCAATCCTCGAGTCACAATCGCTACCACTGCCAGTAGCACCGCTACTACCTCCAGAGTCCTTGGCTTTTATGGCATCGCCTTTTCCCTTGAACTTAGGTCGCTCATTTGAATGGCAAGACGCTAATACACAAAAGAGTATAAAAAATTTTAGCGATGTAAATCTTAAACCTCTCAATACAAACCCCTTAATTTTCAGCAGTCCATTATGGACACTCGCCTCGAGGAACACAGCGCCACCAAGCCTCAGTTCCATAACCTGGGCGTTCGCCACATATGAAAGCAATTTCGCCGTAGTCAGGATTATTGTCACAGCGGCCTTTTCCAATGATCGAAGTACATTTATCTGGCAAATCGCCTTTTTTCCACCCAGCATCTGCTCCTTCGATAGGAACATCAAAAGCACTACAAGCTGGCAGTACAATATTTGACGGTGGCGGTGGAAGCGGAGCTGGATTGGGAGGAATCTGCGTATCAGGCTCATTATTTTCAGGATCAGGTGTAGTAGGATTTGTACCCGTATTGGGCGGAGTTGGCGCGGGATTCGGATTTTGCGTTTGCGGACTCGCAGATTGATGTATATAGCCCGTTTTAATGACTTCTACAGAATTTGTACAAACATGCGGGCAATTTCTTCCCCCGGCAGATGGCAAGGGCAAAATTCGATCTTGCTCTAAAGTCACTGCGGAAAAGTAATAGTCGTATTCTTTATTGGGCGAACACCAGCGAATGAGCAAGGGCAGAGGTTTTCCGCCAATTTGGCCATTTGAGTTACGCAGCTGATCATAGCCATCATTTCCACAAGCCCAATTTGCCCACTTAAATGGAACTTCGCCTAATCGCGCCTTTTCTTGCTTCCAAGTGGTATTTTGCAATGCTGATTGAATAAGGCCTTCTGAGCTTTGATAGCTTTGTGCCAGGGCAAGATCTGCTTCGGCGTTTTTGCTCAACCCTCGCCCATACCAGGCTTGCATCGATGCCAGATAATGGACAAGGTCAGTCGGTGTGCAGCCATCCGACTGATCTTTGTAATAACACACTGCCCAAAAGTTTCGCATAAAGGCTTCTACCAAAATAGAAGTTGCATTTGGTGCTGCAGAACTTGCTATAGAAAGTTCTCGAGTAAAAATAATTGCCAACAACTTTCCGAGTGTAAGAGTTCCCCAACTCGGATTACTTTCAAATAGCGTGTAGACTCTTTCGTAAACATCGACGGCACAAGCTTCACGCGAATTTCCAGAATGTGAGCAAACTTGATCTTTATCCGCAAAATCCTCACGCAAACGACTTCTGAGCTCGCTTACCAAAAAGGCAGATGCTTCAGATTCTGCTAATAAATTAAGTTCAGATGTCTCGATTTTTGTTTTTTTTGGATCTGTACAATTCGTTAAATAAGAAAATACACTTATAATCAAAAGCGCTCGAGAAGTTGCGATTAAATACACCTGCATTCTAGCCTTTTTTTAACAAAAATTTTGTCGACGTAGCTCCTACCTATTCGGAATATTCTATCAATTAATTAAATAGCATTATCAATTTCCAAAATTTTAGCCAATATAGTTAATATTTCTAGTCATTTATGATCACATATAATTTGCAATTTAATTCAATTCAATCGTTCCTCTAAAGCCATTTTTGAAAGAGATCTGCCCCCAAAGTTATTTTTCATATTAAATTTATGTTAATTTAGAAACGCGAGTTGCTTTCGAAGTGGCCTTTGTGTTAAACGAAAAGTGCCTAAGGAGGTTCTTTTTATGAAAACAACTTCGATATATTTATGTTTTTATCTCTTGCTGATCCTCATAGGATGTCAGGCAGGAAATAATAACTTTCAAAGTTCGAAACTAACTTCTGAAGAAATACAAGCTGCAAGGTCTAACGCCGCAGATACAACTACAACGCTGTTAAATGCAGAAATGCTAACGGGAACCTGGAATGAATTATTAAAAGATGAGTTCGCAAAACCCTACATGAGCGAACTTGATACTTTTTTGCAGGGCGAAATAGCAAATGGCAAACAAGTATTACCGGAGCCACAACAATATTTTGCTGCCTTGAATTCGGCTGCTCTTGAAGATGTCAAAGTGGTCATACTAGGTCAAGATCCCTATCCGACACCTGGAAATCCTCACGGTCTTAGTTTTTCAGTTCAAGATGGTGTGAGAGTTCCCGCATCTTTGGCTAATATATTTAAAGAACAGGAGAATGACTTAGGAATTATACAGCCTCGTGATAATGGAAATTTAACACCGTGGGCTGAACAAGGTGTATTGCTATTAAATACTGTGCTCACCGTGGAAGCTCATAAAGCAGGCTCGCATCGCAATCGGGGATGGGAGATTTTCACTGATAAGATTATTTCTGTATTAAACAGCCAGAAATCACCTATAGTATTTCTATTATGGGGGAAAGTTGCTCAAGACAAAGAAACATTACTCGATAATGCTGAACATTTAATTTTAAAAGCAGCTCACCCCTCACCTTTTGCGGCCAAGGCATTTTTCGGAAATCGACATTTTTCAAAAACTAACGAATTTTTAGCCGCTAAGGGATTAACAGAAATTCAATGGCAGTTGCAGCAAGGTAGACAGTAAATAAATTCAATAATTTCATTCTATTTTAACACCGACATCCTTCAGTTCAGTTTTTAGGCCCCATAATTTACTGAGCAGCCCTGGCGCATGTGAACCAACAAAAGCCATAATTAAGTATTTAATCAATCTTCCACAAAAAATAACCGCGCCGAGCTCCGCAAGTGGGGTTTGTGCTAGGCAGGCTAGAATCACTGCGGGTTGCTGCACAAAGGGGGTCACTGCCACTACAAAAACTAAAAGTAATCCATACTTTTCAAAAAATTTCGTAGACCAAATCCAAGTGTTGCTTTCCTGAATCCCTGGATAGAGATCAAGGATAAATGGTAAGCCTTTAATCTCGACAAGAGCAGCTAAACCTACTGCGCCCATTGTTGAACCAATCGCTATACTCAAAGCTAAGAAAAACCACTTTTTAGGAATCAACATAGAACTTGAGATTAGAATTCCATCGGTTGGAACAACAACTATAAAATTATCCAATGCGGCCAAAAATCCAACAAACGGAGGGTACCAAATCCTACCCACATAGTTTTGTATAAACCTAACAAAACTACGAATATTTTCATGTAAAGTTTTGTAAGACAGTTTCAAATCCCTTTAAGATCTGGCTTTTGTCAGGCTCTCACTTAACTTTATTGTCTTGTAGTTTTTGAGTAGTCAAACTCTCTAAATCTCTCAATTGAGAGTGAACAGCATTTTTCTTGTCTAAAAAGTCTGCCGCGTGAGACTTACCATACGCTGCGAAACATTTTCGAGCCATCTCGGTGTAGGGTTGAAAGCGAATACAAGCCTCATAATAAGCATAATGCAAAGTAGAAAAACTAATTTCCTGAAGTGACTCATTGACGACACCCGCCAGATAAAGCGACTCACCAAATATTGCATCACGTGGCCTATCTGAAAGTATTTCATGAAGATATTTCGAAGCTCTTAAACGCTCTATAAGATCGGCATCGAGAATATTTTTATTTTGTGAAACAATGACTTTTGACGCCACAAGAATATCCCTGACTTTGTTGAATTTTTGCTGGCGAGTTTTAATACTCTTATCATCATGATGTTCTCGCCACTGTTTTGCTGAATTACGCCAAACTAAAGTTGCTTGTTTAAATTCAGCTGGAATGGTGTCAACATCTCGCACCCGACTAATGAATTCCATTGCTAGGCCAGGTCGCTCTTCAATGCGCACGACGATTGCGAGCAATTTTTTCATGGCGTTGGCCCATTCGTCAGGTTTATTCTTTGCATAATTCTTATCAACTAAAAGGTACTCATATTGTTTTTTTGCTTCAATAAACTGGCGCGTTGCAGCTAAATAATTCGCTTTATCTAGCGTCGAAAATTTTTCGAAATTTATTGGTTCAATATAGGGCGCTTGGTAAGACTTTGAAGGCTTTTGACTGTGGCAGGCTATACAATATTCTGTCACAGTTCTTAGGTTGTTTTTTGCCGCAATATGTAGATTTTTATTGAGCAATACTATTGACAGTTCGAGATCATCTATCAGCTTTCGAGCTACAAAAGTCAGAGCCGGATCATCGACTTGCATTGTTTTAATGCTATCAACATTGTGCGCAAAGCTTTTTAATTTGATAATTTCCTGCTTAATTTTTTCCTGATTTTTTTCCCAATTTTGCATGTTATTACTAAATGCATACGGCACCAGCTCTGCCAAGCTAGAAGATAGTCCAAGCATTTGTGCTCGAAAAGATTCATTTCTCATTTTGTTTTTTTTTGCGGCAGCTTTAATATTTTGTTGAGCTAAGCTGGCTCCGCCACAAAATATACCGCAATAGATTAACAATCCCCAAAGATATATTTGGGCATTTCTGGCATTTAGCATAGCTTGACTCCTCGGTCCCATTTACGTGCTTAGATCTATGCTCAATACATTAGAGTTGAGCTCAAAACATAAGAGCTTGGCTCCACTTATTGAAAAGTATTTCGTATTTTAGCATTTTTAGTGACTAAGTTCAAACAGCTCTAAACCCTTAAGCTCCGATTTTTTCCAGATTTTTTTGGGCTTACACAGATTCGCGACCTGATAATCGATACGTCTTTGCCCTTTAATAAACGACTCAGTGCCTATATTGATAAGCCCCTGTCGCTGCAAGGCCGCTAAAATTTTATCAAATTTACGTTTGCTCAAACGTTCATCGGGAAAAGTCTCTCTGTATAATTTTCCAATCGATTGTCCATCGCTAAGCTGCAAAGCTTCTAACAGAGCACTCACCGCCGTCACTTCTGGAGCTATTAAACTGCGGTAGTTACCAATGGAGTTCTCTTTCTTACACTTATCGCAAATACCGCAGGTTTGTTCTAATGTTTCACCAAAATACAAACAAAGATGTTGCATCCGGCAATTCGAAGTCGCAATAAACTTCAGAACTTCATCAACAGCTTGGCGACGCAAATTTCGTTGGACTTCATAGCTTAACTGCCAATCCTTGCGCCCGAGAATAAATTCACCTGGAGCACACTCCCTTATAGCTTGAAATCTCCTTAGTACCTGAATGTAGCTACTTTCACTGTCCGTAAGATGCTCCATAGCTACAGTAAAAGACTCAACATTATTTTTTTTAATGCGAGAAATTTTTTTAAAATAATTCCGTAACTCTTCTGTATCGGGAAAGTCGCGTTGGAAAAAATAGTCGTGTGTAAGACGGTCTTTACAAGACCAAAGCATAACAGCCTTTGCTGCGAGGCCGTCCCTACCCGCACGCCCAATTTCTTGATAATAGGCTTCGAGATGTCCTGCAAGGCCAGTATGAATCACGAGTCGCACATTGCCCTTATCTATGCCCATCCCAAAAGCCGTCGTAGCCACCATAACTTGCGCTTTACCGCTCATAAACAACTCTTGTGCCTGGGCTCTTTGTTCTGGTGTTTTTCCAGCATGATAAGAAATTGTCGTATAAGAAGAATTACTTAAAATCTTCGCGAGGTCATCTGCACCTTGCCGCGTTTGCGCATAAATAATAGCTGGAATATTTTCTTTTTTAGATAAAAGCGTTCGAATAAAAAGAACGCGCTCTTCTTGGGGGGATTCTAGAACTTCGATTGCGATATTTTTGCGAGCAAAACCAGCAACGACTTGGCAGACATTTTTTAAGTCTAATTGTTTAGCTATATCATTTTGAACTTCCGGTCTAGCCGTGGCCGTAAGCGCTATGAGAGGCAACCGCTTAGGACCAGGCAAATCGCAATTATTTGCAGATACTTTTTCTTTATCAGCAATTTGCTCTCCCAAAGCGTTTACGGAACTAACTCGCAAAAAGGGTCGCAAATTCTCATCTATCAATCGATAATCTGGCCGAAAATCCAAACCCCATTGCGAAATGCAATGAGCTTCATCAATTGCTATAAGAGATAAGGGACAACGCGAAAGAAATTCACAAAATCGCGGCACCGAAAGTCGTTCTGGAGTAATAAATAAATAGTCTAAATCACCAGCCTTAAGTTGTTCGCAAACACGCCTGCTATCAGAGCGAGATAAACCAGAATGAATAGATGCCGCTCTTAAGCCTAAGCGTTGTAAACTTTGAACTTGGTCTTGCATGAGAGCTATCAAAGGTGAGATAACAAGCGCAGCTCGACCTAAAATTATCGCTG
>JAGOVF010000210.1 GCA_018060885.1 Oligoflexales bacterium | reverse complement strand
GAATTGGACGTAAAAAATATTGAATCGCTTATGGCACAACTCTTAGATCAACTTTGGGTTCAATTTACAATGGAATCTGAAAAGCAAGTCTTTTCAAAAGTATTTGGTCCGCGAAAGTCGAAAAGTAGATTGAGCAAGACAGCTTAGGTCGTTTTTTAAAGAAAAATGGTGGTATCACATGACAGCATTAAGAGAAGATAAAACTATTTTTGAGAAGAGTGTAAATAAAAAAGACTTTGATGCCATTCAAAGTGAATTAGAAATGGCTTATAAAAAAATAGTTGAACAAGAAAAAATTATTGCAGCTTTAAATAGAATTCCAAACGCAAATAATCCTATAAAGACTACAGAGATTCTAGATTTAGAAGCAAAATGTGCGAGGCTTTATAGTCAAATATCTCACTACGATGAGCTGTTTCTGAGACAAATTCGCTTTTTAGAATCGCTTGCATCTGTTGGATCGGCTATCCAGAAAGATTTAACTGGAGTCATATCTTATACAGAGGATAGTACGACAGAAATAGGTGAACGCATTTCTCAGATCTACACGATGGCTGAAAAACACTTAGCAGACTCAACTCAGGTGAATAATCAGTTTTCTGGTGACAAAGTTTCTGGGCCGGATGGTTTTGATCAACCTTCTTTGTCGGCTGCAGTTAAAGAAGCTATGAGTCTTATGCAGAAGATTGTTGCAATGCTTGCCGAGATCTTACAGCATAACAAAGACTATTCGCAAACTATGGAGGCCATCCTTCATAACACTGCAACAATCAGTAAAATTACTGAAGATATTCAATATATTTCAGATCAAACGAATCTTTTGGCTTTAAATGCTGCTATCGAAGCTGCACGGGCTGGGGAGCATGGCAGAGGATTTAGTGTAGTTGCTGAGGAGGTTAGGAAACTTTCCGATAGAACAAATCAAGCCTCGAGTGATATTACGAAAATCGTATATCAAGTAAATCAAGAAATTGGTGCGATATCTAAATCCCTAAATGATAATACACAAAAAACAGATTCAAATCGTTTGGAAGTCGATGCTGCAGTAAATAACTTAGTTAAGGTAATCGCTGGTTCTACAGAACTCTTTAAAAGTCTTGTTGGCCGCTCTTTAAAGAGCTCGGCAAGCGTAGCCAATGATATCAACGGCATCATTGCAAATTTACAGTTTCAAGACTTGACTCGTCAGCAAATTGAAGCCGCTATGCGCCAAATGCGTTTTTTAATAGAAGAAGGCAAAGCTATGGCGCTTACAACTTCTGGATATTTAAGACAGCAAGATTTTTCATTGGCGACAGAAGACATGCCTAAAGAAAAGAGCAATATAAAAGAGCCTGAAATTAATTTCTTTTCAAAATTAAACCTTGCGAATAAAAGCGAAACAAATGTCTCCCCAGTTAAGAGTGCGCAAAACCAGGCTACTTCAGGAGATGTACTTTTGTTCGACGAAACACCAACTCCGACTGTTGCTTCAACTCCTGTTGCCGCGGCTGCTTCCGCATCATCTGAGCCTGGGGCGAAAGCGAAGTCTGGTGATGTACTGCTTTTTGACGACACACCTCAAGTTGCGCCAGCTGTGCAAGCATCGGCAACGAATATAAATGTTAACAAAGTAAATAGCCCTAGCGTTGCACCAGCTCAAGAAAGTGCTAACCATCAAAATGTTAGTTTTTTCGAAAAGCCGATTAAGCCAACAAATCTTGAGAAAGTACAAGAACAATCAACTGGCAATAAGACTGATTCACAAAATCCGAGCTCCGCTAAATCGGGCGACGTATTGTTTTTTTAAACATAACCATTGAAAATACTTAAACAGCATAATTTATAAATGCTACAATTGAAAAAAATCTTTTTTAATAACTGAATTCTCTTTGTAGAAAGAATTTTATTTTCAATGGTTAGTGCAATTGAATCAGAAAAATATGGTACTTTTAAAGGTGTTTTTCTTCCAACTTTGCTTGCAGTATTTGGCGTCATCCTATTTTTACGTTTAGGGTGGATGGTAGGAAATGTCGGAATACATACAACACTCATCATTATCTTTTTGGCGTTTGTCGTTGCGGGATTAACCGTTTTATCAATCTCCGCGACAGTAAGTAATATGCGCGTCGGTGGTGGCGGTGCTTATTATATTATTTCGAGATCCTTGGGAATAGAAGTTGGAGCAGCTTTGGGGCTTATGCTCTTTTTTGCTCAGGCGATTGGAATTTCGTTTTATTTAAATGGATTCGCGGAGTCTTTTTCTATTCTCTTTCCGATTGTACCAGAAAAATTAGTTTCTGTGTCAGCTCTGTTTATTCTTGGTGGATTGGGCTATTTTTCTGCTAACTTTTTAGTTCGTGCGCAGAGTTATATATTCATTGCGATTTTAATAGGTATTGCTAGCTTCTATTTTGGTGGCTCTCATTTAACATCTATAAATACGCATACTCTTGCAGAGCCTAGCGCGGGGTTTTGGTCTGTTTTCGCAGTTTTTTTTCCCGCGATTACTGGGATCATTGCAGGAATAGGACTATCTGGATCTTTAAAAGATCCTTCGAAATCCTTACCAAGAGGATTGATTCTAGCACTTATTTTTGCAGCAATTGTTTTCATGGGCCTGCCGATACTTTTGTACTTGAGGGTGGATGCTGCGACGTTAAAAAGCAATATGTTAATTATGGCAGATCTTTCATATTCTAAGCCACTGCTCATTTTAGGGCTTTGGGCGGCCGCGCTATCATCTGCAGTTTCTGCTTTTTTGTCTGCACCGAGATTAATGCAGGCTTTAGCGATCGATTATGTCATTCCCTATAGGTTGTCGAAAGGTTTCAAAGCTGGAGATGACGAGCCAAAATTTGCAATAGTTTTCACATTTGTAATTGCCTTACTTGCAGTATTGCTTGGTGATTTGAATGCTATTGCGCCGATTTTAACAATGATTTACCTCACAGCATTTGCGACAATTAATTTTTCAACGGGCATTGAAACTCTTATTGGCGCGCCGTCTTGGCGGCCGCAGTTTCGTGTACCAGCAAGTCTTTCTTTATTTGCCGCGCTTATTGCGGTGCTGATTATGATCATGATTAACGCTGGCGCTGGAATTTGCGCGATATTTGCTACTATATTGATTTACTATATTATGTTACGTCGACGTATCAATACGAATTGGGGGGATGCTCGTCAAGGCATTCTAATGCTGCTGGCGCGTTATGTTATTCATCGATTACAAGAGAATAAGCAAAGTCCCTATTCTTGGAAACCAAATTTTTTAGTTATGGTACCAGGGCCAAACACAGGATGGCCACTTATTGAGTTTGCAAATCATCTGTCGCAAAATTCTGGCTTTATTACTGCTGCTACAGCATTAAGTATTGATACTAGTCAAGAAAGGATTCGAACTTTAGAAGAAGCTATGCGCAAGCACCTGCAAGACAAAGATATCGTATCTCTAGTGAGAATTTATCAAGGAGCGAGCTGGTATCAAGTTGCAGAAAGGCTAATTCTCTTCTATGGCATCGGGCGAATTGTTCCGGACACTTTAGTCATTGGCGCGCCGCAAATCGATTCTATTAGTGAGGATCTTTATCGATTGATAAAATTTGCCCATGAGCAGCATCGCAACATTTTGTTAATAAACCAGTCGTTAAAAGATATAGATGAGAAAAAAGCAAAGAAAAAAATTATGATTTGGTGGGGTGGAAAGCGACATAATGGCAGTCTCATGATAGCACTAGGTAACCTCTTGCAGCGATCTTCATTTTGGGATGATTCCACTATCACACTTTGTTCAGTTGTGGATAACGTCAGGCAACAAGAAGAGGTAAGGCTAAGGTTGAAAGATTTTGCCGATAGAAGCCGAATTGCTGTCAAGATAGACGTGATTTGCAACTCTCAAAATACCTCACTTTTGCAGGTTATAGCTGAAAAATCAGTAGATGCTGATATGGTTTTTATAGGGGTTCGTCCTCCTGGATCAGAGGAACTAGAGCAAGATTATATAGCATATATGAGGAAGTTTTTTGGGAGCTTGACTCAGCTTGAAGCAGTTTGTTTTGTAATGGCAGGGGATGAAGCCCGCGTATCTAAAATATTTTCGTAATATTATAAAATATAAAGAAGGGAAGGGGTTCTAATGCAGAAGATTTTAGTAATACAGTTTTGTTTATTCCTAATGACATGGTCCTGTGTTCGTTCTGAAAAACAGTTGGAAAATAGTCCGTATACTGTTTCACAAGATGGAATTGATGAGCGAAGGCCAAAGAAACGCCCGCCACAAACAATTTACGGTGTGCATGATCGTGGAGCTGAGCATCTCTTAAATTG
>JAGOVF010000209.1 GCA_018060885.1 Oligoflexales bacterium | reverse complement strand
ATACTACTCCATACTTGGCTTCTTAACGACCGCTATTCCGCGCTTTACCGAAACAGATTATCTTCGTCCAAAAGAGCTGGCTCTTTTTACTCTTCAAATGCTTGGACTTTTGATTGTTCTTTTATTTGAAAACGCAGAAGGACCCTTTTGGCTTTTTTTGAGCATTGGTTGGGTGCTATTTATTTGGTTTGGTTCAAATAGATTTTTAAACAGAAAGCAAAATCCTCCTTTTAGTTTTATTTTCGTAGCAATTGGGGTTGTATGTGGACTTTTGGGAACGACATGCCTTAGTCTTTTCTACTTTGGTTTGACTCATTCAACCATCGTTCTGACTCTCGGAAAAATAAGCTTTTTTGATACAATGACTCTAGCCTTCATCATTGGTGTGGGTAGTCGCCTCATTCCTGGTATTCTCGGCTTTCAAGAAATCGTAAAATCACAGAGAGACATTTATGAAAAAAAAGAAGCCTTTTTAGTCCTAGTCCCTAAATTAATCTATCTGCTAGCAATTCTTTTTATTACCTCCATAGTTTTAGAAGTCTTAGAAAATTTTACGTATGCATTTTTATTGCGAGCTTTAATAGTAAGCTACGTTAGCTTTAAATATTGGGGCATACACAAAAAGCCAGCCAAACGAACTTGGCACAGCTTTTTTATCTTTGTCGCTGCTTATTTGATACTTCTCGCTTCATGGCTGCTGGTTTTTCTAGAAGAAACTATTGCCATCAAACATCTATTATATATTGGTAGTTATACACTTTTAACCTTTATGATAGCCAGTCGAGTTATCCTAGCTCATAGCTCAAGTGGCTTGGATTTAGAAAAAAGATTTAATCCTTATGCTATTTTAGGAATTTTGTTCGTCGCTGCCGCAGCTACTAGAGCAACAGCAAATTACTTCCCAGAAATTTATATAAGCCACTTAGGATACGCCGGACTTACTTTATTTATAGCTCTAAGTTTTTGGGGGTTTATTTTTATTCCAAAAATATTCGGAGTCTTTCGTCGTCAATCTTAATTAGACCACTGTTGTGTGTTCCATGCTTTAAAACTTTTGCATTTGGGCCTTTATTCAAAAGCCCATCCCCCGACTTTTTCTTAAAGAAATTAATAAAAATTAGTATTATTCGCGCTGTAATAATGTATAATTCGCCTGTTGTTTTTTATAATCCACTCTTAGTTTGTTGAGGACTCGTAATCATGTTCAGAAATTTTTTATTTTGCGCCTTTTCCTCTTTATTAGTTTTTACTAGTTCTAACTCATTCGCAGTCATAAAAGGCCAAGAAGAAGCAGTTCTTACGCTTCCACCTGAAGTACCACCTCCGATTACCCGTAAACATAACACCAAAGTCATCGTTAAAATGGAAGTTTTAGAAAAAAAGATGCCCATCGCCGATGGCGTTGAATACACCTTTTGGACTTTTGGTGGATCCGTTCCTGGGCAGTTTTTAAGAGTCAAAGAAGGGGATGCCGTTGAATTTCATCTTAGAAATCATCCATCGAGTAAGATGCCACATAATATCGACCTGCATGCGGTAACTGGACCTGGCGGCGGTGCTGCGGCTTCTTTTACGGCTCCAGGTCATGAATCTGTCTTTTCATTCACAGCCTTAAATCCGGGTTTATACGTCTACCACTGTGCAACAGCTCCGGTGGGTATGCATATAGCAAATGGTATGTATGGTTTAATTTTAGTTGAACCAAAATCAGGTTTCCCCAAAGTCGACAGAGAGTATTACGTCATGCAAGGAGATTTTTATACTAAAGGAAAATATGGGCAGCAAGGCTACCAACCCTTTGATATGGAAAAAGCTATTGACGAAAATCCAACCTACGTTGTTTTTAATGGTTCTGCGAGCGCCTTAATGGGCGATAAAGCCTTAAAAGCCAGCGTCGGGGAAACAGTTAGAATTTATTTTGGTAATGGTGGTCCGAATTTAGTTTCTTCCTTCCATGTGATCGGTGAAATTTTTGATCGAGTCTATGTCGAAGGAGGCACTAAACTCATCAATGAGAACATTCAAACTACCTTAGTACCTGCGGGTGGCTCTGCTATCGTTGAATACAAATTAGAAACAAGCGGTAATCTTGTGTTAGTAGACCACTCGATTTTCAGAGCATTTAATAAAGGTGCTCTTGGTATGATGAAGGTTTCAGGTAAAGAAAATAAGGAAGTTTATTCTGGTAAAACCATGGATAATGTCTATCTTCCTGAAGGTGGCAGCATCCAAACTATTAACGACAAAGCAAAACTTTCAAAAGCTACAACTCCACAAGAACGTATCGCAATGGGAAAAGTTTCTTATGATGCAAACTGCGCTGCTTGTCATCAAGTTGATGGTAAGGGTGTCCCTGGAGCCTTCCCACCGCTCGCTAATTCTGACTATTTAAACAAAGACATCAAACAAGCTATTTCCGCGGTGAAAAATGGACTTAATGGGCCGATTACGGTGAATGGCGAAAAGTATAATAGTGTGATGCCAGCCTTAGGCCTAAGTGATGAGGAAATCGCGAACGTCTTGACATACGTCTACAGCGTTTGGGGTAACAGTAAAAAAGTGGTCACTCCTGCCGATGTTAAGGCAGTTGAAGCTATTAAACAAGGCGGAGACATTCATTAATATTGCGAGTTTTAACTCTAAAATTTTTCGTTTTTGCTTCTATTTTTCTATCGCTTGGAATCTTTAAATCTTTTGCTGCGGAACCTGTCGCTGATTTTAAATTAATCCCCGCAGGTTCCCTCAAACCCTTTTGGTTGAATACAAAAAAGCCTTTTGAATATCAAGTTGCAGCGCATCGGATGCAAATCCACCAAGTGACCAACCTTGAATATATTGCTTTTTTAAAAAAGAATCCTCAATGGCGCAAGTCGCTTATTTCACCGTTGCATGCTGATGCTGGATATCTGGCTCATTTTCAAGGCGATTTACAATTAAGCGCGAAGCAAAATCCAAACGCGCCCGTCACTTCAGTTTCATGGTTTTCTGCACAAGCCTATTGCGAAAGCATAGATGCTAGACTTGCAACAGTGCAGGAGTGGGAGTACGTTGCCGCTGCTGACGAAAAACATGCAAATGCAAATAAATACCCTCAATTTCTTGAACGCATTTTAGCCTGGTATGGCCTACCCAGATCTGAATCTTTAGCTCCAGTGAAATCTATCTATAAAAACCATTATGGAATTTATGACATGCACGGCTTGGTTTGGGAATGGGTTGAAGATTTCAATTCTAATACGATGACAGGTGAAAGTCGAGAAGACAGCTCTTTGGA
Organism: Oligoflexales bacterium; assembly: GCA_018060885.1. Classification (GTDB taxonomy): domain Bacteria; phylum Bdellovibrionota_B; class Oligoflexia; order Oligoflexales; family JAGOVF01; genus JAGOVF01. The sequence goes on along the minus strand of JAGOVF010000209.1, from coordinate 1,035 downwards.
CAGAAATCTTTTCTGCGGAGCCAGTAGCGCCAATGCTCGAAATAAAGAAGATTATGCGGCATTTATGCGTTTTGCTTTTAGAGGTAGTTTAAAAGGCAGTTCGACTGTTTGGAATTTAGGCTTTCGTTGTGCAAAAGGAGCTTCAAAATGAAGTTAGGTAAGCTTACAACATTATTGTTGGCTTTTATGTTGTTTAGTTCAGAGTTAGTAGCGAAGAAACTAGCAAAAGACTCGATCTACCAACTTGGGATATCCTGGACGAGCCAAAACGGAACTCTCACCCCCCTAGAGCACTATCAAGGTAAGATGGTTATCTTAGCTATGACATATACGAGCTGTGAATATTCCTGCCCACTGACGGTAAAAAAGCTGCAATCTATAGAAAAGGATTTGCGAGCTAAGAAATTTGATAATTATCAAATTATCATTGCTTCCCTCGACCCGGAAAATGACAAGCCAGAAGTGCTCAAAGCTTATATGAAGAAAAACAATTTGTCTGAAAAGAATTGGACTTTTCTTACTGCAAAAAATGATGCAGAAGTCAGAAAACTTGCAGTCCTTTTGGAAGTTCAGTATCAAAAAACTGAGGGTAAAGATTTTTCCCACTCAAATGCGATGACTATGCTGGACTCCGAGGGCAGAATCGCTTACAAACTGGCTGGTGTTTCTTCTAATCATAGTGAACTCATAAAAAAAGTTTCATCTTTTAAATAAAACTGCCCAAAATACGATTTTAAAAGTTAAATTTCTATTGGTGGGCAGTGAAATAACGAGCGAGAAATGACTTTAAATGCACTCGACACAAGCCTTTCTTATCAATTGACGTCGGAACTAGAAGCCGTTTATCATCGCTACGCAGCACTAGCTTTACCAAGGCACACGTCTTATCCGGCGGCATCATTTTGGAATGATGATTTCCCACCCGGTCAATACTCCAAACTTCTCAGCGAAACCTTTACAAACAGTGAACCCTTTGCAAACAGTGAAGCCTCTTTGTATCTGCATGTACCCTTCTGCCAACAGCTCTGTTATTAC
>JAGOVF010000208.1 GCA_018060885.1 Oligoflexales bacterium | reverse complement strand
GAATCGACAAATGTCGGCCTTTAAATGGTCGGTTTTTTTATTTTTATCAGAAAAATTATTATGGCTCTTACAAAAGCAAAGAAAACAGAACTACTGGAAAATGCCAGTCAGATTACGAAGGAAGCCAAGACTATTGTCTTTGTGAAATTCGATAAGCTAACTGTTGCAGACAGTATTGGACTAAGACGCGGACTAGCGAGTGAAAGCTCAAAATATCGTGTTCTTAAAAAGACTCTTCTTAAGAAAACCTTAAGTGAAGGTGGCTATCAAGGTGAAATGCCAGATATGCCAGGCGAAATAGCAATTGCTTGGAGCGATGATTTGCTTGCACCAGCACGTGCTGTGTACGAATTCTCAAAGACCAACAAAGACAAAATCGAAATTGTCGGCGGAGTCTTTGATGGTATGTACAAATCAAAAGTTGAAATGCTTTCGATTGCAACAATCCCATCACGCGAAACTCTTATTGCTCAGTTTGTTAACCTTATCAATTCTCCGATTCAACGCTTCGCTGTTGTTGTTTCAGAAATCGCTAAGCTTAAAGAAAAAGCAGTTTAAAACAAATTATTAATAAATAATAGATAAAAATTTATGGAAGAAACAAAAATGGAAATTCCAGCAAAGTTCAAGGACCTTGTTGAGAAAATAGATACTATGTCAGTCATTGATCTTCACGAGCTTGTAAAAACTCTTGAAGAAAAATTCGGTGTTTCAGCTGCAGCGGTTGCTGTTGCTGGTCCAGCTGCTGGCGCTGATGCTGGTGAAGAAAAAGACAGCTTTACAGTTGTTCTTGCTTCAGCAGGTGAATCAAAGATCGCAGTTATGAAAATCGTTAAAGAAGTTCTTGGCCTCGGTCTTAAAGAAGCTAAGGATCTCGTTGACGGCGCTCCAGCTACACTTAAAGATGGTGTAAAGAAAGCTGATGCTGAAGATATGAAAAAGAAAATTGAAGAAGTTGGTGGTAAAGTTGAACTTAAATAATTTCACTTTCCCCAGAAATTTCACAAAAATTCCCAGCAATTATATGCTGGGAATTATTGTTTTCCACTTTTTGATTTAATTTTGATATTTCCTTGAGTTTTTCTAAAGGTTGGCTGTGATACAATTTTCTCATGCTTTCAAACAATGATATCAATAGAATAATTACTGCCTGCCGAGCAGAATTCGCAACCAAACAAGAGCTCCAAGAATTCAAGGAAGAAATGCGGGCCAACTTTGCTGCCGTTTTGAGTATTGTTGATGGTATGGCCAAGCAAATTTCAGAAATGAATTCCGAACTAAAGGCTCACAATGCTCAGCTTTCTCGCCACGAACGCTGGCATCACCAAACTGCAGAAAAGGTAAATTTAAAGCTAGAATATTGACAAGACTAAAGTAAAATTTTGCTTCACGGTCTGTTTTTGCCCTTGTCTCTAAGAGGGAGTATACTAGGGTACATGAAAGAACTAGCTAAAATTTTTGGGTCAGAAGCCAGGGTAAAAATCCTCAGACTTTTCCTTTTGAATGCAGAGGAAATAATAGACAATGAAGAACTAGGTAAACGTCTGCGAATTTCGCGGACCAAAGCATCCCAAGAGTGTAAACAACTCGCCAGCATCGCATTTCTCAAAAAACGCTCGTATTACAAAGAAGTCATCCGTCGCGGTAAAAAAGCTAAAAAGAAAACCGACGGCTGGGTGCTCAATCCAGAATTTTCTTACAATAATTCATTGCGCGGACTTTTGGTAGAAGAAGAATTTTTAAATAAAAAAGAACTTGTCAGACGTTTTCGAGGTGCCGGCAAGATAAAGCTTTTTTTGGTCTCTGGCATATTTATCAAAGACCAAGAAAAAGAGGGTAGAGTCGACATGCTTATTGTTGGTGACAATCTGCGCAAGCCCTGGATCGACGAAACAGTCCGCAAGCTTGAAGCCGAGGTCGGCAAAGAACTTTCATATGCAATTTTCGAAACTCAGGAGTTTATTTATCGCGCACAAATGTACGATAAGCTTGTCAGGGACATTTTAGATTTCCCACACGAAAAATTAGTGTCAAGTCCGGCTATTTTAGCCTTATCCACAGCCACCCCAAAGACTGCCTAAAAAATGCTATAATTAGAAAGTACTTTAAAGGTCGAAATTTAAAGTTATATTAATCAATCAATAAATTAATTAAACAGTATGTTAGAAAATTTTGGCACTAGTTTTGCCCTCTCTCTCAATAGCCTTTGGACTGGTTTCGCTATGTTCATTCCGAATCTGATCTTGGCTATCGTAATATTTATTATTGGCTGGGTTATTGGTTCAGTAGTCGGAAAGGCAATTATGCAACTTTTGAATGCATTAAAAATCGATAAGATTTTTGAAAGTGCAGGTGCAAGTGAAGCAATGTCAAAAGCTGGTATGCGTCTTAATGTCGGTAAATTTATCGGCGACTTAGTAAAATGGTTTGTTATTGCTGTCTTCCTAATGTGGGCGCTCGACTTCCTTAAACTTACTGAAGTCACACAATTTTTGCGTGATGTTGTTGTTCAATATCTTCCACGTGTTATCGTTGCTGCTCTTGTTCTTGTTATGGCAACAGTCATCTCAGACTTTATGCGCAAAGTTATTCGTGGTTCAGCGCGTATGGCAAATGTTCGTTCAGCGAACCTTCTTGGTTCAATCGCACATTATGCTATCTGGATTTTTGCTTTCATCATCGCTCTCTCTGAGCTCGGTGTTGCTGCGCAATTCATGCAGATTCTATTCACAGGCATAATTGCTATGCTTGCTATTGCTGGCGGTCTTGCTTTCGGCCTTGGTGGTCGCGATGCAGCTGCTCGCTCAATTGAAAATATTCGCGAGAATACTTCAATGAAGAAGTAATATAATTTAGCTTCGACCAAAAGAAATCGCCCCTACTGTAAAAAGTTGGGGCGGTTTTTTTTCTAGATTTAGTTTTGGAAACCGACAGCATTTTGCAGGATGTCGGCTCCCAGAACCAAACCTAATTTCTGATGCATTATATTGGTTTAAAGCCTTATTGTCAAGGAATATGGCCTCTGTTTTTAATCACCTAGAATCAGCATTTGACATCCATTTGCGCCTAGTATATACTCGTTTTATCGTATGCATTATAAGAGAAACATATTAAAACCAAAAAGGCGGTAGTTCACCGAATTCATTTTGGTGTCTGCCCGCCGAAAGGCGGTTTTTTATTTCTCTAAATTGTGTTGCGATGTGTTGTTTGAAAACTTAAATCCGATCCACATTCTGAAAATGTAAAAAAATTTACAATGACTGTTATCATTATGGTCTTTTCGTCTAGTGTGAGATTGGAAAATCTGCATATCAAAATTGTTGCTCGAGCGGTCGAGCAAAAAAGCAATTTAAATATGCAGGGTAGCAAGTCAAAAAAAGACTTTGGAGAAAAAATTATTATCGTGATTAATACATTTCCTAATAGGAAAGTAAGGGCGCATGGCGGATGCCTAGGCTCTTGATAGCGACGAAGGACGCAACATGGCGGCGATACGTTTCGGGGAGGTGCCCAAAAACCTTTGATCCGGAAATTTCCGAATGGGGAAACCCTATAGAATAAACTTCTATAACTCTTACTCTAGTAAGAGAGCAGACCCAGGGAAGTGAAACATCTCAGTACCTGGAGGAACAGAAACCAAACAGAATTCCCTAAGTAGCGGCGAGCGAAAAGGGAGAAGCCCAAACCCGATTCATCACACTGGGCGTATGTAAACTTCGGTTTATATATTCGTAGTGTGATGTGATTGGGGGTTATAAGATGGCAGTGGTATGTAAAATACAAAAAGTTACAAATTGTAGTGATAGCTGAAACTTCTGGGAAGAAGTGTCGTAGAAGGTGAAAACCCTGTAAGCGAAATTACTACAACTTTTTTTGCCAATCTTGAGTACTCCAAGACATGAATAGCTTGGAGGAATTTGCCGGAACTAACCGGTAAGGCTAAATATATCAAGAGACCGATAGTGAACTAGTACCGTGAGGGAAAGGTGAAAAGCAGTCCGGAAGGACGGTGAAATAGACCTGAAACCATGTGCCTACAAGGAGTCGGAGCGGATGCAATTTATTGCATACCGTCACGGCGTGCCTATTGAAGAATGAGCCAACGAGTTTTAGCATGTGGCTTGGCTAAGAGGATAAAGCCTCGGAGCCGTAGGGAAACCAAGTATGAATAGTGCGCTTGTCATATGCTAAAGACCCGAAGCCAGGTGAGCTACCCATGAGCAGGATGAACTTTCAAGAAGTTGAAAGGGAGGTCCGAACCGGTGAGCCGTACAATACTCTCGGATGACTTGTGGGTTGGAGTGAAAAGCTAA
>JAGOVF010000207.1 GCA_018060885.1 Oligoflexales bacterium | reverse complement strand
GGTTTTGACTATTATGCATGCCCAAAGCAGCACCTCCCAAAACACCAATACTTGCTGCACCTACCCATTTCATTGCTACGCCACGCACATTCGATCCGAACAAACCTGGCATTTGATCGCTTTGATCACAAGCTTCTGCAGAGATTCGGATAAAGTTTCCATCATTAAAAACAAGTTTTGAAAATTTAATAAACAGTCGCTCTTGCGAAGAAATGCCTTGGCCTAAAAGTATTTGACCTCTTTCGATTAGAGTAGCGCCCTGAATATTTATGGATTCAAGCATTCGCGCTCGAACTGGTCCGTTAGATGCACCAGAAAGAAGTTGAGCTTTTATCATGGTTCCGGGGGGAATTTTAAGATCGCCAAATCGATCGACTTTCTTTAAGCCCACAAATGCAAAGGTGTTTTGTGGAGTGCGAGTTGCTCTTTTGGCAACATCTGGCTTTTTTGTATTTTCAATATCAACTGGATGTATCTGAATTGAAACTTCCTGCTTTGCAAGAGGTGGCAATTTAAAATCTTCTGCTTTTGTTCTTCGATTTTTATTACCGACATCAATAAACATAGCAAACGCAATTATACAAATTGAAAGCAAGACAAAGACAACTTTCACAGCTTTATTATTAATTCGATCTTTCCGCCCTTCCCTCTTATAAAAGAAACGTCGAAGGCTCCATTGGCTTAGCAAAGAATTTTCACTTTGGATTTTTATTTCTGGCTTATTCATTTAACCTCCACTTCCAAAGTCGCTTCTTTTGGATCACGAATAGCCACGATCTCATCGCCGCCATTTGGTGTATAGACGAGCTTTAAGGTAAATCTGCGACCTAGCATGTAGATAAAAATATTAGTTATAGCATTTGGCTGGCGGGCGGAAATCACCAGATCGTTGCGCACATATACAATGTCAAAAACATCTTGCTTGCCGACATGCACTTCTGGTTTGACTGGAAACGATAAGACAGTGCCATGAGAATGAATTTTTATTGGTGCAATTGCCATTTCATCTAGATAAACAATTCTGACACCCTTTCTAGTGGTCGATGGGCCCCTTTGCGACAGAGCCACTTGGTTACTAAAAACCAAAACAGCCAAAAAAGGTAATTTGAGGATTCTATTTTTCATTTATAGACTCCTTAGTGTCACTTTGAATAACGGACTCTAGTCGCAGCCCATAGGGATTTAAAACACTGCGCGGGACCTGCCCAAGAGCTACTACCAAATTAAATTTAAAAATTGAGATTAGATTTTCTATATAGAGGATGCGCTCAGCTTGAACAATAATTTCTCCTTCTTTGAAGACGAAAGCGTTGACCAAAACCTTTTGCTTGATCGATCCTTGTTTCATCTTCTTTTGCTCTGCTCCTCTTGCGATTGCTTGGTCTTGAGATAGAAACGCAATTGAGTCTGCGTCAGTATCAAACCTTTGTGGAATTGCATGCATTAGAAAAGCTTTAATCTCGCGATCATTTGGTGCGAGATCCTTGCCTTCAAGGATTCTAGAGTAACATTCTCGTTCGATGATAAGGGGTGGCTTAAGCGCGGCTTTCCCAATAAGAAACAAACTAGCAGGTTCCCGATTAGCGACAGGAAAGTAATAATTTTTAAAAATTGGTTCTGCTTGGCCGTATCAGCCCATGCTTCTTCAAATTTCATGCGATGATTTCCTTCCAACAAAACGCTTTCCAGTTCGATATCCATATGCGACTTTTTGTGATGCTGATTTGGCAATATTTGCAACTTTGGCAGCCGTCAGCAAACCTGCAATCGTGGGAATGCCAGAGAAACTTCGCGTAAACCCAGAAAGCCCCGCAGTTGCTAAAGCATGGACGATCCAAGGAGTAGCAAGTAGCGAACTCCCTAACATTAGATTGATGCAAACCATTTTTACAAAATCAATATTCTGACTTTGTTGCACTTCTACGAGAACAGAAGCCCACAAAAGATTTGCTAGAACCGCCCACACCACCTTCCAGCATGAGACTTCAATTAAGGTTCGGTATAGTCCTTTTGTCGCGCCTGAAGTTTGCGGTAAGACAAAGAGAGCAATCAATAAAGGAGAAAAGACATATAAAAGCATAAGAGTGAAGGCATGAGCTGCTTCTGATACGATTACAGAAAATAATAAAAACACATAAGTAAGTATCGAAAGTCCGGTAATAAAAAGTGACCGAGCACTTAGCCAATCCATTTGGAATTTATCTACTTTGTCGCCAAACTTCTGCAAGACATCACTTAATGTATCCAAACTACCCAATTGCTTGGTCAGCTCTTCACTTAGCAGCGACAAGGTATTAACGACCTCTCGGTAGCTCACTAGAAGTATTATCGCTACTAAAGCCCTACCTACTAAAATGCCAGTAGCTGGCATACCCCCAAGTGGCAAACGAAAATATTCTAGAATAATTCCTAGAACTAATAGCGTAGCGACCAAAACATAAAACACAGATTGAAAAGTGCCATGAAGCTGTTGAGCCTCAGCGGTAATCCAATTAAGATCAAACATTTTAAAAACTCGGTGAGTTGAAATTTGGACGATGGCTTTTTAGAGACTTTGATAAGTCCTGAGTGGCGCTTATAAATTGTTTTGTTTCTTCTTTTGCCAATTGATTAGCAACTGCTTGCTCTTGCGCTAATAGTTTTAGCCCTAGAGCTTGTGCTCGCAAAGACTCGCCACTGTTTTCAACCAAAACTCCTAAGCTTTGAGCCGAAAGTTTGGCCGCTCCTTTAGGAGAAGCAACAGCGCTTTGCGATTTAATGCGACTGCCAATATTTTCTGAGCTATCAGCAACAGCCTGCAAATGATTTCCAAGAGCAACAGCTTCAGCAACAACTTGGTCCGAATTACGCTGAGAGGATGCAAGGCGAGTTGTTGGTATGCTGCCATATATTTTTGCAAGCTGGCGCATCCCTTGAGCTACAGTCTGCCAATCGTGGTACATGTGAATGTCAGGAACTTTTTTTAAGCGTTCAGAAATTTGTAAAACGTCGTTTAGACCAGAATTAACTTCCCGCATGAGATTAAGGCTATCTTTGCCTTTTTGTAAAATCTCCATGAGCTGATAGAGCTGCTGAATATTATTAGATAGGATTTGCACAAGGACTGCGACATCTCCGCCAAACAAATCAGCATTTGCTCTGCGCGTAGGAAGCATCAGCAAACAAGAAAACAAAATTACAAATAATCCCTGCTTCATTATTGTGCTCCTTGCGAAAAACCTCTCGGGTACTTCGCTGCGAGTTGTTCCATAATTTCAAGTTCTGTAAGACTTGGAGCAAGTTTCATGGACTGCTCGATCGCAGCCAAATCTCTTGGATCTGTTGTACATATCCAATATTCTAAAGGAGTGCTTTCTACTCGAATAATAGATCTATTGTCGCCAGCCATTAAGAACGCTTCGGAATATTCTCCGCGTTTTTGCGAAAGGGAATCAATGACGGCAATTTCTTGTGCATTCAGACTTAAGACTTGTTTTAAATTTTCTTTTTTCACTCCTTTTTGATTTAGAATCCACTTGATACTTGCGTTAGGAAGAATTGCCTGTGCGACTTTTGAGTTTGCGAAGTCATCCATTGTTTGCGAAATTGCTATTGCACTCGCGAAATATTTTCGGAAAGTTCGAAAGTTTTCCGCCAAAAAAGCTGCGCCTGCTTCACTTTCCAAAAGTTTCCAACACTCATCAAAAACAACAAACTTCATGGAAGTTTTATTCTGCTGAACAGCGCGCCAAACAAGATCTGTAATAATCAAAAGACTTGCCGCCTGTAAATCAGGGTATGAATCAAGTCCCTTCAGATCAAAACAAACGATGCGTCGATCTAGCTTTATATTTGAAGGCTGATCGAGCAGACTGCCGAAAGGTGTCGATCCTGTCCAAAGATTCAAAATGCGAGCTATCTTTTTAATTTCAGGGTCATTTGATGCCCCGAGAATTTGTTTTAATCCACTTAGATTCTGTTTTTGTCGGGGGCCTTCATATAAATCTTTGATTGAACTTTCAATATCTGCCAAAACTAATTTCGGAAGTCTTGTAACGTTTTCATCCTTAGTAAGTGTTTCGATCAAGCTCAATAAAAACTTAATTTTATGATTGCTTGGTAATGTAGTATCTTGCGGTATATCAAAAGGATTGATCGAGATGCCTTGATCCAACCCTAGCGGAATGTATTGACCGCCGAGCAAGCGAGTCATTTTTTGGTAGCTACCACCAATATCGATAATGAATACAAGCGGATCTTCTTTAAGTGTTTGGAGTAGAATTGTATTGGTTAAAAAGCTTTTCCCCGAACCACTGCCGCCACTGACGAGTTGATTTGCGTTGCCAAGATCAGAAGAGAATGGATCAAACTTTACC
>JAGOVF010000076.1 GCA_018060885.1 Oligoflexales bacterium | reverse complement strand
CTCCTGTTCTGCAAACGCTGACTTGTAGTGAAGAGGCTATTAATAGCGGAGTGAATAAGTCTCTTCAAGAAGATTTCCAAAAGAAAGTTCTCGCTGAGATACGCATTTCAAAGGCAAATCTAGAAGAACAAAAGTTGTGGGGCTTATTTTCAGCTGGCGGCTGGAGTGATGGCGGACAATTTCTTGTTTTAGAAGACCGAAAAAGCGCACAATTACAGCTATTTTATCGTGCAGCAGGTCGGCGCGAAATTGTAAAACATGCACTGAGCCTTGAAAAAGCGGCCCTATTTAAAACCAATATTACAAATCTTCTAAAAGACACTTCGCATCTATGTAGGTCAGTTTTCGATGCTGTAAACTATGAAGTCATAGTTGCCGGAATTGATAAAAACGAAAAGTTTCTTATAAGTAAAACTATTCTTATGCAAGCGCCGCAAGTCGATCCTGTTAGTTCGAAGCACGTTGAGCTAATTAAAGTATTTGAAAGTTTGCTTGTGTCAAATTAACTATGATTTGCCTTTAATAAAATCGGATCTTCCTTTAACAAGGCGCTGTCCTAAATAGTCGCTAATTTCAAAAGCCCATTTGCTCATAATCATATTTATATTTGAATCGTTATCTTTTTTTTCCGCTTCTTCGAGGATCTTGATGAAATAGCGCTGAGAACCTCCTTTATCCATACTACCGATTTCAAGAACATAGCGCCTACCATCGAACAAAGTATAGATTGCATGCGATGTGCTATTAAAGGCAAGCTTTGCACCTTCGTTTTCGCTATCGAATCGATTTGTATAGGCCAAATTCTGCAGTGTACCCTTAACTAAGTTGATAGTATCTTTATTGAGTTCTTCTTCTGGAATTTCTCCCTGCGTTACCAAAAATTCTGCGTCCTCTTTTTCTCTAAAGATAGTCAAATCACCTTTTTTAAGGCTGCTTTTGGGGCGAAGTTCCACTTGTTTAATTAATTTATCACTTACATCTAGTAGCGTTTTATTTTCCCAATCAGCTATCGAAGTAGAAATGTCGATATTTTTATTAATTAGCCAAACTTGGCTGAGATCTGAATTTCCAATATATTGACCGCCCATTTCCCTGCGAGTTCCAAAGTGCCATTTTTCAATAAGCTTACCTTTTTGACTAAGCTGAACGATGGTCGCGGCGGTGAGATTGAGCTCGTCTATTTCCTTTTGTAGGCTCGTCACAACTCGTATGACTTTAGCTTGTCCCAAATCTTCAAATAAACGCAAAATCTTTAAACCTTGGGCGGGAAATCCCCCGTCGCTTTCCAAAAACCAACCATTTCCTTCAGGGTTTTTAATTGAAATAATTTCTTTGGCGCTTTGAATTTCTATACTGTCTATCGTGGCGGCAAGACTTTTTTCAAGCAAAACTTTACCGACAATAGATTTTTTGTCCTCATTCTTTGACCATTCCTGCTGGTATTTATCACTGATCCATACGACTAAAGCTGCCAAAACAATTAATGCAAATATTAATTTTTTGTAAAAAGGCTTCATAAAATTGTCCTCACCTTTCTTATCATTTATATAACTTCATTGCGACGACGACGCCTTTGTATAACAAAAAAGGCTCCAATTGCTATGACTGAAACGGGAACAATTAGCATATTCGCTAAGATCACACGATTTTGTAACTTTTCAATGTCTTCTCGTAAATTTTTTCTAACTTCGCGACGCTTTTTCCTAAATTCAACCTCTTGATCTCTAAATCTAGCAATTTCTTCTTCTTGTTGTGGCGTCAAGCTTACGAGTTTATTTCCGTCGGTTCGTTCTTGTTGCATACTATTTATTTTATTTTGTAATTCAGATATTTTTTGAGACAGCTCTTCTTCGGCGTTTTTCCAGCGTTCACTTGCTTCTCGCTGCAGCTCTTGCATACGTGTAAATGGGCGGGCTAACTTTCCGCGTGATCTAATCGAAATTAATTCCTCGCGGCCGCCAAGGTATTCAACTGCGCTTAAGAAGAATGTTAAGTTGCCATTTCGCGGTCGTAAGATGACTTGCCCGCCAAAACGCATGCGGTCAATCGCATTGTTGTCATGCAAGAAATCAACATCTGCAACCAACAACACAGCACCTTCTTTTTCGCCACCTAAATCATGGGGGGAAGTTTCACCAGCAGGAGCTTGAGGAAAGGCTGATTTAAATTTTCCACTTAAAACTCCCGCAAGTGTTCTCACTTTACCATCAGACTTAAAACTCTGACTAAAGGATTGGGGGCCAATGTATTGCAACATTTTTGGTTCGAGTTCACCGGAATCTAGAGATGTTGTGATCAGAGCTTCGAATTTATACGGTGACTTTTCGTCTAAAATAAAACTTCCGCCTTCAGCAAACAAAAAACTCGTTAATTGATTGGTAAGTATGTGGTCTTTAGAAAAAGAGTCGGGACCAAGATTTAAGAAAAACGGATAGTCAAATTGTGCTCCGCCAGTGGAAATTTGGCTCGCGTAGCGCATATCTCCGACTAAATTGACGGAATTAAAACCCAAACCCCAGGCGTTCGTTAGAGCAACTAATTCAGATTTTGGTACGTAAGAAAAAAGTTGTTGCGGATCCATTTTTTGCGAAGCCTCTGCAAGGTCGGCTCGTGAATAGGGGTCGAGCATAAGAATAATACGTCCACCTTTTACGAGAAATTGATCCAATTTATATATTTGGGCCTCCGAAAGTCCTTTTGGGTGTATTAATATGGCAACTTGCAGAGAGTCGAGTGCAGCAAAATTTTCATTTAAATTTACCAACTCACTCGCTTTTTGCAATTCGCTGACCAAGGCCCAGGCCGGTTGATTTGCAACAGGATTGCCCCAAACATTTAACGAAGTTAAAAGTCCAATTTTACTGTTTTGTTGACTAGACACTCTAACGAGTGCTTCAGACAAATCATATTCTAAAAATTCTTCTCGGCGTGGATCAAAATAGGGAATGAGATATTCATTTTTGCCTTTCAAAAACACGGCGCCCATAAACAATTCATCGCCTTGTTGAAGTGCGACACCAGAAATGCCGTATTTTCTTGCCCATTCTTCTTCATCCGTATCTGGTTTTGGATCTATAACCTCTATATTTATTTTGTTGTTACTGAGATCGGCGTATTCAAATAAAAGTTCTTCTACACGGCTAGCATAAGTTTTTATCAGGGCGGGCGTTTCTTTTAGGGAACGTGTGTAATAGAATTTTACTTCGACATCACTATCTAAGTTTTTTAAAAGTGTTTTTGTTCCATCTGACAAAGTAAAAAGCTTGTCACCAGTTAAATCAAATCGAATGTTTGCTTTACTTGCAAGTATATTCACTGCAAGTGCAAGAATAAATAGAACAAGGATTCCGTAGGCTGTTGTAGATGCTTTTTTATACAGTGAGTCAAATTTCATGGATTTCTCTTTCCTCTATGCAATGCGACGGCCTGACAAAACCAAACCATTTAAAGTTAAAAACGCTGTTATTATTGAAATAAAATACACTATATCGCGAGAGTCCATCAATCCTCGACTAATAGCCGAGTAGTGGCTGATAAATCCAATAGATGCTATAAAGTCAATAACTCCAGCAGAGAAAATTCCTGCCAAAAGGTTGGTAAATACTCCCCAGCCAATTAAAACCATGATGAAACAAATAATCACGCCTAAAATAAATGCAATGACCTGGTTTTTGCTAATTGCGGAAGTAAAACAGCTAATTGCTAAATAAGCCCCTGCCATAAGCATGCTACCAATGTAGCCCGTAAAAATAACACCATTATCAGGTTCTCCGAGAAAATTAACTGTTATGATTAAAGGAAAACTTAAGGCTAATGCCACGACAATAAATAGCCATCCCGCTAAAAATTTAGCAGTGATAGCCTGGGTCTGAGTAATTGGTAAGGTAAATAGCAACTCATCGGTACCTTCGCGCCGTTCTTCCGCCCAAAGGCGCATACCGACTGCTGGTACTAGGAATAGGAATAACCAAGGATGATAGTTAAAATAGACTTGCATACTTGCCTGGTTGCTTTCAAAAAAGCCGCCGAGAAAAAACATACAACCTAGTGAGGCCAACAGAAAAACGATTATAAAAACGTAGCCTATCGGAGTCCTAAAATAACCTAAGAATTCGCGCATAAATAATGGTTTGATACTTTGAAACATCTCATTCTCCAAAAAGCTTACGTTAGCTTAATTTTGTAACTTCTCTAAACACATCGTCTAAGCGCCCCTTTTCAACATGCATACGAGCTGCCTGCAGCTGTAAGTTCGATAAGCAGCCAGAAACTTCAGAATAAATGTCAGATTTATTTTTTGATAAGACGCGCAGAGTATGTTGAGGAGCATTTTCTTCTAACTGCACATCTTGAATGCTTCCTAAATTACGTAAATTCGAACTTGCAAGCGTGAGCGATTTTTCGTCTCTAAAAGTAACAACGACGGAGTTATGCAAGTGGCTTCTTTCGCGCAATTCAAAAGGCGTCGCATCAGCCATGATCTTTCCTTGAGCAATGATAATTGCACGCTGACAAACCGCTTCAACCTCTTCTAAAATGTGGGTTGATAAAATAATTGTTTTGCTCCGCCCCATTTCCTGAATCAGTTTGCGCACGCCAAATTTCTGATTTGGGTCAAGTCCATCTGTTGGTTCATCAAGAATCAGTACAGGCGGATCGTGAATTAAAGCTTGGGCAAAGCCGACGCGTTGCCGATAGCCTTTAGAAAGAGTGTCAATAGCTTGTGTCCATACTTGCTTAAGTTCACAAATTTCTCGTACTCGCATTAAAGCATTTTTCAACTGCGAGCCTTTTAAATCCCGCACAGCCCCTATAAAACTTAAAAATTCCAGAACGGTCATCTCTCCATATAAAGGGCAGCTTTCTGGCAAGTAACCAATGCTCCGCCGTACCTCTAAGGAATTGGTTCTAATGTCATGGCCCTCTATGAGCGCAGTTCCCTGACTGGGCTGTAAATAGCAGGCTAACATTTTCATGGTCGTCGATTTTCCAGCTCCATTAGGTCCTAAAAACCCGAGAATTTGTCCTTTTGGAATAACAAAGCTAATGTCATCCACTGCTTTAATTGCCCCAAAATTTCGGACAAGGGACTTAACTTCAATCATCTAAATCACCCAATTTTCAATATTAATTTAAAAACAACCGGGCTATTTTCGGAAAATTCTGAAGAAATGTAAAGCATGAGCATGAGTCCGTGCTTTCATTAGGTTGCAAATCAACTTAGAATGGCAATAAATTTACTGGAGTCTGATATGCGCATTGGCATTACAACAAGTGGTGGAGATTGCGCAGGTTTAAATGCGGCAATTTATGGCGTGATTAAATCTGCGGCAAAGCTTAGTTCAAGTCATAAGAAAAAATTCGAAATTTTAGGCCTAAGAGGCGGTTTCGATGCCTTGTATCAAGAAGCACCTTTAGAAATATTAGATTTGCAAATAATAAAAGGACTGGTCAAAGAGGGCGGCACGATCTTAGGAACTTCCAACAAAGGCAGCCCTTTTCGCGACCCAAATACTAAAGATAAAATGATAGCTAAAATGATCATGGGTGCAAAAAATCACCGTCTCGATGGTGTCATTGTGATTGGCGGTGAAGGTAGTCATGGCATGGCGAAACATTTGCTGAATCATGGTTTGAAATTTATTGGAATTGGTAAAACTATTGATAACGACATGATGGGCAATGATAAAACGATCGGGTTTGCTTCTGCAGTAGAAACTGCTGTGCAAGCTGCCGAAAGAATTGTTTGCACAGCTAAGTCACATCAGCGCATCATGCTTTTAGAAGTGATGGGTCGGGATTCTGGATTTCTTGCTTTAGAAAGTGGCTTAGCCAGCGAAGCGGATTTTATTTTGCTGCCCGAATTTCCCTTTGTATTAGAAAATCTAGGTGCTTATTGTAAACAATTAATTGCCCACCAAGGATTTGGTTTAGGTGTTGTTTCTGAAGGAGCAAAAGTTTTAGGCGGTGCACAAGTATTTAGTAAGACTGGTGCGGTTAAGGAAAAGCTTGGTGGTATTGGCGATCAATTAGCACTAGATTTATGGACCAAATTTAATGTGGAAGCTCGATCAGTAAAGCTAGGACATATTCAGCGAGGCGGCTCCCCTATAGCTTCTGACCGTATATTGGCACTGCAGCTAGGAGTCAGAGCTATAGAAGCAATGTTAAATCCAAATACTTCAGATACATTGATTGCTTGTCAAAATAATCAGTTTGTAGAAATTCCCTACGCCGAGATTTCCTTCGAGCAAAAAAGAAAACTCAGTGCGACTGACGCTCTTTATTTAAGCGCGCAGAAGCTCGGGGTGTTTCTAGGCTAGGGGCCTTTTAAACTGTCCCTTAATTATCGTAAGTTAAAATTGGAATCCAAGTCCTATGCTGATGTCATTAAAAAAACTATTTGATTTAACATAGAGTTCTCGCCTTTTAGTTTCCTCTTCCGTAGATGTAACAAGGCCAGATGTTTCGTCTCTATTTGTTGTAGTTTTCTTCTCATTTTGCATAAGTGCGCTGCGAAATATTGTTAAATCAATGCTTAAAAATGCCACCCAATCATTAAGTTCAAATTCATTTAGGGGCCCTAAAGGCATTTTTAAGCCAGCACCCACGCCATAAAAAAGTCCCGTGGATTCATTTTGAACAGTATAGGATTCAAGAGTTTTGCTATTTTCCATGTCGGCAAAAGCAGAAACGTAAGGGAAAAAGCTTTCATTGATGGCCTTAAAATAGTTCTTGAAACCACCGCGTAAAGAAAAATTTGTGGCATCTTCTGGACTGTTGTCGCCTGAGTAGGAAACCAGCTCCATCTCACCACCAGCAAAATAGGCTAAATCGCCTCCTAGGCGGTTTTCAATTAAGACGCCAAGCGATAAACTTTGCTCTTTCGTCTTTGGCCCTCCATTGCTTTCAATTTCTTTTGTCTTTAAGCCATTTGAAGTCAGAATAACTTCGCTGGCAAAGCTAGAAAAAGCTGACACAGATAGGATAAAAAGAGCAATAAAACGACTAAAGACGATTAATTTTTTCATATGAGTTCCTTTTTTAGGAAAAATTTCGAGGATTTAAGAGTATTAAGAAATTCCTATAAAAATCAAGTAAGAATTCGCTTGCACATTGCGTAAATCGAGGACACTTTAGCTCACTAATAAGTCCCAAGAGTGTTTTGAAGATCATTTGACAGGTCTATTTTTCTTAAAGGCGAACTTAAGTTATGAGTGAAGTTTCAATAAATCTTCCCCTACAAGATGCTGGCCAAACATATTGCTCAGTGAGTGACCCTAGCTTTTTTGTCGGGCAATCTAAAATTAAAATTGTTGAACTGAGCCCAGAATTTGAAGTGGAATTATCTGCGCTTATAGAAAAAAATTTATGGAAATTTGCCGCCCAAGATTCCGCCTATATTTCAAGCTATCGGCGATTAAAAAGTTTATTAGATTTTTCGCATCAAGACGGCGCAAAAGTATTGTGTGCAATCTTGGACGAAAAAGTTGTTGGGGGGGCTGGTTTAGGGGCTTTTCATAACTTACCTATCACTGATGGCATAGGTGAAATTCGCGATTTAGTCGTAGAAGAGTCCTACAGAAGCAAAGGCATTGGCAAGCTTTTGTTACAAAGGTGCATTCACTACGCACACCAAATTGGTTATAGAAGAGTTTATTTAGAAACAACACCTGATATGACTCATGCACAGCAGTTGTTTTTACGTTATGGCTTTAAGGCTGTTCGGCAAAAATTGAATACGAATGTAGACGCTTCAAGTGCTTCCCCAAGCGAAAATTTCCAAACAAATAAAGAGAGTGAAGTCAGTCAGGATCTAAAGTGCAATGTTCATAGCGGTGAAACAAATTTGCCCTGTTATTACATACTAGAACTGCATAGCTCTCTGCCGCAAGCAGCTACGTGATGCACACATTTTTTATGTGACCTTCATTTAGAAAGCATGGCTAGGCTTGGTATGAACGGACCGCCAGAGGACCGCTCAATTTTTATGCCATCCATGGCAAAATTATCGCTACCGGTTCGGGCATCCCGCCCTCACCAGTTCCTCTGGCGGTCCGTTCATACCAAGCCTAGCCATGCTTTCTAAAGTAACTCTCAGAAAAGCGGTTTGTATCACTCAGTTTTTTAGGCGCGGAGAAAAGATAGCACCGAACTCCGTAAGCCTTTAGATCATTTGGTGTGTTATTTAGCAGCCCGGTGGGTCCTGCTGCTAGGAACATGTTCAAAAGCAATTGTTAGATTTGTTGAGATCTACGTGTGCACCCTGAACTGATAGTCACTTGAGTCTATTGCTAAGGCCTTGGATTGCCTACATGCCAGAGGAACTGGTGAGGGCTGGATGCCCGAACCGGTAGCGATAATTTTGCCATGGATGGCATAAAAATTGAGCGGTCCTCTGGCAGGTAGGCAATCCAAGGCCTTAGCTATAGACTCTATGAAATTCGTTTAACAGTGTGCATTACGTAGCCGCAAACAATGTGCTAAGCAAAAATTGCTTTCTTATATTATGTAACGAAAGCCAAGCTCAATATTATAGAAATTAAGCTTATAATCCTCGTTAATTTTAGTACGCTCTATTTGACTGTTAATTTTTGTCTCAATTTCGTCGACATTTAGCATGTAATGATTCCACTCTGCGCCCACTGTGTATTCAAAGTTAGTTGACATAGGAACGACTAATCCCACTCCCGCATTCAGCAAGATTCCGACGCTGTCTTCTGTGGCTTCAGCATCACCATATTCATAACCAGTCATTGCGAAACCAGCGCCTACTTTTGTCAACAAAGTCAAACCACCTGGTCCAAGGGTCTTTCCATAGCCAATCTTAGCTAAAAATCCCACTTTGACTGGAAATTTTGCGGTTTCATTGTCGATTTCTGAATTCAAGCTGCCAAAAAAGACTTCGCCACCAAATTCGAAGCGGTTACGATCCATGAATATGTTGTTGTAACCAAACTCGACCCCGAGAGTATAAGAAGGCCGCGCGCTATCATCGACGCCAGCTACATTCGCTAAACCAAAATTCATATTTGCGCCAATGACCGGTCCCGAACCTTCCCGACTTTCTCCTACATCAAGATCACTTTTTTCGTGAAGTGCAGGGGTACTTGGTGGACGGTAATTAACTCCTTCATTTGCCGGCTGAGCTTTTGCGTGTTGGCTTAGGGCAAGAATCATATAAGTTCCGAACCAAAAGAAAAGCGTCTCAAATCGCTTCAAAGTCAATCTGTTCATAAACTAGCTCCTTTACGAAAATTATTAGTGAAAATTTTTGGTCTTTTTCAACCGCAAAACACATCAAGGACCATAGATTATGCTAATCCCCTGTAATTCTCTATCAATTTAGTAAAGGTTTCTTCATTTTGAAGAACTTTTTGTTAGGTTTGACTCTTAGATTGATTTTTCTAAAGAAATAGTTCATATTCCCCGTCTTATTTTGAAGCTCGGCACCAAGGGGGTTATATGGCTTCTCCAACCAAACAATCTGAAACTCGACGCGCAATGAACAAACGTAAATCTGGTCGTGTGAGAAAAAACACCGCCCGTCGTTTTGGCTCAACACATGGAATCTTGGCTCTAACTAAGCCAAATGCCAATGAAGTTTCTCAGCAAAAGGCCTGATAAATATTTTTGGTTTATTTGTATTT
The DNA here is from genome assembly GCA_018060885.1 of Oligoflexales bacterium. Lineage (GTDB taxonomy): Bacteria > Bdellovibrionota_B > Oligoflexia > Oligoflexales > JAGOVF01 > JAGOVF01. Next base: position 7,154 of record JAGOVF010000076.1, on the reverse strand, counting down.
TGCATTTTAAACGATAAGACTGCAGAAGCTGGCCCCAGCCTTGTCAGAATAGAGTCATATGCAGTTAGATGACCTTGCAATCAAGCCGATAAGTCAGGCCCTAGCCAATCAAAAAATTGATGTCGTAGTGACAGGTTCTATCGGCGCGGTAGAGGCGGTTCGCTTTATCCGCGCATTAAGAAGACTTGGAGCTGAGGTTTTCCCCTGCATCAGCGAAGGTGCAAGGCTATTTACCACAGAGACAGCTCTTTCTTGGGCTGCTGCGAATCCTGTGCAATCAAATTTTTCGGGAACAGTAACACACTTAGCAACACGAGATGCATGTATTATCGCGCCTTGCAGCGCGGACTTTGCTGGAAAAATTGCAGCAGGTCTTTGCGACCAAGTCTCCTTGGCTTTAGTGGCCTCCTATCTTGGCCAAAAAAAGCCAGTTTTGTTGTTACCGAATATGCACAATAGTCTCTACAATTCCCCTTTTATTCAAATTGCTTTAGGTAAGTTGGCTGAAAATGGAGTTACAGTTATTAATAGCCGCGAAGAAGAAGATAAACAGAAATTTCCTGATCCTAAAATATTAGCAGACCAACTCGCTCACGTGATCAATCGAAAAAAATTTATTTCTACAAACAGCAGTGCTGCAGTTATTATGGGATCTACCCGCGCATACATAGATGATGTTCGTTATATTTCTAATTACTCCAGCGGCAGATTGGGTTGCCTAATAACAGATGAGCTTTATCGTCAAGGTGTATTTACCAAAGTTGTTTGCGGTCCGGCAAAATTTATGCCTCTCAATTACAATAGTCTAGTCAACGTGGAAACCCACGAAGAATTAAAAACTCAATCGATAAAAGCAGCACTTGAATCGGATTCCGTAATTATGCTTGCTTCTGTTTTAGACTTTGTTCCTGACAGGAAAATTTCTGGAAAAGTAAGTTCTCAAAGTGACTTTAATAATATTAGTTTGAAGAAAACTGAAAAAATTCTCCCGCTATTAAAGCCAAAACGAGGTTTTAAAATCGGCTTTAAACTTGAGAGTTTAAGTGATGCTGCTAAAATGGCTGAAATCGCGCACAATTACCTCGATAAAAATGACCTTAACTTTCTTGTATACAATTACCTCAAAGACGTGAGCGCTGAGAATCATCGTGCTCAAATTTTCTACTTTGATGAGACAAAGAAGCTTTTAAATAAAGAAATTGATGGCAAGGCGAAGCTGGCAGCAACAATTGCAGAGCTGCTTGTTTCTCTTTTAAAGAAAGATTTTTAAAGAAACAGACTAGCTGGAGTTTTACTGTGTCTATAAACATTCTTAGTTTTATTAAAGCACTCTATTTCTGGCCGCTATTCATTGTGGCAACTGCATTTTGGTATTCTCTTATTCTCATTATTAATATTTTGCAGTTTTTTAAACTCATTCATGACCCGCATGCAAAATTCAGCCATTATTGTGCATATATGTGGGCAAAAAGCATAATCCAGCTCATGCCTGGTTGGAAAGTTCATATAATAGGACGAGAAAACATTCCGGCAAATAATCAGACCTGTGTTGTAGTTGCGAACCATGAGAGCATAGCAGATATTTGGGCGATGTACCATCTTGGCATTCAATTCAAATGGATGAGCAAAATTGAAAATTTTCGTCTCCCTTTGATCGGGCATGCCTTAAAAATGGCAAAATATGTACCCGTGCGCCGAGGAAGCAAAGACAGTCATCATGCTGCGCTAACGCTAAGTAAAGAATGGATTGAAAAAGGTATATCCATGCTGTTTTTTCCAGAAGGAACGCGAACGAAGGAGCCTGGAAAAATTCAGGTTTTTAAGGCAGGAGCTTTTAAATTAGCTTGCGATACTAGCGCACCTCTGCTTCCAGTAGCAATAAGCGGTGCGGGCGAGTTAATTAAAAAAGGGTCTGGTCTTCCACGTCCTGGACGCGCGGATATAAAGCTAAAGATATTGCCACTAGTTTATTTAGATAAAAATCAGAATCTAGACGAACTGATTCATAAAGTGAGAGAACAAATCGTCGAAGCAAGAGCTGGTTTATAAAATAAAAAGACACTTATCGACTCTTAAACGAATATGTTAGGCTGATTTTTGCTGAGCGATCTTCTATGCGGTCTGATCCTTGGGCAGAATTGCCAATTAAACCAAAAAGTCCTCCGAGGTGGACGTCGAAGCGTCCCAATCTTAATGCAAAATCTAGGCCCCAAACATAACGAGGATCGGTATCCCAAATAAACTCCTGATCTGCGATGAGACCTGAATAGTATTGCGGATTATATTCGATAGAATTTCCAGATCCATCCAACGGAGTTCCCAGAATTCTTTGAGTGTAATTGACCCAAGGTTGCAAGGTAAAGTATCTTGCTAGTAGTATTGATAAGTTAAAACCATAGTCTAGTTTTTTTACTTCATAGCGGTAGGAGTCAAATTCCTCGACTTCCGATTCGCTAAACGACGTTCCAGTAAATCGATGTATCACATTAATTTTGTTGTATCCTACTATAAAAGTCGCATTTACAAACTTTGGAACAAAACCGAGTTTTGGCATAAAGTACAAATATGCACCGACGCCACTTGAGGTCACTTTGCTCTTTTGGGATGTTGCAAATCCCGGCCCATGTGAATATGAATACTCGGACTCGAATTTTCCAATATGACTTGTTAGGCCTATACCAAAACGATCAGCAGCTAAACCTATAAGCGGACTGGCCTGATATCCTTTCAATGATAGATATTTATCGGGAGCTGCACCTACTGCTTGTGGAGCATAGCTTTTTTCTCCTGGTTGTAATAGTAAATCTCTATTTTCGAAATCTGCAGTTATGGTAACAATATTTCGTTGTGGAATTATATGAAAGCTGGGTGCCGAATAAAAGAGTGCATGCGACTTCGACCTTTGGTCTTTATAGTGTTGTTTCATCGCTTGCCATTCTGGTAAGTGCTGACCTGGCTCATCTGCAAATAGTGATTTTGTAATGCAAGTAGAGACAAAAATTAAAATATAAAAATAATATGCAAAATCATTTTTATATTTTTTTAATGTAGATTCGAAGCCACAATAAGATTGCGATTTGTTCAAAAACACACTCCAAGGTTTATGGATAGTGTTTCGGATTTTGTGATATGGTCTTGAGAAAAATCATATTTTTAAATAATCAGCAAAGATGGGCTATTTTTATCTTTTGAATTAATAAGTTGCCAGCATTGAATGGCTCTGAGCGATTTTTGAAGTTATTTTATGAGGCTACTCAATTACAAATGCTTCATAAGATTTATTATCTACCATTTGAGTTTGTCCGTAACCTGCCTCGTTAGCCATTGCAACGATTTTTGAACTACTCGATTCAATAGTAACGGAACTGACGCTGCTTGAAAATGTACTTGCTATACCCTGCAATACTTTCCAAGAACCTTGGCCCTGTGAAGGCATATACGAAACTAGTGATGCGCCGGGAGCGACAAGGTCTTTCGACTTTATTCTGAGAATGGAGTTATCTGATTTTTTGTATGTCAAAGTAATATGCGTTGCAACGAGTCCTAAATTTTGAATAGAAATACCTGTTGTGTTATTGAGGTACTTTTCTTTAGCTAAAGGCAGATAGAGTTTAGTGCCTCCCTTTGCAAAGCAGTTGTAGCTTGAATACATGCTTGCTTGTGTGGGATCGCTTGCCTCATTTACTAGGGCTAAAAGTTTTGCACTTGCGTTATCAGCGACTATCTTTATAGCGCCTACTGCTCCTAGTGGAATTGTAGGATTGCTCACTGCTGGAGGGTAAAAATTAGTCGATCCAAGAGACGCTATATTTCGTGAATAGGGTCCTAGTAAGCCTCGGTTGCTGTTATAATAGATTTTTATATTTTCTGAATTTGGACCGATGTTTTGTATTTGTAATCCAGAAGTTGTCAGCAAGTTAGTATGCTTATGGCGGAAAAGGGGACAATATAACTGAGAAGCTGCGCTGACCTCAGAAAGGCCATTGACAGCCTGTAGTGTGGGTTGAGTGGCAGGAGTTATTTCATGCTCGAGAGCTGTTCCAGAAATTTTTTCAGTGCTATTAACTATCATACTACCAAAATTATTGTTGCCTGAAGGGATGCCTAGATTTGCTGGGAGTACTATTTGCGACGCAAATGGAGGAACTTTTTTTACAGCAAAGTTGTAAGTGTTTCCTGCAACTTTTGCACTGATGTTTAGATCATTAAAGCCTCCACTCGAATTTTGAATATAAATCGTCGTGCTCCGTCCATGGTGATTATTCTTAATAAGAGGAAAATACAATCTTGTGCTGGCGTTTTGGCTGGAAGTTCCTTGATATTGTCCTGCCGCTTTCGTTGTATTTTGTGCGACGACGTTGACTATAGAAGCAATTGGTTGATTCGCAGTTACAAGTGCAGAGCCTGCAAAGCCTGAATTTGCAGCTATTCCACAATGCGTGTCGGTCAAAAAAGTTGTGCTGCTGCCCGAAGAAAGAGTGCGCATTCTATCACAGCGACGTAAAGTACCAGCGCTATCAAATCGAAAAAAATTTACCCGTGCATTTTCGTTGCCGGTATTTTGTACTTGCTGTCCCGAGCTCCATGCCGCGCCTGGTAAACCGGTATTTGCTTGTGCAGCGATTATAGGGATAAAATTCTGGTAACAAGTTGAACTACTATCTTTTGCAATTTGTATTGCGTCACTAAATGGCGTGTAGGGAACGCCATTAGCAAATTCATAACGAACCATTATTTTGTCTGATTTAAAATTAGGATGGCAGACTAGTTGGTTTTTTAAATGTTGCTCGCTCATATAATAGCGATAGTAACTATCTAAATATGTGCCGGAACCACTCCAATAAAGCCCGTCTGTACACACTCCTTTTTCCTGAGCGATAGCTGCTAAATCCAAGAGTGGGAGATGAGATTCCGCGTCATAAATAATTGCTCTTGACCAATGTTTGCTGCCCCAATTTCTTGATGGTAGGGAAATATTAAGCAGAGGGCAGCTTGGCCTAGTTAGCAGGCTTTCAATCTTTGGTTTTTTATTGTTATATTCTGTTTGGTAGTTGAAATATTCCTGTCCTAAACAGGTTTTTGTAAAAGTATTGTTCGACTCTTTGTTATATAGACCAGCAATAAATTCACTTGATCCAACAGTAGTAAACCAAGCCATTCCGATATGGCTATAAGTTTTGCGGCCCTGGTCTAAAAACCAATTTTTTATCGGTCGCATTACTTTAATCAAATTATCCGGAATGATGTTGTGATTATTTGGATCTAAGCCTAATTGTGCAGGTGTTAATTGATTCGGGTTGCACCTTAAATATTCGACCCAAGTTTGTTGATTAGAACTTGGTCTATAAAGTGCTGACCACTCAGTAACAAGGGTAGGGAGTTCGCCAAAGCTGATGTTACTGTGATAAAGTCCATGACTAAGAATCTTGGGTGCCACCAAATGCGCATCCGGACGGTTTTTGGGATTGCGATTTGCAAGTTCATCACTAAAGTCTGTCATAAGTTCAATGATTTTTTCACTATCAAACCAATGGGTAGCATTCCAATAATTATGATAGTGAATACCATCAAGTGCGAATTGCAGGTCATTAGTAAAGTCCTTCATCCATGCTCGGAGGCCTAGTTGTTGCGGATCTTTTGACGCAATTGATAGTCCGGGATGAGTTCCACAGCAATAAAGGCGCGCGCGCGGATCGAAGTTTTTAATTCGAGGAAATAAATAGTTATATATTTTCGCAGCAGCTGTTGGTTTTATCCAGTCTTGATGGAGATCATCAGGCTCATTAAATAGTTTCCAACTTCTTCCTTTTACATTTGCCCTAACCAGGGCGATATAGGGATCAAGATGATCACTGAGATCTTTTTGGGTACATTCTGGATGGATGAAAGTCTGAAAACTATTGTTGATTTTTATTTTGATCGCTGGATTTGGATAATTTGCGCACCCAGGAGCAAATTGTTTCCCTTGAAAAAAAGAATTTCTTGTACATTCGTGATCTGCAGAGTAGCCCATATTTAGTGCTTCACGTTGGCAAAGCTCCTTATCTAAATTGCAATTGTGTGCAGGATAGACGCACCAAGCATTGAAATAGCCAGCATGGATACCATTAGTGTTGGCGGGAATTATAGCATCACTCGGTACGTTGAATTCAATTTTTAAAGAATGTGCATTGCTCGTATCAGTATCAAAATAGAGAGTGGTCGGCAGTTGAGAAGGAATAGGTCCGCCGTTCAATAGACCAAGCCTTTTTAAATGAAGATTGGCATTAGGACTCAAAATAGATTGGCCGCTAGGAATTATAAAGTTAGAAGATCCCCAATTATGCCACCACCCTGCGTCAGCATTTAATGTTTCATTGCCGCCCCCCCCACCGAAGCCTAGAGGAGCTTCCAGTGGCAGTACTAGCTGAGAACTTAGACGAGATGCAGTCTCGTCATTTGCTTCACCTTCCAAGGTGCCTATATTATTGGCGATATCTGAAGATTTGCTCTTTCCTTCAGCTTCTGGATTGGGCTCAAATGGACTTGTATCGCGATTGTATTGGGACGTTTTTTGCGCTTTGCAACTTAAAATCAGAATTAAAAAAAATATAAATTTTGACAGCAAATGCTTCACGCTCCGAATAATTACATAAACATCATACATATTTTAATATTAAGTTTAAATCCCAACAAAAGTTGTGTGCGCGCTATGTAGCTATAATAAAAGGCCTATATTTTAGAAAATGAGTTTTGCTCAATTTTGTGGTAGATTCCGTCCTGACCTCTGAGTTTTGGAAAATTAAGAGGATAAACAATGCTCAAAATTAAAATTAAAATTAAAAGTAAAAATTTTCACCCACTTCGTTCTAATGCCTTCGCATTATTATTACTGTTCATTTTTTCTAGTATAACTACTAGTGCCTGTAGTTCTTCAAGCACGAAACCTAAAGAAACTAAAAAAGAAGAAGTGTCTTCGCCTATAAAAGTGCCTGTTGCAAAAATAGATTCAGCCCCCCCGGCTTCTCCCAATGTCGTAAGCAAGAAACCACGTAATCCCGTCAATCTTGACCGCAAGGATGTAACTTTTTATGTGTTAAACGAATCGGTGACGCCTTTGCAAATGCAGCTAAATAACCTCTGGATATCGGGCCAAGTCGAAATGACACCACAGA
>JAGOVF010000206.1 GCA_018060885.1 Oligoflexales bacterium | reverse complement strand
GTTTCACCTTGAGGACCAGCTGGCCCCGTTAATCCTATCGGACCTTGCTGGCCGGTGGCACCTGTAGGACCTTGTGGGCCCGTATCTCCAGTATCTCCTTTTTCACCTTTAGAGCCAGTTGCACCATTCTGCCCACTCAAAGAAATAGATTTCCATGCACCAGATTTACAGACTTTAAATGCAGCAGCTTCTTCAACATATACCAATTGACTCTCACGATAAGCTTCGCATTTTGGAAGTTCATTAGCTTGGGCAACTGCCATGGAAAAAAACTCCGCCACCACATCAGAAACCGCTTCAACAAAACCTTGCGCTGCTTCTTGCCCACAAAATCGCGCTTGAAATGCTCCAGTCTTTCGAGTCGTGAGACGTATATGGTCACCAAAGTCTTGAATGCTATTTTTTCTATAGATAAAAAGCTCTTTGCCTTTTTTATGTAACACACACAAATTTTCTTTTGTTTTGGCTACTCCAGCTAATTCTAAGCCTAGCAATGGTAGCTGCAAGGTCATTGGAGAAATTAGATCTGAATTGTTTTGACTTGTAATCTCGACAGCTGCAGAAGCGGCACTAAAATCTTGGTCTACTGCACTAAATTCTGCAGGGTCAACAATTTGCGCCAACTTAACCACGTCACCTACTGCTAACGCTCCAGGAGGAATTGTAATTTTTACTCCTGCTGCAGCACCTTCACTTATTTCGAGAACGTTGACTTCTGTATCGTTGTAACTAACTTCAACGGTACCTTTGTCACCTGATGAAGATCGAGCCGAATTCGATTTGCTCGAGGTAAATGGATTGCAACTTGTTACGAATAAGAAGATTAAAAATATATTTTTCATAATAGATAGACCGCCATTTTAAATTTTAAACTTCATAGCGATCTATCGAATTAAAAACTCATCCGTTAAATACCAAAATTCAATAAGAACAAAAAGCATAAGTATAACTTTATCTTTCCAGCTACTTATAGGCCTTCTCAATGATCACTATTACCAATCTCCAAATCCAATTGCCCCTTCGGCTTCGATTTTATCGAAGCCTTTTTAACAACCTTTTTTGTTATCAAAGTCTCCTGCACCAATTTATTCACATCTATATCCTGCCCACTCTTATGCGCCTCCTTTAGCTGAGCAAGCGCCCAGCCAAGTGCTTTTTTCGGATCAAAGTACAGCCGCCGAATTTCTTCGACTTCACCTTTAGAAAGTTCAACGCCTCTTTGCCCTATTATCCAATTCACCATGTCGTTGCGCGTGAATTTACTTCCACGTAACTCACTTTTCATTTGCTCAGTCCATCGACTTACACTTTCTAATGATACTGGTGAAAGTGTAATGCGCTCGGGATGGTGATTATGAGTTCTGTTTTTTCGCTTATCCATATAGATCGCCTCCTCATTCTTAATCGTTAAGCCGCCAGGTACTTTGCTTGTCGATAACGTAAATAAAATGGCCTTGAATATACTTTCCATCTTCGATCTGGTCAGGCACCCAGACTCTGCGAACTTGCGGCATCGTCATTGCCGGTGATTGCGGAGGTGAATTTTTTCCAAGTCTACCGTTCTTTGCAATTTTCTTTTTGTGCTCACTGTAACCAATGGCACCACCTATGGCACCGAAAGTTGCAGCGCCCAAAAATGCGCCTTCAGTTGCCACGCCATTTTGCGCACCTATTGTTGCTCCAAGGCTTCCGCCTATAAAGCTACCAATTCCAACTCCGAGCAAAGTTGACTCCTTAGATGTTGCGCAAGAAATAGAAGCTGACACGATTAAAATACCGAGAAAATATTTATTCATACTCACCTCAGTTAAAAGTGGGGTCGATAACACTTGTGACTTTTTAGGCTTGATTCTTAACAGCCTGCAATTTGGGGAATTTTCTGGAATCTAATAGAATTGAAAAATCAAAGTTTTGATGCGTTTTTGATGCATTTTTGACAAGAATTTGACTCAAGGTTTTGCCCGATTTACTGCCAATCACAATGGGCGCCTTCCAACCTAATTTCTGAATTGCACTCAGCAAAATAAATTGGTGCTGATATTTTGCGCCCCATTCTTCAAACAAAGAATGTAGACCATGAGCTTGCGACTTGTTATTAACAACCCAAACAACCGTCGTGATTTGAGCCTGCTTTTTGTAAAACTGGCAGATAGAAATATACAAGTCTTGCTGCTTTCGGGAGATTTCTAACTCTAAAGCAATTACATTTTCGTTTCCTCCTATATACCAATAACCATCCGGTCGATGCACTTTCGACTGTGGCACCCAATTTGGATAGTGTTCGGGATGAAGTCTTCGAAGCTCTTGTTCTGTAATCAATTCACATCCTTCAGGAAGGCCCACAAGCCATTCTCCTAAATGAATTGCTGTAACTAATTGATCATGAATTAAAGTCTCTGATTGAAAACCCTCTTCTGCTAAATCAGGTAAGAGCGATTTTATTGATTCAAAGCCCTTTTTGGTCAAAGTCCATGGTGATACCTCTCCAGCCTTATCACTCTGCAAACAAATCAGCCCGCGTTTCTTTAGATTCTCTATTCGCTTATATGCAGTGTTTGCTTGAAGATTTGGCATGAACTTCACATAAAGACAACTTGCAGTGCAAAGTTTCCATTTCCAGATAAAAAGAAGCATCTTCTGATCTAGTGTTAGCTTCATCGATTGCTTCCTAAATTGAAAATTGTTTTAAATTTTTTTTGTTTTTACTCCTAACTTCTCGTCGACATCTTCTGTTGAAACATAGGGCACTTGCACCTCTAATAAACTCATACCGCATTGCCAAATCGCCCTACCCGCTACTGCTGGCAGATACTTAGCTCTTGCGTTACCAAGTACCACCATGCTCGAATGAATATCTCCCATTTGAAAACAAATTTTTCCGGGAAGATTTGATTTAATCTGCGTATCTAAAACACGGGCATCAGGGCGCTGCGTTCCTGCAATCAAGTGAATCCCTACCGCGCGACCTAGTCGAGCTACTCGACTTAAAACAGCCTTTGCTTCAGCTGCGTTATGAAACTTTTCGCTGACATTCGCGAGAAAGAGTTCTGCTATTTCGTCGACAACTAATATAAGCCGATCAAATTCTAAATCTGCATCGCTACATTTAATTGGTTTTTTCCGCGATGCCTTTGGAATTTTGCGATACGCGGCCAAATCCTTACAGCCGTTTTCCTTCATGATCGAAAAGCGCAAATTCATTTGGCGATCGATATCACTCAACTCGCCACTTATCGAATGTAGATTCGCAATAACATTTATACGATCAAGCTTTGCGAAAGTTTGAAATTCGAGTCCTCCTTTTAGATCTACTAGAACAAATCGATATTTGGGATTGCTAAGATAAAGACTGCAGATGAGTTGGCGTGCAAAGGTACTTTTTCCGCCCCCAGTTTGCCCCGCAATAAGCAGATGCGGAACAGATTCAAAAGTCGCGCTTATTTCTTCGCTTCTTGTTTTTCCAATTACAAAAGTATCGGGCGTAAGATTAAAGGAACTCATGTTAACAAATTCTGGCATGGGCATGTGGGCATAAATTAGATCGATCGTGCCAGCTTCCCTTTGCTCGACTATATCGTCGATAAAAATTTGCAAGGCACTTTCGATAGCTGGTGCAGCTTTAACAAATGCTGTTCTAGGTAATTGCGCCCGGCTTAGTCGCAACATTCGAGTAGAATGGTCAATTGGGCGATCAAAAATAAAATTGGGGATTTTCCCTAGATTATTCCTCAATCCAGCATTGATACAAGCCGCTTGAAGTCTTCCCAAATCTCTGCGACGCAAAAAAATTCTTGCTAAGACCCACGTAGCAAATGGTAATTGAGTTAAAATCAAAATGTAGATTTGGAACGAAGGATAGCTATCTGGATACAGAAATAAGATATCGAGTTCTTGAAATATCAAAGTATCTAAATCAAATACTACAGCTAAACATAGCAAGCTCCCGATAGTCATTAGACCTGCTAGCGGAATAGTTTGATATTTGATCCCATAAAAAACTTCATCAAATATTTCACCTAAAATTTTCCCAAATACTTCAACGCTATTTACCCATTGTGCATCTTTATTTGTTCGCTTTTTCGAAGGGGATTTCATTATTTATTCTCCCGAAAAGAGAACTTGGAATTCAGTATGAGCCGGAACTTCGATTAAGGGTTCGGTGTTTTCTATATTACGCCCAATCTCCTTTGCCTGATCTAAGGAAGCCACTGCGACGCCATTAAGCATTGCATCACGTGTACTCGGTTTTTGCTGAGTGTATTGATTTTGATTATTTTGCATTCCCAATGCAGCACCTCCCAACACACCAAGACTTGCTGCGCCAACCCACTTCATAGCCACGCCACGAACATTCGAACCGAATAAACC
>JAGOVF010000205.1 GCA_018060885.1 Oligoflexales bacterium | reverse complement strand
GTTAAGGGCAATACTATCGATAAAATCATCGATATGAAAACGTCCTTCGCTTTCCTCAAGCTCTTTGCAGCTATTTAATAGCATCCTCGGTAAGGACTTTAAATTTTCGATTTTAAACTGCCGTGTTTTAGGATCTTTGATGTGATTGCGTAAATCATCTATAAGCTTAAAACGTCGCAAAATTTCTTCGCCAAGTGCGAAGATTTTTTCTGGAGTATCTGCATGCATTGCATGCAGTTCATTGAAGTTTTGCGTAAATTCATCGACTGCGTTCTGCACGTTTTTAGACAAAACAATTCTTTTTTGCTTTAAAATTTCCAGTGGGCTGAGTTTCAGCTCCCTCGAAAGAGACTCAATTTTTTCAATCGTTTTTAAACCCAAACCTCGAACAGGTGTATTGATAATGCGCCAAAGAGCTATACGATCATAGGGATTCAAAATAAGACGCAGATAGCAAAAAAAATCTTTAATTTCTTTTTTATCGAAAAAGCTTTGTCCACCAAAAGTCTTATAACTTAAATGGTGCTCTCGAAAAGCAATTTCTAAATGTTTTGCCTGGCCATTCGCGCGGTAAATAACGCCTATATCTGAAGGTACAGCCCCCTTGCCGAGTAGAGCCATACATTGTTCTGCAATATAACGCGCCTCTCCGGCTTCAGTGTCACAGCCTGCTATTGTAATCGGCGCGCTTTCTTGGCTTGCACTCCATAGGGTTTTATCTTTGCGCCGCGTATTGCGACGGATTACGCTATTAGCTGCATTTAATATGTTGTTTGTGCAGCGGTAGTTTTGCTCGAGCTTAATAACCTTTGCTTCTGAGAAAATCCTTTCAAACTCTTCGAGGGTTTCGTACATCGCGCCGCGCCAGCTATAGATCGATTGGTCATCGTCGCCGACGACACAAATATTGCGATGTTTTTCTGCTAGTAGTTTTATGAGTTGTAATTGCGCGAAATTCGTATCTTGGAACTCATCAACAAGCAAAAACCGATACTGCTTCTCAACGGCGAGCCTGACTTCTGCATTGTTTTTTAAAAGTTGGTAGGTCTTAAAAATACAGTCATCAAAATCTATCGCATTATTTATGCGCAAAAAGCGCTCATAGGTGCGATAAACCCGCATGAAAGAAAGTAGGTCGGGAAATATTTTCGGATCTTTTGCTTCAAGGTCTTCAGGCATAATGAGTTTATTTTTTGCGCTGCTAATTTTCGAAAGCAAAATCTTTGGATCATAAAGCGCATCCCATTGCAGCTCTGCGAGTGCTTTGCGGACAAAGTCGAGCTGGTCTTGTGTGTCGAGAATATGAAAGCGAGGTTTTAATTCTACTGCTTGCACGTGTTGTCGTAGTATTTTTATGCAGGCGCTATGAAAAGTTCCGATATTGACTTTTTTCCCGCGAGTTTTGCCGCACAAAAGCATAATGCGTTCGCGCATTTCGCTTGCGGCTTTATTCGTAAAGGTCATAGCCATGATTTCTTCCGGCGCAACGCCCTGCTCTATCATAAAAGCGATACGAGAAGTTAGAACTTGTGTCTTACCCGTTCCCGCTCCAGCTAAGATCAAGACAGGGCCACGAAAGGCTGTGACACCCTGCTGCTGCTGTGGATTGAGGCTATTGAGCTTTATCATGCTTTTAAAGCTGCTCGAGGTAGAGTTTTATTAAATTCTTATCAGCTTCGCTTGTCCAAGATACTCCGCCTTTTGGCATATATTCGAAGTGGTTTCTTGGTAGATTGTACAAACGTCTTAAAAGCTCATCTCGCTGCGAATCAAAAGTTGCTTGGCCATTTGCCAAATCGATATAGTCCGGCGATCCACCAGCGCCGTGGCAGCCCGACGCGCTGCAATTATTCACGATGATAGGCCTGATTTTTGCGAAGGTGATATTTTCAAGTAGAGTTGGGTCGACTGTTGGTTCTTGGTTTTCTTGCTGGGGCAATAAATTTCTTTCGCTGTCCGGCTTTACCAAACAGGCTTGCACAAGCGTTGCGAGAAAAAATATGAGAGAAAATATTTTCATTCTGACCCCTTTTTAGCAAGATAACCTTTGAAATTGAGGATTTTATAAAAACAAGAAATCTCGTTTAAGCCGCTACGACGTAAAAGCGCAGTATTTTCTGCATCTAAAAAAGGAACAAGCTTATTTTCAAGAGCGAGACGTTTGCGCAGAATTTCTTCTTGGCTATAACCAACAGTTTCCTTATAGCGGTGATACGCGTCTATGTAGAGCGAATTAAAAGCTGGCGTTTCATCAATTATTTTTTCTACCATGATCAAAACACCGCCGTTTTTTAAAGCATTCGCAAGCTTACGAATAATATCGAGGCGCTGCAAGGGTCGTATAAACTGTAAAACAAGATTTATAACTATTACGTCAAAACTATTTTCAGCCAGCTCAAATTCGCAAATATCAGCATTTATTAATTCAACAAGGTCTGCGTTGGCCCTAATGTTAGGCTTTTGGGCAGCTATTTTTAGCATATCTTCGGAAGTATCGAGGCCGACTAACGCAGAAAAACCAGGCCCAAAAGTACCCGGCCCAGCAAATTTAGAACCCGCAGAGCTTGTGAGAATCTGGTTGATAGTGTTCCCAGTTGAACAGCCGATATCTAAAAACTTGCCGCCTTTTGAGAAGCTAAGTGCAAGATCGCAAATAAGCGAAGTTAAAAGCTCATAGGCAGGGATGCTGCGGGAAACCATGTCGTCAAAGACGCGGCAAACCTCAGCGTCAAAAGCGAAGTCTTTTGGGTAGCTGTTACTTTGAAAAATTTGGTCACTTGTAGAATTAATTAGAGTCACTCCTCAAAAATAATCTGCGGAATTTTTGCAGAAGCAGGCCTTGCGTTTTCTATACGATCAATTTGTTCATTATAACGAGCAATGGTAGTGCTGAGTGCGTTTAACCTAGCTTTATAGGCGTCGTTATTAGTTTCCATTAACTTTAGCAGCTCTAATTGAGAAATGTATTCTTGATGCAGCTGAATCAATTGTTTGCGCAACTCTAAAAGCCCGCGCTGCTTTGCAGGGTCTTTCCAATAGTTCATGGTGAAATCGCTGTTTTCCAAGGAGCTCTCTTTTAAATGATCTCAAACGCGAGTTGGTTGACGCATTAAAATAAAATCTCTAATCTCACTCACAGTCCCTAGCTTCTATATCGCTATGTATTAAGTCAGACAAGTCTGACTTGTGTCTTAGCAAAAATTATTGTAGCTAGGTGCTGCCTTGGAATGGAAATAAGGAAATCCAGCATGCATAGTTATCATTTAATTTTGGCTTTACTATTGTTTTTATTAGCATATTTATATGAAAAGCGGCTGCATACAAGAAATTTTCATTTTTTAAAATATTTAGGTGCAGAAGAATTGATGCCAAAGCTGATGCTAGGTTTCTATCGCCGTATCTTTTTATTTTTACCATTAGCAGCACTGGAGTCTTTACTGAATCCTTGGCGCGATAATCTATACAACTCTTCTGCACCGCTATGGTTTCTGGGTTTCTGCTTCGGGCTTATACTTAAGTCTTGGGCAATTCATACTCTGGGCAGCTATTGGACGATGTCATGTCTAGCTTATAGAGGACAAAAACTGATTTTGAACGGGCCTTATAGGTTTATGCAGCACCCTGAGTATGTTGGGCGAATGATCGAGACTTCAGCTATCCTACTGTTATTAAATGGCTATATTACTGTCCTTGCTTACCTCACTCTTTCAATAATGGATTTTAAAAAAATAATATCAGTTGAGTCGCGGCAACTTCAAGAGCTGCGGGCTTTGCCAGCGACATAGTAATTTTCCTCCGACGAAACACTCAAATGCTCGGCGAACTAAAGCTTGGCTAGAACAAAGGCTTGCAATAGCGCAGGACTTTGCATTAAAGTTCCGCACAACGCTTGAATTTAGCAAGAAAAGAGGATTATCATGAGTTTTTCAATTTTTAGTGAAGCAATAGCACAAACAGCAAGCAGCCCGGCTCAACCTTCAACCTTCGAAGCAATGGTGCTGCCGATTTTATTTATATTTTTTGTGATGTATTTTTTAATGATACGTCCTCAGAGTAAAAAAATGCGTGAACACCAAAACATGATGAAAAATCTAAAAGTTGGCGATGAAGTGGTGACGTCGGGCGGAATGATAGGAAAAGTGCGGTCTATGGCTGATGCTTTTGTAACGCTTGAGTTTTCTCCGAACAATTCAGCAAAGGTGTTACGCTCAAATATCACGAGTATGACAAAAGATCTTAACAAAGCTGAAGCCACACCTGCAACGCCGGACACCCCAAAGAAGAAAAGCACCGCTAAGGCTTAGGCTAATATGATTTCCCCCGTTTTTATAGGGGGGGTCTCCTTCTCGCTTAGTTCTCAGAGCTAGTC
>JAGOVF010000075.1 GCA_018060885.1 Oligoflexales bacterium | reverse complement strand
CGTGGCTACCGCCCCTATTCGGTTCCTGTTTTGGTGCGCGAATCCGCAATGGAAGGTACTGGCTATTTTCCACAGGGGCGTGACGAAGCTTATTTAATAGAACGTGATGAGCTTGCTCTGGTCGGAACTTCGGAAGTTCCACTCGCAAGTTTGCACGCAGATGAAGTTCTCGACCTCAATCAGCTGCCCTTGCGCTATATGGCACTATCGACCTGTTTTCGTCGTGAGGCAGGGAGTTATGGCAAGGATACAGCCGGGCTCTATCGTGTGCATCAGTTTCAAAAAATTGAACAAGTCATCATCGCGCCTGCAGATGCGGCACTGTCTGAAAAACTCCATGCAGAGCTTTTATCAAATGCGGAATCCATCCTGCAAGATTTTGAACTGCCTTATAGGGTCGTCTATGTTTGCACCGGCGATTTAGGCTTAGGACAAGTTCGCAAACACGATATTGAAACCTGGATGCCGTCTCGCCAAGCTTATGGAGAGACGCACAGTTGCTCGACTTTTTATGATTTTCAAGCGCGACGCTTAAAAATTCGTTATAAAAACACCGAAGGGCAAAACACCGTGTGCTATACGTTAAATAACACGGCGATCGCAACTCCACGGGTTTTGATCGCACTGTTAGAGTGCCACCAACAAGCCGACGCTTCGATAAAAATCCCGGCTTGTTTGCAGCCCTATATGGGTGGGGATACCTTTATTAAATAAAGGTCACAAAACAGAAAAGCTTATATCTCTTATCTGTCGTAAAGCAGTTGGATTACTTTAGTATACACTCAAAGCTATCCACGCTTTTTTGACATATAAGGGAAGAATCTATGTAGCTTATTTTTAATTCCCAAGGTTTTCTCGGATTCGGCCGTTCTAAAATTATCTCTTCTGGAAAATCCATAGAATACAAAAAAAGTCCTCTAATCAATTCTGAAGCAATTTTACCTGTAAGTTTTAAGGATAGCGATTTCTCTTCAAGTAATACATTTGAGTCCGAGTCTAATTTGAAGCTTATTTCATAGAGTTGCGAATCAAAAGTATCATCATCTAAATTAACGGTTTCGACTTTGTATGTATCTGTAGAAAAGCTTTCTGTGTTCAAAAAACTCAAATCGGACGTTAGATTGCTCAAAGCATGGTAAACAGCAATCGCTGAAGTGAATGTGCCACCTTTAATCGATAATTTATTTAAGTTTTCATCATAAGTAAGCTCGGATCCAGATTTAGTTTTCATTGTTTCTATTTTCGAAAACGCCAAAGTAGAAAAAAAAAGCGAAGTAAAGATCGCGGGCATAAAAATATTTCTCTTCATAATTTCCCCTTTTAAAAAAATCCTAGTTTGCATACTAAAAAATTAATCTAACCCAAAGCGCTTCATCGAGAAAGGCGCAGCCTATTCACCATAAACATTGTGCTGAAGTATAACCCAACTTTTATTCTTCAACTTAAAACCATAAAAATCCTCGATAACCCAAGCTCCATATGCACCTGAGCCACTTAGGCGCGTTTTATAAATTCCTTCAATCTCATTTTGATACTGCAAATACCAATTCATTAAACTTACGAGATTTCCCGCAGGTAAAAGATTTGGATTAGTTAGAAGATCAGACGCAACAGCTCCGAAGTTGACAAGCTCTCCATCCTTTAAATCCGCTATTTCGCGCATATCTTTAACACTAACTTTAGACCGCGATGATAGTGTAATGCTAGGGCTATAAGTGATATCTTCTAATTTAGTGAAATTCAAAATCTCTAAACCGCCAATATTGACTCTTGAACTAAAATTGATGAAATCTGCATCGGTCGCCTGCAGTTTTACGCCGCCAAGGCTAAGCCATATGAGATTCGCTAGTGAATATAGAGGCGATAAATCACGAATAGCCGCATTAGAATTCAGATAAAGCACCTTCAGATTTTCTAACTCCGCAAGAATGCTTAAATCCGTGCTGTCAAAATTATTGCTACTTAAATCCAAAGAATCAACTTGCCCGAGTCCCCTCAATAACACTGCGTTTTGCAGGTACAATTTGCTAAGGTCGAGCACCTTTTGTGAAGATAGTTTTTCTTGAACAAGACGGCATTTTTGCGGATCTTTTGCTAAATTGAATTTCTGTGCAACTTTTGCAACATCAGCTTTTATGGCATTGGATGCCTGAGTATCATTACAAGCCTCTTCATAGGAAGCGTAATCATCGCTATTTTGAGCAAATGCTGCTCCAAAACAACTCGAAACAAACAGACTTATTATTGGCATTACGACTCTTATATACATCTTAGATTTCACAGCTGTACCCCTTTATTTTAAAAGCAAAAACGCTTACATGCCGGATCCTTAACACAGGCTAGACTAACAGACAAGATTATTTCCTGTTAGATCTTTAAAGTTTCAAGGTGCTTAGAGTTTTTAACCTGGTCTCTAAAACAAATACCCGAGACAAGACCCTTGCTCCATGTTATTGAAAGCATGCTTTTATTTGTTCTGTTCGAATCCAACTTTTATGGCAACGTATGATAAAACAGCTTGTAAATCGCGAGTTTCCATTACTTCTTGCCCCGCTCGCTGGTGTCAGCGACAGCCCTTTTCGCAGTGTTTGCTACCAAAATGGTGCAGATCTTTGTTATGTCGAAATGCTTTCCGCAACTGCCTTAAACTACCGGAATAAAAAAACTCTTTCTATGATGCGGCGCGACGAGCAAGAACCTCGCTTAGGCGTGCAGCTAACTGCCGCCGATGCTGAAACCATGGCAAAAGCAGTTGAGTACTTAAATTCTCTGGCTATGTTTGAAACTATCGACATAAATATGGGTTGCCCCGTAAACAAAGTCGTTAAGGCGGGATGCGGTAGTGCCTTGTTAAAAGATGCTGAGCTTGTTTATGGCGTCACCAAGGCAGCCTGTCAGGCTTCTAGCATCCCCGTTTCCGTAAAAATTCGTTTAGGCTGGGATCACCAAAGTAAGAACTATTTAGAAGTCGCAAGCGCAATAGAATCCGCGGGAGCAAAATGGCTGACCGTGCATGGCCGCACGCGCAGTGATGATTACAGTCAGTTTGTGGATCTCTCTGCCCTGGCGCAGATAAAACGTAGCATTAGTATTCCGCTGATAGGTAATGGCAACCTCTTTTCGCCGGCAGATGTCGAACAAATGCGCTCTCTCACTATGGTAGATGGCGTGATGATTAGTCGCGGCTCACTTGGCAATCCGTGGATTTTTCGCGACATAAAAGCGAGTGAAGCAGGTGAAGCAAGTCAAATGCTTAGTCTTGCCGATTGGTGGCAGGGCGTGAGTACTCATATTGATAAACAAGCAAGTGCCTATCAAGATGGCAATTTAGGTGCGATTTGTATGCGCAAACATCTGCTTTGGTACGTCAAAGGTTGGCCAGGAGCCCGCAAAATACGGCAAGTGCTCTCGCAAATAAACAACTTAACTGAAGCAAAAAACTACTTAGCAGAATTTGTTGAAAAATTAAGTCGCGAATTCGTTGACGGCATCGCGCGCAGTGCAGATGATAGCGATACCCAAGAAAACCGCTTTAATTGGGACCCAAAATGGCAAATGGATCGTGAATTAGACCGAGGTGTAGGCGATATTTAAAAAAAAGCATTCTTCTCGCGCCAAATCTCTCCACGAATATCTTCCAGTAATAAATCACCATCTTCACGCTTTAGACTATAATTATACTCCAAAGGAATTTTTCCCGATGGCGTATCGACGGCAAATACAGGGATACCAAAGCCTGTCAAGTTGCCGCGCAGCGACTTCATGATTTGTAAACCACGATCTAAAGATACTCGCAAGTGCTGCGAGCCTGCAACCTGATGAGCATGAAATACATAATAAGGACGTACGCGTATTTTTAACAAGGCTTGGCACAAGCTGAGCATTTTTGCCTCGCTATCGTTGACGCCTTTAAGCAACACAGCTTGGTTGCCGACTGGAAATCCATGGTCGACTAAGTTTGCGATAGCTTCTTTTGCTTCAGGCGTGATTTCTTCGACGCAATTAAAGTGAGTATTGACCCAAATTGGATGGTAGGGCTGAAGTTTTTTAGCAAGCTCCGCGGTAACCCGATAAGGTAAAGTAACTGGCGTCCGTGTACCAAAACGAATGATTTCGACATGCGGAATTTCTCGAATGCGCGCGACAAGTTGCACAAGACTCTCGTCAGAAGCTAAAAAAGGATCTCCCCCCGTGATTAAAACATCGCGTATAGCTTTTTGGCTCTTAATATATTCCAATCCACGCTCGATGATCAGACGATTAAAATGCAATCCCTCTTGTTCGTCGCGGCGTTTGCGAAAACAATAACGACAATAGACTGGGCATAAAAGCGCCACACAAAAGGCGACGCGGTCCGGGTAGACATGCACAACTTCCGGAACTGGAGAATGTGGGACTTCGCTTAAGGGATCTTTAACACCAGCTAGATCGAACTTTTCATGCACATTTGGCAGGGCTTGTAGTCTAATGGGACAATCTTCTTTATCTTGCATGAGACTCATGTAGTAGGGAGTTACACCTGCATGAAACAAACTGTCTAACTGCGTAAAACCCGCAGACTCTGCCGGGAATATTTTGATAATGCGTTCGGCATCGGCTAAGGTTTGAACTTGATTTTTAAGCTGCCAACGCCAAGAGGAGAATTTATCTTCTTCTACTTGAAAAAGTTTCGCGCCTTTTTTTGTTAAGCTCAGAACTTGACCGAAGTCTTTTTCCATAAATTCAAAAATCCCAAAGAAATTAGTTCTAGAATAGAACTAAGCAGAATAGGTGAAGATGGTGTTGGGAGTCAATCTAAGCGACGTTGCCAAATGAGTTTTTTTGTAAATTTTCTTCTAATGAAACTTCTTCTGCATTTTCAGCGTCTTTGAGTTCACTTTTAATTTGGCTGAGCTCCTGAGGTTTATGCAATAAAAAACCCTGAATAAGTTGGATGCCCATTGCTTTTAAAACTTCAGCTTCTTCCCAGAGTTCGACACCTTCCGCTATGAGAGTTGCTCCGCTGATTTGCGTAACTGCCTGAACGACCCCCATCACAAAGGCTCTTTTTGGTGCGTCAAGATGAATATCTTGGACTAAAGAACGGTCTAATTTAATTAAGTCTGGCTTTACTTTCAATATTCTTTCAAGGCCGGTGTAGCCGCGTCCAAAGTCATCGGCAGCAATCCCAATATCACAGCGTTTAAGTTTTTCTTTAATTTCTAAGGTTAAATCAAAATTGGCAATATCTTCTGATTCAGACACCTCAAAAGTGACCTCGGGATGATGATTTTCAGGAAGTATGCGCTCAATGTAATTAAGATTCCTTGGCAAAATATTAATCAATAAGCGACCCTGCATGCCCGTAAAATTCTTAAATGCAGTGAGCATACAGGCTTGATCCAACTCCATTGCAATTTCTGATCGGCGCGCCAACTCAAATAAAATGTCGGGGCGCAAAGAATGCACGTTGACATAAAAAGGAGCATTGTTCAGAACATCAATCGGAATATTTTCTTTGCGAATGCGCATTAAAGACTCAAATCCGTAAACTAAATCTTTCAAAGGCGCGATGCTTTTTTCTTGTTTGACTGCATCAACATGCTTTTTTTCTAACAAATCTAGACGGAAAATACCTTGATAGTGGGCATGCAAAACGTCGGGTGTTTTAATAAGACACTGCATAAATTCTTTAAGTCGCTCCATAAAGCGATAATTTTGAACTTCTGCTAATTTGTATGACTGCTGTATGGTGCGCTCAACCACTTCTTCTTGATCTAAACATGGATTTGCTATTGCTGTTGAATAACCAACAGATACTTTGGGTATTGTTTTTATACCTTCGGGAATTTTTCTTTGCGCGCCAAACTTTAACAACTCTTCCCATAATGCCAAATGAATACGAAAGCCGATACGATGCGCTAAATTTTCTATAACCCCAGGTGCTGGCAGACTGTGAATTCCACGATTGGGCTTTAGAAAAATAAAATAGCTATTACTCGTCGGAGACTTGCGACACAGTAAATCCTCTTTGCGAAAGCTGCCGCTTGCTCCCCATAAATTGTAGAGAATTTCCATAAAAAGTTGTTGGATGCGATCGTAGGCATCACTACCTAAACTCAAGCCATATTTTTGAAAATCTATTCCATGTACAGATATCATCGCCAAAGACCCATGCTGTTGTAAAACATGCAAGGGAATTTGAGCATCAAATAAAGGAATTTGTGTACGTTGTTCCATAACAACTTGTAGTGTCTGTAAAGGAAAGCGATGCAGCGCTTGCATAATATCACTAACTTCAGGCTTAAAAACCCAAAGTAAATTCGAAGACAGCATCGAGACGCGTTGCTGCGGATTCTGAGGACCGCGCTGCGAGATGACTATGACTGGAATTTTTTTGCCGATATTTGCCAAAACTTCAAGCCAAGGCTTTTCTGGCAGAGGGGCAAATTCAAGTTCTATCACCACCGCACTGACGTGTTTGCTGTATAGAAAATCAATGGATTTGCTATCATAGTCATGAAAAAGACAGTGGTTTAGACCCAAAAAGTCTTTGTTAATTTGCTGCAGGAGTTTTGCACCAAAAGTTTTATTTTTTATATAACATGCAATCATATCGGTCGCTTTTATAACTCCCTAGAAACACGCTTTCGGAAAACCACTCTTTTGATTTGATTCCCGATGTATATCTTGCCTATCGGCTTTAATTGATTTACATTGAACCACTCCAGAATAAATTGAATATTTTTTATAGATATTAGGCTGTTACTAAAAGAAAACTTTATTTAATTAATAAAAATTAGTCTATTTAGGGAACTCAACTATGAATTTCGATCTTGTCAAAAATATGCGCACTCGTTGCCAAGCAAATCCAAGAGTCATCGCTCTACCGGAAATTCACGACAAACGCATTATGCAAGCTGCTTTTGATTTAATATTGGAAAAGTGCGTCAAATACATTGTGACACCAGTTACTCCAACACAACTTCTTGACCTAGCCCATGCCCATGAAATCGAAATTGCGCCGCTCAGTAAGTTTTTTCTTTACAGCCACCAAGTTTGTCCAGAAATTGAGCAAGATGTTAAACGTCAATATAACGCCTATATGACAAAACGAGGAAAAAATGTCGACCAAGCCTCGCTTGAAAAGGTTGGAAGTAATAAGTATTACCAAGCCGCTTATTTGGTGCGATCAGGTATAGCGGACTTCGGTCTGGCAGGAGCAGTAGCCACAACAAGCGAAGTTATTCGCGCCGCTTTATCGATGATTGGTCTGCGACCAGGTACAAAAAAAATCAGTAGCTCCTTTATTATGGACAAGGGTCACGGGCCTCAGGATGTCATGATGTTCGCAGATTGCGGCGTTATTATAGATCCAAATGAAGAAGACTTGGTCGATATTGCGAAAGAAAGTTTGCAGTTGTGGAATTCATTGCTGCACGAGCTCGGGCCTGCAGTCATTGCTTTCCTTTCGTTTTCGACAAAAGGCTCTGCTGAGCATGCGCAGTCTTTGAAAATGCGCCAAGCAGCGGCAAAATTCAAAGATCAATTTCCCGAAATTCTAAGTGACGGTGAATTGCAATTTGATGCTGCGTTTATCAAAGAAATTGGCGAACGCAAAGCACCTGGCAGCGAAGTTCCAGGAAAATCAAATTGTTTTATTTTCCCCGACCTCAATGCTGGAAATATAGCTTACAAGATTGCACAACGGCTAGCTGGCTACCACGCCTATGGACCAATATTGCAAGGTGTTGCACGACCTTTTAGCGATCTTTCGCGCGGAGCTAGTATTCATGATATTAAAGTGAGCGCCTATATTAATTCACTGAGGCAATGAAACACTGGGATTAGCAGTATTCGCATACCAACCTTCTTCCATGCGCCGCTGATGGATGAGGGTCCAAGCTTCCCCTGCATAAACAGTACCTAAACGACTTAATTCTTCATCGTTGATCGGTCCCTCATCTTTGATAACAATGTTTAATTGTTCGCAGGATGATTTTTCCTGAACTAACTGAGCCAAATTTTGACGAGCTTCTTGTAGATTTTTAAAAAACAGCACTTTTATCGTACGCGGCAAATTTTTATCGAAAGCTGCTATGGGATTTTTTTCTGCAATCAGTACCGGCCTACTGGCCTGTGCAGCACGTTGCTGAGCACTTCTTTTTTGATTTTCTTGTCGATTTGGTCTTGGCCCTCTATCAATTTGCTGACTTTGCTGACCTTGCTGATTATACTGTTTTTGCTGGCGCTGATCATCTCTTTGAGCACTTGAGTTTCTGGATGGCAATTTCTCTTCTGTGTGATTGCCCGATCTTGCGCGCTCACCTTGATTAGCCTTAGAAATAAAGTTCGAAGGCTGTTTATTGGGAGCTGGTTTTGCAGAATTTAGTTCAGCAGATTGCACCTTTTGCTCGCCACTTTTCTGGATTTGTTCGTGTTGTTGATTTTTATTTTTTCCACCACGATGTCGATTTCTGTTTTTACGTGCCACCAGTTGTATTCCTCATAAATCTATCTGTAAAAATCAGCCCCACTATCTGCTTCTAACATCACAGTGATAGGTGGTGCATCGGTCATTTCTCCATCACCAAAATATTGAATAGGGCCAGCAAATATATAAGCATCATCTAAAATCCAATCTTTGCGCAATTTAGAAAACTTGGAAAAAGTCTCTGAACGTAAATCGACCACAGATTTTTTAATGACAAGTTTTCTTTTATTACCGCGCATTTCGAAATTCAGCATCGAAGCGAGAGGAACTCCTAGGGGATGCCACTGGCTTGGATCCAAAGACAGCTGACTCACGACGCTCATATAGCCAGTACAGCCCACATTTATCAAAGCCATAGCTGTTTTGCCCAGGGCATAAGCATAGTCTGCATCAAAATTGCTCGGAGCTGCACATCTACCCTCGTACCCAAAAAAATGCGCCCGATAAGCAAATTTACCGCGATAGTTACCAAGTTTTGCTTCTTCTTTTAAACGCACTTTCAGCAAATGGATCACGAGTTTTTCTGTTTCAATTTGTGACACCTGAACGTTGCCATGCGGATCTCGATCAAACAACAATTGATGTTGAATCTCAATTGGCAAAGCCAGATAAGTTTTTAAAGCCGCAAGACCCAGTTTATCTTTTATATATTGATCTTGTGCAGAAAAATCTTTTTGTTCAAAGCCATCTTTGCTTTCAGCAATAATGCTATTGAGTTCTGAAATCAAAACCTGCATCTCCGGTATGGACTCTATAAGACCTTCCGGCACAAGTACCACTCCAAACTCCTTGCCATGATGAGAGCGCAACATAATCATATCTGCAAGTTGATCGACTACATCGTTTAGGGTTTGTTGGCGCGCCTCGACTTCTTCAGAGATAAAAGCAAAATTCGGCTGTGTTTGCAGCGCAGTTTCTAAAGTAATGTGGCTGGCATGCCGCCCCATCAAACGAATAAAATGATAGTATTTTCGCGAACTGCGTGCATCTATTGCAACATTCGAAGTAAGTTCTGCATAAAGTTTTGCCGCTGTGTGGAAACCAAAAGTCGTTTCTAGATATTTGTTGCGCAAATCTCCGTCAATTGTTTTGGGGACACCAACAACTTGTATAGGACGCTCCGGATTTTTTTGCTTAAAATATTCTGCTAACCATGCAGCATTGGTATTCGAATCATCGCCGCCAATAATAACCAAAGCGTCAATTTCGTGGCTTTTAAGCACATTGTAGGCACTTTCGAATTGCGCTTGGCCTTCAATCTTCGTACGGCCCGTACCTATCATATCGAAGCCACCGCTATTGAGGTACATATTCACCTGTTCAGGAGTCAATTCTAGAAGATCATCTTTGATGATACCAGCAGGGCCATTACGAAAAGCAAAAAGTCGCGCTTCGGGTGAAGCTTTTAAAAGACTATCGTAAAGCCCACAGATGACATTATGGCCACCTGGAGCTGGACCCCCAGAAAGAACAACGGCTATTCGCCTGGAACCTTGTGCATTGTTGGATTTTTTATTGGCTTTTTTTTGCAAACGCAATGTCGCCTGCCCAAAGGTAAAACTAAAAGTTTGCGCCAACTCGCGTGTTTCTTCTTCGCTTAGTCCGTTACTTAGAGAAGCTAATTCTACGGCTTCTAGCGCATTTAAATCGTCTAACATTAAAGGATAACGTGGACGATAAGATCTTCGAGCTTGAGCAAATTGATGCATGGTCAATTCCCATTTAGTTTTTTAGGTGCGCGTTTGCACATAATTATAAACATGGCTTAACTCGATTCTCTCCTGTACGCAAGTGTCACGATGACGCACAGTTGCTTTGCCATCTAACAAACTTTCACTATCAATGGTCACACAGAACGGCGTGCCTATTTCATCGTGTTTTGCGTAGCGCTTTCCGATGGATTGCTGCATATCCAGACTTATATTGACTCGATTCTGCCAAAACTCCGCTGCAAGCTTTTCCGCAAGCTCGGGTTGTCCGTCTTTTTTAACTAAAGGCAAAATAGCCGCTTTGTAGGGTGCTAATTTTGGATGCAATTTCAAAAACACTCGGGTTTTTTCTTCACCTTTCGCGTCCACAGCCTTTTCTTCTGTATAAGCATCCAGAAGAAAACAGAGTGTGGCTCTCGTCAAACCCGCTGACGGCTCTATAACATAGGGTATGTAGCGGTATCCAGGTTTTCCCGAAATTGGGTCATTTTTTTGCTGGTCGAAATAACTCAATTTTGTATTTGTAGCTTCGCCGTGTTTTTTTAGGTCATAGTCCGTGCGTGATGCTATTCCCTCCAACTCATCGAAGCCCCAAGGAAACTTATATTCAATATCAAAACAAGCGTCGGAATAGTGTGCAAGCTCATCTGGCGCATGTGGTCGGAGTCGAAAAGCACTTTTATCGTTCGCATAGCGCAAAAACCAATTCAAACGCTCATTTTTCCAATATTCTAGCCATTCATTTTGGCTCCCGGGCTCACAAAAAAACTCCAGCTCCATTTGCTCAAATTCGCAAGAGCGAAAGATAAAATGCTCGGTCACGATTTCATTGCGAAATGCCTTGCCTTGCTGTGCAACCCCAAAAGGCACTTTCATGCCCATAGTTTGCAGGACGTTATTAAACTGCACAAAAATACCTTGTGCCGTCTCTGGTCGTAGATAAACAGCATGTTTATTTAAAACCGCACGGATCCCTTCCAAAACCTCATTTGCATCTAAGTTGGGCTTTGAATGAGATAATGCCATGATGGTTTCTGTTATTTCACCTATTGGATCTATAGGGCCAATCGTAGAACGAAACATCCCGCTAAATTGACGTTCTGCGCTCATCGTGGGAGCACCGCATTGAGGACATACATAGGCACGTTCGACTTTTGCTTTTAGCTTTTTGCCGCCTGATTTGCCAAACTCAAGAAATTCGACTGTATCACCTACTGTTGCTTTCGGTGCCTTATCGGCGCGAAATCTTTCTTTGCAGTTCAGACAATCTACTAAAGGGTCTGAAAAAGAAGAAAGGTGCCCGGATGTGTGCCACACTTGACTGTGCATCATGATCGACGAGTCGAGGCCAACTACATTTTCTCTTTTATAAACAACATCTTGCCACCATTCGGCAGCAATATTGCGTTTTAATTCGACTCCTAAAGGCCCATAATCATAGGCTGACTTTAAGCCGCCATATATTTCGCTGCTTTGAAATACAAAGCCTCTCCTTTTGCAAAGTGAAACGATTGCCTGCATTAAATTTGCAGCTGAACTTGATTGAGAAATAGCCTCTGACACTTAAAACCCCCGTATGAACTGCATTTTTTTCGTTTTAACATCATACTGCAAAGACTCCTTTTCACAATCGCTAACTTTTTTTTCTTTTTATTTTTTTTCATTTACAGGTAGGATCGCGGGCACTGTTGTTAGATAGGGCAAACAGCCTTAAAAAGGTCACATTTCAGCTGTTGGAGTAATCAGCATGTCGGTAAAAAAAGATTATAAAGTCGCAGACATTAGCTTGGCCGATTGGGGTCGTAAAGAGATTGAAATTGCAGAAAAAGAAATGCCAGGTCTTATGGCATTGCGCCGTGAATTCGGTAAAAGCAAGCCGCTCAAAGGTGCGCGTATTGCTGGTTGTTTACATATGACGATACAGACTGCCGTTCTTATTGAAACTTTGATTGAACTTGGCGCTCAGGTGCGCTGGTCGAGCTGTAATATTTATTCTACTCAAGATCAAGCTGCTGCCGCGATTGCTGCTGCAGGCATACCAGTGTTTGCTTGGAAAGGCGAAACAGAAGAAGAATATTGGTGGTGCATTGAACAATCTCTTATGTTCGGCAATGAGCCTTTAAACATGGTTCTCGATGATGGTGGCGATTTGACCTTGATGTTGCATGAAAAAAGACCAGACCTGCTCAAGCATGTGCGCGGCGTAACTGAAGAAACGACCACAGGCGTGCATCGTCTTGCGAAGATGGCTCTAGAAGGTAAGTTAAAAGTACCTGCGATCAACGTCAACGATTCGGTCACGAAATCTAAATTCGATAACCTTTACGGCTGCCGCGAGTCTCTTGCTGATGGTATCAAAAGAGCAACAGACGTTATGATTGCCGGAAAAGTAGTTGTTATTGCAGGTTACGGCGATGTTGGCAAAGGCTGCGCTCACTCAATGAAAAGTTATGGCGGTCGCGTATTAGTAACAGAAATTGATCCAATATGCGCACTTCAAGCCGCAATGGAAGGCTTTGAAGTCACGACTATGGAAGAAGCGGCTCCTCGTGGTGATATCTTTGTAACTGCAACAGGATGTTTTGACGTTATTACTGAAAAACACTTTAAGGTCATGAAGGATGAAGCAATTCTATGCAACATCGGCCATTTTGATTCTGAAATTAAAATTGCCTGGCTCGAATCCAATCCGGAAGTCAAAGAAATCAACATAAAGCCGCAAGTTGACAAGTTTGTACTCCCTAACGGTCGTTCATTAGTAATCTTAGCGCGCGGACGCCTCGTCAACTTAGGTTGTGCTACAGGACACCCTAGCTTTGTCATGTCTACCTCATTTACTAACCAAACTCTTGCGCAGCTTGCTATTTGGACAGAACCGGAAAAATATCCAGTTGGTCTGCATGTTTTGCCAAAGCATCTCGACGAAAAAGTCGCTGCCCTGCACCTTGATAAACTTGGGGTAAAATTAACGAAGTTGACAACGGAACAAGCCTCATATATGAATCTGCCGATCGAAGGCCCCTACAAGCCCGATCACTATAGATACTAGGCCAACAGCGTAAGCTGTTATACCAAGTAAAAAAAGTTGAAATAAGCTTTGGGCTTGTAGATAAAGGGACTGTTGACATTCAGCAGTCCCGAAAATTATTTATATTTGGATTTCTATGTCTATTTTCAAAGCTTTTTCAATTGTTATCTATATAGGTTGTACGCTTCTATCTGGCTCTGCGTTTGCTCTAGAGCTTCACAAGTTCGAGTGTTCGACACCTGAAGAAAACGAAAAGCACCCCGAGGGTTGGCGCGTCAATGCTAAATTAAAAGGGCAGATTTCTGAAGTCTCGCCAAATACCTTTGCCCTCACTCACAAACTTAACTTCGAAATATTCACTGAGTTTTATTCAGAGCCCAGTTCGCAAATTTGGGCTAAAGATTCACGCCAAGAATGGATGATCGTAAACAACCCGGATTACAAACCCGTTAAATACAAAGAATTTGTTCAATTCCACTTAGATGGCCAAGCTCGACTTGGCGGCTCTCCTCTAGCTTGGGGAGTCTATCAATTATTAATGCCCAAATTGCCGATTGCGGCAAATAGCAAAGACTTTAAAGCACAGCTTATTTTGAGCAGCGTCAATGACCATTTTGGTGGGAGCTTTTCCTTAGCTTGTCAATGGGGCACAAGTTCAAAGCTAGAAGACAATATCCCTAAAAATTTATCTGCGAGTGAACAAGGCAGCAAGTTACTTAAAAATATTTTTGGATTTAAAGACATTAATTTTAACGTCGATGAAGATTTTTATCGAGAAATAGCTGTTGAGAATCGCAAAATTGATTTTCTCCACGCGCTCTTCTTTGCAACTTTTAATATTTTAAATACGCAAAATAGAAGCGAACACCCGCTAAATATTGCAGTGCATGCTCAAGCTTATGAATGGCAGACAGACCTTCCAGAATTTCTCAATGAGCGTTGGCGGCTCTATGCTCGGGTTTATTTAAGAAAACACCTCGAGAATTCAAACACACGTTTCGACTTAGATAATGGCAAAGATGAAGTCGGAGATTCGTTCTTACCCCATGATGGTGAATCAATAAAAGCGAACTGGGTTTTTCGTTTAGCAATTCCAAGCCTCTCAGATCATATTTATTGGTCCGTCGTTGATCCGCAAGGACAAAAACAAACTTATACTTATGGTTTTAACTAGGAATTCGCGCTACAGCGCAAATTCCGTGTCCTGAAATTTTTAAGCGAAGCTAAAAAATGAAGGATCTCTAATTAGATGGCGTTGTTTTTAGCATTATTTTGAAGTTTCACACATTTAATTGAATCTCATTTAGTCTTTAGTGTGGCCGGTCCCTGTCTTGCTCGCCAGAGGACCGCTCGATTTTTATGCCATCCATGGCAAAATCATCGCTACGGGCTCGGGCATCCCGCCCTCGCCAGTTCCTCTGGCGAGCAAGACAGGGACCGGCCACACTAAAGACTAAAGCGAATATCAGTTCTGAGGGCATACGCAAATAAGGACTCCCTTGAGTCCTCTAATCTTTTAATATTTCAATAGCCTAATAATTAAAGTTTTCTTTTTATTTCAAACTAAATCGCTCACCATAAGACTTAGCTAACTGCTCTGATCTCGCAAGAAACTTTTCTCGACCGTAAGATTCGATAAATTGCTGTACTCCACCGCTAAACGGCGCAAATCCCCACCCAAAAATACTCCCGATGTTTGCATCGCCAGCATTGGTGACGACGTTTTCTCGTAAACAACGTTCAGCTTCGATGGCTTGTACAAATAAAATACGATCTTTTATATCGCTAATAGGTAAAAGTTGTTTACTAGGCGGATAAATCTCACGCAGCTTTGGCCAAAGAAATTTTTTGCCATCTTTTGGATACTCATAAAGCCCTGCACCGGCTTTTTTCCCCGCACGCTGAAACTCCTTATATAACTTCATGACTACTGTCATACCTGCTGGCTCTGGCATAACTTTACCCTCAGCAGCAAAGTCTTTTTGAGTCGTCGCAAAAATTTCCGCCATCAAACGCAAACTCACTTCATCTGCTAAAGCTAAAGGCCCTACCGGCATACCTGCTTGCATACTTACAGTTTCGATCACAGATGGATCGACGCCTTCCTCAAGTAACTTCATACCTTCCATGACATAAGTTTGAAAAACGCGAGAAGTATAAAAACCACGACTGTCATTGACGAGAATTGGAATTTTATTAATTTTTTGGACATAGTCATAAGCTTTGGCAATTGTTTCTTCGCTCGTATTTTTACCCTTGATAACTTCAACTAATTGCATTTTATCGACTGGTGAAAAGAAGTGCAGGCCGATAAAATTTTCTTGTTTGCGTGCAGCTTCGGCAAGACCGGAGATTGGTAGTGTTGAAGTGTTTGATGCAAAGACGCTGTCCGCAGGCATAAATTCCAGTGCTTCTTGCGTCACTTTTGCTTTTAGTTCGCGCTGTTCAAAGACAGCTTCTACGACCATTTCACAGCCATTGAAATCCTTGGCATCTCCGGTGGCAGTTATTCGTTTAAGGATAGCTTCTGATTGCTCGGAGGTCATTTTACCTTTTGCAACTCGAGCAGCTAAAATTTGCCGAGAATAGTCTTTGCCTTTTTCCGCTGCCGCTTTATCAACATCTTTTAAGACCACTTCCATTCCCGCGTATGCCGAAACATAGGCAATACCTGCGCCCATCATACCTGCGCCGATAACACCTATCTTTTTAAATTCAAATTTTGCATAAGCTTTCGGCCGGTATTTGCCTTTTTTAATATCGTTGAGCTGATACCAGAAAGTCGTCATCATATTTTTAGATACGGGGCTTTCGATACACTTGCCAAAATAATTCGATTCAATTTTTAATGCTGTCGAGAAATCTACACGCGAGCCTTCGAATAAACACGCTGCTATATAAATTGGAGCTGGATAGTTATCCCAACCTTTTTTGTTGATCATCGAAGGAGCGACTGCCCACATTTGCTGAGCTTTTAGACTTTTTGGATCATCACCGGGCCAAGAAAATTCTTTTCGATCCCAAGGCTGTTTTGGACTAGGATTTTTTTGTATCCATGTCGAAGCAATGCGCAGCATCTCTTCGCTATCTTTCGCGAGGGCATCAATCATCCCCATAGCTAAAGCTTCTTGTGCTGAAATGCGTTTTCCTTCAAGCAGCATAGGCGCAGAGTTTTGTAAGCCAATAAGGCGCGGAAGCCTTTGCGTACCTCCTGCCCCTGGTAAAAGGCCTAAAGTCACTTCAGGAAAGCCGAAACGCGCTTTTTCATCATCTATCGCAATGCGATAATGACAGGCTAAGGCTAATTCCATACCGCCGCCCAAAGTCGTGCCGTTCATCGCTGCAACGACAGGCTTCCCGCAAGTCTCTAAAGCTCGCAAATAGCCTTTGAATTTTTCAACCAACTCTATTGCTTCGTTTGCTGTTTTAAGACTGAATAATTTGTCTATATCGCCACCGACGACAAAATCTTTTTTTGCCGAAGTTAAGATCACACCCGCGAGATCATCATTATCTTTCAGCTGCTTAAGCACACTCTCAAATCCAGCGTTTAATTGCTCATTGATGACATTACTTGAATGATCTTTTAAATCGATACAAGCGATGCCAATCCCTTTTTCATTAATAGTTAAAGTAATACTCATAAAAATTTTCACTCCGTTTGCGTGTTTTTTTTTTCGAACTTTTATAAACGCTCTATGATAGTTGCAATTCCCATCCCTGCTCCGATGC
>JAGOVF010000074.1 GCA_018060885.1 Oligoflexales bacterium | reverse complement strand
GATCTTAAAGACCTCTATCTTGGAAGGAACCAGATTAAAAAGATTGATGCTAAGACCTTCGATCATCTTCAGCTTTATTGGTTGCAAGTTGATAAAAAAAGCATTGATATGTTAGTTATGGTACGCCTTCTTGGTCTTGGAGTCTTGGTGGATACGATTGATTGATAGATAAATGAAGCTGCTGTTTTCCCCAATATACCGACTGCGATGGGAAGGCATAGTCTATTTTTAACTCATTCGCCAACTGCAATAATTGCACGCAAAATTCATGCTGCACTTTTATAAAGTCTGCTAACACAGTCGTCATTGTGAAACAATCTATTATAATATTCAGCGAGCTGTCTTGAAACGCGCTCATACCGACTGAGAAACCATCTTGGTGAAATTTCTGTGGCTGCGTTTGAATTAGTTTTTCTATTCGCTGCACAAAGTTATTCAAGGTTTCTGGCTTTGTATCATAAGTTACGCCTAAATTGATCAATATCCGCCTACGATCGCGCAAGCTAAAGTTTTCGATAGCTGTGTTCATAAACATTTTATTGGGTATGGTGATCAAGGATTTATTTAAAGTGCGCACCCTGGTAGTCCGAAAACCGATATTTTCAACATCACCTTCGACCTGGTCGAACTTAATATAATCACCGACTCGAAAAGGGGTGTCAGTAAGTATCATCAGGGAACTAAAAAGATTGGCTAAAGTATCCTGCGCCGCCAAAGCGACGGCCAAACCACCTATACCTAAGCCTGCAAGCAGGCTGCCGATGGAATAACCAAGATTTTGAATAATTAGTAAAAGTCCGACGATAATCACAAAGGTTTTAATACTGCGGGTGATTAGCGGTATAAACTGCTTTTGCATCACGTCGTCGGCTTCAGAGAAGCGATGCGTTAAAAATACTGAGATCAACTCACTCAGGCGATAAAAGGTCCATATTACGATACTGGCTGCGGCAATACGAAAAGCTTGATTTAAAAATTCGTTGACGTTAAGGCCGTTCTTCTGGACGGAGAATCCAATAATTTTAAAGCCTAAATAAAAACCCAGAATTAGAATAAATGCACTAAAGGGACGGCGCAGAGCATTTATGAAATGCGAGTTATAGCGGAAGTTGGTTTTTTCGAGATAGCTTTGGAGGCGGTTAAATACATAAAGGTCGATGAGCTTGCGCAGGAAAATAAATGCGACGACTATACTCAGACCAGAGGTAATGCGGAGCATGGGGAGTTCGAAAATAAAGAGTTTGGCTTCTTGTAGTAATTTTTGAATTTCCATTTCCATCGCTAATGACTCCTATTACTATCTTAATCCGATTAAACTTGTGACTTAATTGCTACTTTAGCAGAACTAATTCTCGAAGCCACGCTCTATAAACTTTATTTGACCATACTCCCAAAATAGCCGCTAATTAGGGAGTATGGTCAAGAGATCTTGAATTGTTAAATCCGCTCATAAAGGTTCACCTTAAAACTGTAAAACTTAGACAGTCCCCTTAAAAGAGCTTTACTGTATTACCGTAATATAGTATGATACTCTCAAGCAGTTTGGAGAGTCGATTGATACGGAATTTTGCTAACAAAGCAGCAGCTGATCTTTTTCATAAAGGGCAGACCAAATCACTGCCTCAGAAGCATTGGCAAAGAGCATGTGATTTGCTTGATATCATGGAAGCAGTAGAGTTTCTTGACGATCTTAAGGTAAAAGGCTTTCCTCCAAACCTTCGTTTGCACAAGCTGAAAGGTAGTCGCAAGGATGAGTATGCGATAGATATACATAAAATAGAAGGATGGAGAATTACTTTCAAATTCCAGGCAAACGAATTTGTAGAAGTAAAAATTGAAAATTATCATTAATTCGAGGTTTAAAAATGACAGTTTATTCTAAAAAGAGACTAGAACGACGTCCTTCGCACCCAGGAGCAATACTTAAGCGGATATGGCTCGACGAATTGGGCTACTCACAGTCAGACTTTGCCGATGCTTTGGTTGCGGCCAGTCCAAAAAAAATAAAGAAGAGCACCATGCAGACGAAGCTTAATGAATTGATTAATGGCAAAAGAGCCATGAGTGCTGAATTTGCTGTGTTGATTGGAAAAGTACTTAATACTTCACCAAGAATGTGGATGAATTTGCAAACAAACTTAGATATCCGCGAGGCTGAAGAAAATATGGGTGCGGTTTCATGACTTCATACTAATTTGGTTTTTCCAAACTCCTAAACCGCTTTAACCAGCCGCGTCTTTTTTCAGAGAATTAAATAATAATTGCAATCCTTCCCTAACTGCCTCGATTTCCGAATAACCATGAGATTTTATGTCTTCTAAAAGAGCTACGTCATCATGGCGAAAGCGAAAGGACTTTAATAGACTGGGCAGTTTGCCGCTTTGCCCGACTTTTGGAATCCATGCTAAGTAGGCTTTTGCAGGAATTCCACGAAAGTCCACATTGGCTTGATTTTTACGGATGCTTTTAATGACTTGATCAAGATCTTCGGGAACTTTCTCAAGACTCTTAAATAGAGATGGCCGTTTAAGTATTAATGCAGGCAATAGCTCATAAATACGTGGTTCTATTTCACCAGCCCAAAGTGCATCAGCCAGTTGAATTTTGCCAGAATAGGGCTTTATTGTTTCATTGCTGAACAACAAGCCCGTAGCAAGTAATTTACCGACTACTTTCTGAAAACGCGGACTTGCCCTTTGCAATTTTAGTTCTTTTGCCCGGACTTTTGCTAGTTCCAAAAGCTTTGCATTCCACGTCATTTTAAAAAGCTTTCTAGATTGATTTGATAGGTGTTTGCAAGATCGAGAAATAAAACAGATGGCCCCGAGCTTAGATACTCAACTATTAAATTTTTGTTTTTTTGTGGGGCCATTTTTGCTTTAGACAGCAATACATATTCTGGTGCGGCAATAAACCCATCAAAGCACTGCCCAAAAAAAACTTGTCTATACTGGGTTTCTTTTGGCATCCAAATATCATTCGAGAGTTCGTCGAAATGATAGCCTTCCTCTCGCAAGAGTTGACAGAAGTGTTGCCTGACAATCCAAACAAAATCAGAATAAGCATCGACATCGGAAGTCATCAGTAAGGGAATGCCTAGATTTGCTTCTAACAATGCAGTTTGTCCCAAAACCTTGATGTAAAAACGCGGTATTCTGCTTAAGCCATCCGTGTCATTTTCACGGTTCATTTTGACAACAGCTTGATCTAGCAATTCAAAGACTTTTTGAAGCATCGCTCCTCCATAATTAAGTATATACATAAATACAAAAAATGTATATACAATTAAATCGGGCTAAACGAATTTGTAGAAGTGAAAATTGAAAATTATCATCAATATTGACTAGTACTTAAAATTTAGATATATTTATTAAGTATGATTGACCGTTACTTACAAATAGCTAAATTTATTGATAGAAAACAAAGCATATTTTTGTTCGGTCCCAGAGGTGCTGGTAAAACAAAGTTGATAGAAATGGTTTTGCCGATTAATGGTATTTTTATCCAGCTTTTGGAGTCTGAATATTTTCATAGGTATTTGAGCAATCCGGCTTTGTTCTCTCAAGAGATCAAAACTCGCATGGTTGAACTACCTTCGAAAGCTGCATTGCTTGTTGCTGTCGATGAAATTCAAAAGCTACCGTCTTTGTTAGATGAGATTCACTCTCTTATCGAAATATTCAAAGGCAGGCTCAGCTTTGTCCTAACTGGATCGAGTCTACGCAAACTCAAACGCTCGGGTGCAAATTTACTTGCGGCAAGGGCCTTGACGACTTATTTACATCCATTATCGATATTGGAAACAGAATTAAAATTAGACCAAGTTTTAAAAATTGGCAGCCTTCCTGGCGTCTATCTTGATCCTGAATTCGCAAAGCACCGTTTAAGATCTTATATAGGAACCTATCTTCAAGAAGAAATTCAAGAAGAATCTTTAGTCAGAAAAATTGATCGCTTCTCCCGATTTTTGGATCTTGCAGGGCAACTCAATGGCGAGCCAATCAATTTCTCTAAGTTGGGAAGAACCCTCAAAACCACTTCAAATACAGTACAAGAATATTTTTCAATACTAGAGGACACATTATTATGTCATCGATTGGATGGTTGGTCTGAGTCTGTAAAGAAGCAATTGTTACAGGCACCCAAATACTACTGGTTCGACTGCGGTGTGCTCAACGCTCTTAATGGGGAACTTGATACAGAACTAAAACCATCTTCCTATCGCTATGGACGCTTGTTTGAAACCTATCTTGTTCAAGAGATGATTCGCCACAACGATTATTTGGAACGAGGCTTTAGATTTTTTTATTGGCGCGATAAAAATGGCGCAGAGGTTGATTTGATTGTAGCTCGTTCATCATCAACGCCGCTAGCGGCGATAGAATTTAAGTCTTCAAGTGCGCCAAACGAGGAAGACTGCAAGGGGCTACTCATCTTTCGCGAAGACTATCCTAAAGTCCCTTGCTATTGTTTTTCTAAAAGCCCAAATGCTTATACCCTAGCCTCTGGGATCCAAGTTTTGCCTTGGAAAAAAGGGCTGTCTTTAATGAGCGAACTTGGCAAAATCTAACATATTAAAGCGTATGATAAATAATAGAAAAAATATCGGTGTTATCTTTAGCCTGCAAAAAGTACTGAGCGTTTTTACCGCTAACAAATACCGGTGCATCTACTGGAGTGTGGCCACTTGTTTGCCAAGTCACGCGTGGCAGTTCTTCTAGATGAGTTGGATTCGTCGCATCTTCAACCTTCAGCCCACCGGTTTCGTGATCGGCGGCAATGACTAATAAGGTATCTGGATTTTTACTGAGCCAATATTCTAAGAGAAAAACAACGACGCTGTCGAGCTCGAGCACTTCTCCGATTAAATATTCAATATTGTTTTCATGACCAGCGTGGTCGATGCGCCCAGCCTCTGCGAAAATGCAAAAGCCGTTTTTATCAGGCAAAAAACGATTGAGGCTAAATTCAATCATATCTCTCAGTGAAGGAATGTTCGCATCGCGATTGGCGACGTAGGGCAAAGTGGTATAGCCAAATAACCCTAATATTTTTTGCTCGCTTTTTAGCGTCGAGCTTTCGAGTAATTCCTCACGAGTCTTTACATAGCTGTATCCTGCCGCAGTGACATTTTTTTGGTGAAGATTTATATCTTGACCTCCAAGGAGCACATCGGGGCGACTATGGTTGAGGTAATGATCGGCAATATCAGCGGTCATGTAACGACTTTGCACATGACTAGCGAATGCACCTGGAGTCGCGCCTGTTATACTGTCTGTCGTGATCAAGGCTGTTTTTTTTCCTAGCTGCTGACAATGCTCTAACTGAGTTGCATAAGAATTTTCTTTAGACAAAAAGCTAATCTCGCCATTGTTAAATTTGTGCCCACTTGCCATTGCCGAAGCTGCTGCAGCCGAGTCAGTAATCATCTCGTTTTTTGAAGCGGTTTTTACCCGCGTTTGAAAGGGAAAATTTTGAAAGCTGAGTTTGCCGCGCGAACCATAACGAAACAGACTTGCGGCGTCGATCTGCTCCGTTCCCATACCGTCTCCGATTATAAAAATCAGGTTTTTGGCTTTGCTGTGTATATTGAACTTTGCTGGGGGTACGTACTCTTGATGTTGGAACTGAGTGTTCCAAATAAGGTTCTTTAGGAAATATGTTAACAAAGTTAAGGCAATCAAAATTCCTATGCTTAAAATAACTCGCTGAATTTTGATTTTTCGGAAAAAAGTTGTCATCGAAATGAGATACCAAAGTGGCTTCGAAACATCAAGCTGTGGGTGTATGAGTCATTTCTTTGAGTACAGGTGCACTTCTATAGATTGACAGAATCGGGTTCAATTGATAGAAAATCGCTACATAAAGGTGGCAATGGAATCAGCTAAATATCAACAATTCATTAATACCATTAAATGTTATTGATCAAAGTAATTGGAGCAAAAATGAATAAAATTAAATTCGGATTGAAGATTTTTTTAATCTTTATCATCTCTAAAAATGCCTACAGCAAAGCTTACAGCTGCCATTCTTTTGCCAAAGGTGAAGTATTAGTCGTATCCCACTATGAAGATATTCTCAGCATAGTATTGCAAGACAGCCGACCCAATGCTGCGGTTGCACAAGCCTTTGCACCTGTTTTAGGCGAAGAGGTGACTCGCGCGAGTTTACAAGCTGTATTTAAAACGGCTTCATGTTTAGAAAAACAAACAGCTGAAGGTACCGAGTTGACTTGTATAAATTATGCCCTACTCGATCCGCTGTTTTTAACAAAGTGCGGTGTTCGCGAGTTTGATGCGAACTTGAACGGTGAATATTCGGACAGTATTTACACGACCTGTGCTGCGAATAACCTACCCGCTAATTATGCACCCTTTACCCAAAGAATTAAGTCTGGGTCTTTTATTTCTTACCGCTTATTTATTCCAAATTTGGAATCTACAAACCCAGCTAAGACTTTTATGCTAGATGTACAGGTCTATAATCCGCAATTAGGCCTCATGGTAGATAAAACATGGTCTTTCACTCCTGAAAAACATGCAAAAGGATGGAAACAATCCACCGAGTGTTTTGATAGCTTTGGAAATGAATATTAGAAAGTAATTTGGCTTGTTAAGACTCTCGCCTAGCCTGCTTAGCCTTACGTATAGCCGCTTCTTGTTTAAGCTTTTGATCCATTTTGTTAATTTCTGGAGCTTTTTGCAAAAATGTCAGCGTGGCATTACGAAAAAGTTCAAACTGCTTTGTGTTGATGACTTCGTATATGCCCATATCGTAAAAAATCTTTACAAGTATTTTTTCAATCACATCGGCTTCTAGATCCAAACCTGATATAACCTGCATAAGCTCGCGATCCTGTAAATAGATGCGCATGACAGCAGGTAGAGGATGTTTCATAGCTTGGCGGATCATATTTACAATACCCTTATTCCGTGGAAGGCTCTGACGCTCCATCGGCAATAATTTTATAGCCTGAAGAAAAAAATGGTCTTTTTATAAAATTATTTTTTATTCTTAATTATATCGATGAGTTTCGCGACGGACTGAGCTTTGTCGAGATGGCTGGTATCGAATAACACAGCGTCTTTAGCTTGGGTGAGTGGGGCAAAGCTTCTTTGGCTATCCTGCTTATCTCTCTGGGTAATTCCGACTTTAATGCTTTCAAAGTCAGACTCAATCTCACTTTTTTTATGCTGATTTGTGCGGTTCTGCAATTGCTGTAAACGACGTTGTGCTCTCGCCTCAATAGATGCTGTCATAAATATTTTCACGTCGGCATCTGGCGCAATCACAGTACCAATGTCGCGTCCGTCTGCGAGCACGGTGCGCGGTGCTGAAAAAATAATCTCACGTTGAACAGGAACGAGAAGCTCGCGAATTTTTGCCTGGCTGGCTACGCTACTTGCCATGTGGCCCAAATTTTCTGATAAAAGCGATTCACTAAGATCGGTGTTTTTATAAATCAGCTTATTTTTATCGATGTCCCAGCAAAAGTTTCCAACAAAATCCACGGCAACTTCTAACATTAGTTTTTCGTCGTGGATGTTAATACCACGTTCTTGGCCAATAAAAGCAATGGCTCGGTAAAGCGCACCGGTGTTTAAATAAATCCAATTCATTTGGCTACAGGCTTCTTGGCAAACGCTGCTCTTTCCCGAGCCTGCCGGACCATCGACAGCAATAATTAAACGCCGTCCTTCGCTTGTAGATTTGTCATGGTTCATGCGAAATGCTTTTTTAATAATTCAAAAAAATTTGGAAAACTGACCGCCACACTTGGGTCATCGACAAAAGCTATTGGATCACCGCTCAAGACTCTTAAAATACTTGCACACATCACAATCCGATGGTCACCAGCACAATCAAAAGATTTATTCAGACTATAAAGATTTCTTGCATTTGGTTCAACCCTAAGATCATTTTTTTCGATCGTAGCTCGGCCTCCCGCAGCATTGATTAATCTTGTTATAAGCTCTAGGCGGTCAGACTCTTTATAGCGCAGCTCTTCTAGCCCCGCAAAGGTACTTACCCCATTTGCAAATAGAGCTGTGATTGCAAGGATGGGGATTTCATCGATGAGAGACGCAACTTCTGAAGCCTTGACTTGGATCGGCCGAATATTTTCGGGGCTTTTAACTCTTACAGATCCAGCCAACTCAAAAGCGGAGAGTTCTGCTTGTGCTGTCATTTCAATCTCGAAACCGAACTGCCGAAACTTTTGCAAATACGCACAGCGGCCTTGGTTTAAAAGTAATTCTGGAAAAAAAATATCACGACCGGATCGATGCAGCGCCAAAGGTACAAAAAACGCAGCAGAAGATGGATCAGCCGGGATTTTTGTATGTATTGGGAGGAACTGCTGGGCGTCTAAGGCTAAACTTATAAGTTCTTTTGAGTTTTGAATCTCATTAATGATTGGAAAGCCTAAACCTCGTAAAATATTTTCCGTATGATCCCTACTTCCCTTTGGGAGCTTGATTTGCAGGCTATTTTGCGGTTTTTTTGTATCAGTTTGACTTGTGACAAGGCTTGCTAAAATTAAAGCAGATTTAATCTGGGCAGAAGCGATATTTATTTCAAAGTTGTGGGTTTGTAGTTGTTTACCTTTAATCTCAATAGGCAAATACCCGGGTTTCGCTAGATATCTGATGTCCGCACCCATTGATAACAAGGGATCTATGACACGGGCCATAGGGCGTTCGATTAGACTTGGATCCCCATAACAAGTTGCATTTAAGCCAGGAAGTGCGGCCAAAAGCGCGATAAGCAATCGTGCACTCGTTCCGCTATTGCCGAAATCGAGATCTAAGGGTCCTTTATTCCAATCTTGGAATCCCGGAGAGTCTGCTTTTACATCAAAATATGCTGCGTGTTCTAAATTGATCTTAGTGTATTGAACACCTAAGCTCTTTAAGCAGTTTAAAGTGCTGATGCAGTCCGCACCCTTTAAGAGAGATTTTAAATCCGACTTCCCTTTAGCTAAAGCAGCGAAAATTAAAAAACGATGGGACAAAGATTTATCAGGAGGAATATCGATGGTTATGGTGCGTAATAATTTAGAATCAAGCATAGAGATATCAGTGCTTCGTTTCAGCGAATTCACCCATATTTAAAAACTTGTCTTGGCGCTGCTCGCGCAAAGCGTCGCCGCTCATTGCCGTCAACTCGTTTAAGTCTCTGACGAGAACTTTTTTGATCTCTTCCGCCACAAAAGCCGGATTGCGATGTGCGCCGCCTAAAGGCTCTTCGATAACAGAATCTATGATTTTCAAAGAAAGCGCTGAATCTGCAGTCAATTTAAGCATGCGTGCAGCTTCATCTGCCTTTGTCGCATCTTTCATCAGAATAGACGCACAGCCTTCTGGCGAAATGACCGAATACGTCGCATAGCTCAACATATGCACTCGATTTGCGACACCAATTGCCAATGCTCCACCGCTACCACCCTCGCCTGTCACGACTGCAACGACAGGAACCTTGATCCTTGCCATTACGAAAATATTTTTGCCAATAGCTTCCGATTGACCGCGCTCTTCGGCACCAATTCCAGGATAGGCTCCGGGTGTATCAATAAAAGATATAATCGGCAGGCCAAATCTTTCCGCCATACTCATAATTCGCAAAGCCTTACGATAGCCTTCCGGCCTCGGCATACCGAAGTTACGCTCAATATTGTCTTTTGTGCCACGGCCTTTTTGATGACCAATAAAAACTACTGAGCGACCATTGATCCGCGCCAATCCTGCGACAATCGCTTTGTCTTCTAAAAAGTTACGGTCACCATGGAGCTCAATAAATGAGTCGCTTATGAGCGCTATAAGCTCTAAGGTGTTTGGTCGATGTGGATGTCGTGAAAGCTGCACACGCTCATAGGGATTGAGGTTGCTAAACATCTTAAGCCGCAAGGCTTCTAGCTGCTCCTCTAAAAGTCGAATCTCATCGCGCAAATCTAACGACGTGGAACTTGACGTTTGGCGTAGTTCATTGATCCGTGTCTCAAGGTCGGCTATCGGTTTTTCCAGCGGGATATAGTCCATGGCATCACAATCTTTTAAAAAAGGCTGCTAACAGCCAGTTCATCTATTAATGAAAAAAATTTAAATACTGGGCACCATTCTTATAATGAGTTTACCTGAGGAGAACAAGATTTTTTGGATCGACACCTTGACATTTATGCAGATCGGCGTCATTTTTCCCGCCTGCTTTTTTGTTTTTTTTAGTTGTTTTTTTTAAAGGAGAGAGCGCATGCCGCTTTATGAATATTTCTGTGAGGCCTGCAAGCAGAAGTTTGAGCTTTTGCAAAAAATCAACGACGCAACGCTGACCACTTGTACCCTCTGCGATAAAGGACCGGTTAATAAACTCATAAGCAAAGCTGCTTTTGTGTTAAAGGGAACCGGCTGGT
Organism: Oligoflexales bacterium; assembly: GCA_018060885.1. GTDB lineage: Bacteria > Bdellovibrionota_B > Oligoflexia > Oligoflexales > JAGOVF01 > JAGOVF01. Next base: position 6,757 of record JAGOVF010000074.1, on the reverse strand, counting down.
ATGAAACTGATTTTAAAGGGAAAAAGCCTTACGCGACACCTGAAGCTGGCAACCCACAAAGTACAGGGAACTCGCCTGCACCATCTGTGCCTGCGGCGAGCGCTCCAACAGAAACAGCTCCCGTAGCTCCGTCATCTACATTAAAGAAGAGTCCAGACTAAACGCTTCTAGGTCGATAGTCATTATCCCTAGAACTCGCTTAAAGCTATATTCACAGGCTATTTCTTCGTCGTCTTCTAACTTGACTGAGTAAGCCACAACACAATCGTCGATCGGAACGTTTTTCAAAATTGCGCTTAAACCGCCATTAAATTCATGAATTCCTTTGATCGGGCATTCTTCGCTTTTGTAAGTCAAATCGACTTGGTAGGGGGTGTATTGTTCGCTATCTTCTTTGTAAATCAAACGACAATATTCCGTTTTCCCATTGTTGTTAGACTTCGGACAAACAGTCGCAAATTCTACTTCAGTAATGAGGTCGGGATCGACGCAGTGCTTATCAAGTGAGGAAGAAGGGAAAAATTCTGCGTGTGCCCTAGAACTTAGGTTTAATAAAAGAGATGTGAGTAAAATATTTTTAATTACTTTAACAAAGCTGCAGTTAGTTTTTTGAGCTAAAGACATAAGAACTCCTTTTGATAGGGCAAAAAAATAGAGGCGATGTAATATAACCAGTTTTTTTCTAATTTCAATTTTTTTTATATATCAGTCATTCCGACCCTGACGGCGGAGGGGGGTTGTGAGATCTTTCGCTGCGCTCAAAATGACAGGCGGGGGGTCATTCTGACCCTGAGGCCTTGCCGAGGGGGAAGAATCTCGTGCGAGAGATCTTTCGCTGCGCTCAAGATGACCGGCGGGGGGGTCATTCTGACCCTGAGGCCTTGCCGAGGGGGAAGAATCTCGTGCGAGGAGAGATCTTTCGCTGCGCTCAAGATGACAAGGCTGCGCTCAAGATGACAGGGGGGTGGTCATTCTGACCCTGAGGCTTGCCGAGGGGGAAGAATCTCGCTCAAGATGACAGAGTCTATTCTGCTTCTTGCAAAGACTCTTCCGGAATTGATTTTATAATATTTGAATTTTGTTCAATTTTTTCAGTTTTTTGATCATTTGTTCCATCCCCTAGGTTAGAGCCTTCCGCGCTAAGTCGCAAAATTTCATCCAAAAGCCTCGACTTTTCTTCTAAAGGGAAACTTTCTAATATTTGGCTCTTTTTCAACCAAGTTTGGATGCGTGGGTTTGGATCTAAGCTTGCTGCCACTAAATAAATTCTGTCTTGAATTTCAGGATTGATGCTTAGAGCTTGTAAAATATATAACCTTGCCCTTGCTCCCACTAGTCTTAGAGCAGCACGCATAACATGACGTTCTCCAGGATTACCTGCGCCGATAAATCTACGAAAAAAATTGGCGATGCGATCGGCAGGTTCTGTACTTAAAATGTCATCTATCTCAGCAATAGAAAGCGGAAATCCAAATTCAGCTAAGCCCATTGCCGCTCGCATCTTTATCCAAAATTTTTTCTGATCCAGCGCAGCATAAAAAACCGATTCGCTGCCTTGTAAACGATGCTGCAACACTTCCAAAACAGCTTTGTAGCGTTGATAGGTGAAACGATGGTTAAGAGCATTCCCCAATGCAATTTCTTCTTCCTGGCTCCAAATACGGTTCATTTGAATTGGGCTTGCATCGCGCTCATTGCCTAAATACCAATAAGGATTGGCAACCTTTAAGGCGGCAATTTGTTGTCTTGCCGCTGCTAAATCCCAATTGTTTAAATTTGGATTATTAACAGCGCTTTGTGTTTTTACTTCTAGAGAGTTATCTACTGCTTTTATATTTGCAGCATCCTTCTGGACGATAAACTCATTAAATTGTTCATCAAATCCGCCTTCAAACCCAAGGAGACTTTGAACTTCTGTTATAGCTAATTCAAGAAGCGGTTGAAGTTCGAGAGGATCATTTTCGCTATATTGGACATAGGCATAATAAATCGGTAAAAAACAAATAATGGCAAAAATCAAAATATTTTTGAGGATGCTGCTAAAACTTTCAACTAAATCTGAGTTAAAAAATCGTCTTTGTGGAACTGCAGCACCAATTCCATAAGTGTCTTGTAGTTTTTTCCATTGCTTGCGAAGCGGCCCTTCCTTTTGCTCTGCTAAGTGAGCTCCGAGTGCCTGCATGGTGTTGAGGCCTTCATAATTAAGCTTGGGCTGCAGAGGTTTGGCTCCCGCACCAGCGAAATGAGCGTCGAGCTGAAGTACAGGAAAAGCAGCTGGTTTAGCCTTTTGCTCGCCTAGCCTAGGTGCATCGTTTCCTAAATTCAATTTAATGCTCACTCAGATATCCTTTGTTTACAATGCGGGTATTTATCATGCAGGCGTTTTCGCCCGCATTTTCTAAAACATAAGCAAAAAATAAAAATTAATAGAATAATTCAATGATTATGGACGAGATGAGCAGACTGGACGCTCGGCCTAGCTTCGGCTAGAATGGTGCAGTAGAAGATTCACTTCAGGAAGAGATTTAAAAAATCAGATCAGTTTTGGTTCTGAAAAAGTCCCACTGCCAAGTTTTTACTTGCTTTTTAAGCAAATAATGGTAGTAGACTAGCGTTGTTTTTTATTTCCTTTCTTCACCAGTCAGCATGGGACTCCAATACAATGTTTAAGAATATTAAAGAGTTAAGAAACATCGGTATATCTGCACACATCGACTCAGGCAAAACAACCCTAACCGAACGTATTTTGTACTATGCAGGCCGCATTCACAAAATCGAAGAAGTCCGCGGTGGTGGTGACGGTGCAACGATGGACCATATGGAACTTGAGAAAGAACGCGGGATTACAATCACCTCCGCAGCTACCAGCGTTCAGTGGAAAGATTGTGCGATTAATATTATCGATACCCCAGGTCACGTTGACTTTACCGTCGAAGTAGAAAGATCTTTGCGGGTTCTCGACGGCGCGATTCTTGTACTATGCGGTGTAGCTGGTGTTCAAAGTCAGTCGATCACAGTCGACCGCCAAATGAAGCGTTATAAAGTTCCGTGTTTAGCTTTTATCAACAAACTCGATCGAGCTGGTGCTAACCCATTTCGAGTTATAAATGATTTACGAGAAAAGCTGAACCACAATGCCGTCGCCATGCAAATCCCTATGGGTGTTGAAGCTGACTTAAACGGCGTCATCGACCTTGTCACGATGACTGCTTATTTTTTCGATGGCGAAAAAGGCATCGATGTGCGCGAAGAAGCCATTCCTGCTGAGTTTTTGGACCAAGCGAAAGAATACCGAGGCATCATGTTAGATAAGCTTTCCATGTTCAGCGATGAAATGATGGAAATGATGTTAGAAGAGAAAGAAGTTCCTGTGGATCTCATTCATACAACCGTCCGCAAGGCTGTTTTGTTACGAGAATTAACCCCAGTTTTTATGGGTTCTGCGTTTAAAAACAAAGGTGTTCAAGTACTTCTAGACAATATAAATCGTTATTTACCTTCGCCACTTGACGTACCTTATAATGGCACTGACAACAACAAAAACGAACCTGTCGAAGTTTTACCCGACGCAAGTTTACCGCTGGTTTGTATGGCGTTTAAAATCACTGACGAAACTTTTGGACAGTTAACTTACACCCGCGTCTATCAAGGAACCTTACGTAAAGGTGAGTCTTATTATAATCCACGCATGAAAAAGAGTATCCGTGTAGGCCGCTTGGTTCGCATGCACGCCAATGAGCGCGAAGAACTTGCTGATGCAAAGGCCGGCGATATTATCGCCATGGTTGGTGTGGATTGTGCATCAGGTGACACGTTCTGCGACGAAAAAATAAATATTTCGATGGAAAATATTTATGTTCCAGAGCCGGTTATTGAATTAGCTTTAAAGCCAGAAAAACAAGAAGACTTGGTAAAAGTTTCTAAAGCGCTAAACCGCTTTATGAAAGAAGATCCGACCTTCCGCGTGTCTGTCGATGAAGAAAGCAACGAGACTATTATCCGCGGTATGGGCGAATTGCATCTTGAGATTTATGTGGAGCGCATTAAGCGTGAATACAAAGCCGGCGTAAAAGTCGGTCAGCCGAAGGTAAACTACCGCGAAGCTCCGACCAATCCTTCGACTTTTGATTACAAACACAAAAAACAAACAGGTGGTGCTGGTCAGTACGCCCATATTGTGGGACGACTCACTCCGCTGCCTGAAGATTCTCCAGAAAAGTTTATTTTTAATAACAACACCGTCGGTGGATCTGTTCCAAAAGAATATATCCCTGGTGTGCAAAAAGGGCTGAATGAAGCTATTGTCAAAGGCCCGCTCGCAGGTTGCCAAGTTATCAACACTCGCATCGACTTAGACGACGGAGGCTTCCACCCGGTCGACTCCTCAGAGATGGCGTTTAAAATTGCAGCACGTGCGGCATTTAAAGAAGCTTTTTTAGCATCTAAACCTGTGTTACTCGAGCCGATCATGAAGGTCGAAGTGGAAACACCTACCGACTTCCAAGGTACAGTCCAGGGTGACTTATCTTCTCGACGTGGTTTTTTATTAGGTAGTGACATGCGAGAAGATTATACTGTTATCATCGCAGAAGTTCCTTTGCAGGAAATGTTTGGATACTCAACAGATCTCCGTTCTAAAACTCAAGGCAAAGCTGGTTTTACCATGGAGTTCTCAAAGTACAGACCAGTACCTTCGCAGTTGCAGGAGCAAATTGTCTCCAAACACCGTGAAGAACAGGCGAAAGGTAGCAGCAATAGCTAAGTTGGATCCTGATAGATTATAATTTTTTGGAGCGTTCTTTTTGAGCGATAATCCTGAAAATGACAAGACAGCCACACGGTCGCGGCTCAATGCTGCCGACCGACGTGGCTTTCGTATTGTTAAAACAACCCCTATTCCTTTTGAAAAAGGAATAGCGCAAGACAATTTATTCAGCAAAAAACTTCAAAAAGATACAAAGCAGAAATCTTCTTTATTAGATTATTTAGAAAGTCTTGCAGAGCATGTGGAAAAAGTAGCGGCCTCTACTAAGAGCTAATTTTTTTATCAAAATTCTTTTATAGTTCAAAAACCCCTTATAAAATTATACGAATGAAAAACCTATTGACTAGGCATTTTTTATGATGATTGACGTACTTTGATTTTTTTTCCTGACTTTAACAGTTTTAGGCTAATTCCTTAGATTTCACTTTTCAAACCCTCTGTTTTTCTTGCTAAAAAATTTATTTTTTTTTAGGGCCCAATTGTAGTGCCCCAGGTATTGCTCTTTTGCTTTTAGTTCTTGTAGTTTTGTTTACATGTTTTTAAGAGTGAAAAAAAAGACTGAAAATAGATGGCAGGTTCAGGTTGTGGAATCTGCTCGCGTCGGCGAAAAGGTGATGCAAAAAATTGTTCGCAATGTTGGCACAGCCTATAGCCTAAAAGAGCTGGAAGACTTTAAAAAGCTCGGCGAAGTAATTATTGTTGAAATGAAAAATAAACTAAAGCCGGTTTTGTCTTTTTTAAATCCAAATGATTTTCACGCTCCTCAAAAAAGAAAAAAACCTCAATGCGAAAAACTTGTCGATGTCCACCAATTGCGCGAAGAAAAACGCATAAACGAAGGCTTCACAGATATTTTTTCGCGTATCTATGATGATGTTGGCTTTGCCAAAGTTTTCAATAAGCCATCGATTAACAGCATCATTCAATCTACAGTGATTGCACGTATTGCTGACCCTAAAAGTAAACTTGCCACTCTAAAGCTCTTAAATATCAAGTTTGATATCAAAATCCCGTTTATGAGTATTTATCGAGCGATGGATAAACTGCAAAGCAAAGAGCAAGAAGTAAAACAAATAATTGCTCAAAAAAGCCTAGGACTTTTTAAAGAGAAGGTTGATGTTTTGTTTTTTGATGTAACGACTTTGTATTTTGAAAGCATCATTGCAGATGAGATAAAGAATTTTGGCTTTAGTAAAGATTGTAAATTTAAAGAAGTGCAAGTGGTATTAGCTCTCATCACTACCAAAGATGGCCTGCCTATAACATATGAACTATTTGCAGGAAATACTTTTGAAGGCCACACTTTTACACAAACTATTGAAAAACTTAAAAGCCAGTTCAGTGTCGATGATTTTGTATTTGTTGCTGATAGAGCGATGTTTAGCAAAGACAATTTAGACTACATGGAAGAAAACAATCTGAAATATGTTGTGGCTGCAAGACTGAAATCACTACCTACTAAAAAACAAAATGAAATCCTTGCACGTCAATCCCCTTCAAGCAATGACAGCGAAAGGCCAGACTGGATTGAAGAATTTGATCACCAAAACAGGCGGCTCATCGTTAGTTATAACTCAAAAAGAGCTAAGAAAGATCATGCTGATCGCCAGAGATTAATCGACAGACTGGTTAAAAAGACAAATAACGGAAAAATAAAAATTAAAGAATTAATCCCAAACTATGGGACAAAAAAGTTTATTCAAGTCGATGGCGGAGAAGCAAAAATAAACGATCTTCGCATTGAAGCTGATGCTCAATGGGATGGCTTACATGGTGTTATCACAAACTGTCCCAACGAAATGTCCGCTACAAAAATTTTAGAACGCTACCGAGAACTTTGGCAAATAGAGGAAGCATTTAGGGTTATGTCCAGTCCAAGCAGGTATGACACAAAACAGCTAATAGTTTAAGATAGGCTTGTTTCTGCCTTGGTTTCCTGCCTCCAGTGAAACATTCTGATTGTTCTAGCATGACTTCTGGCTCTTTGTCTTC
>JAGOVF010000073.1 GCA_018060885.1 Oligoflexales bacterium | reverse complement strand
GGTGTTGACGTAGACTCTGCACTAAAAATCCGAGCTCACCGAGGCCACATGCGCTTAGACAAATTAAGCCATCTTGGTGTTTTTCCAATACCGCCCTCGGCACAACTGGTACAGCGCCAAGCCCCTCTGTATAGCCCGCACTCACTATCTTCAAAAGATTTTTATAGCCCTGTATATTTTTTGCGAGCAAAACCAAATGAAAATATTCTGGCTTAGTTTCGGTGGAAATCTTTCCACTTTTAATAAGCTCTTTGCTGAAATTGCTCGCTTCACAAAAAATCTCACAGCCTAAAATAGGTTTAATTCCAGCAGCTTTTGCTTTAGTGTAAAATTCAATCGCGGCGAATAAATTACCATGATCGGTCAAAGCTATTGCTTTGTGCCCTAGTTTTTCGGCTTTTCTAATTAGATCTTTGATGCGAATAGCACCATCAAAGAGCGAATATTCAGAGTGAACATGTAAATGGACGAAGGCAGGCTGAGTGTTTTCCACTTGGACTATATTTTGCTCCATTTTTATTCCCACTCAATTGTGGCGGGTGGTTTTGTCGTGACATCGAAGACTACGCGATTAATGCCTTCTACATGACGCACAATTTTATCGGCTACCTTGCTTAAAAAGCCAATACCAAGATCGCTGACACTTGCCGTCATTCCATCAACAGCATTTACCGCTCTTAAAGCTAAGGTGTATTGATAAGTTCTATTATCACCCATAACCCCTACGGACTTTACAGGTAAAAGTACGGCAAAAGCCTGCCATGTTTTGTCGTACAAACCTTCTTGCCGCAGAGCCTCAATAAATATGTAATCTGCTTCTCGCAGCATATTTAGCATAGATTCAGAGACTTCTCCAAGTATACGTATACCAAGACCTGGTCCAGGAAAAGGGTGGCGGTAGACCAACTCTTGTGGCAAGCCGATTTCGACACCAAGCTTGCGCACTTCGTCTTTAAACAGAAACCGGAAGGGTTCTAATAATTTTAATTGTAAGCGTTCTGGCAAACCGCCAACATTATGATGGCTCTTTATGACTTTTGAACCTGCGCCATGACCAGCAGATTCCACAACATCCGGATAAAGTGTCCCTTGCGCCAGATGCGTAAATCCCTGACCTGCATTTGTAAAATTTTCAAATTCTTGAATAAATGTTCGGCCAATTATTTTGCGCTTTTCTTCCGGATCGACTATTCCTTGCAAAGCATCTAAAAAAACCTTTTGTCTGTTTAAAACATCAAAATGTTTTAATCCCAACTTACCTAACCATTCTGCCACCCACTGAGCTTCATTCTTACGTAGCATTCCTGTATCGACCAAAACCGCATGAATCTGCTCTGGGCGCAAAGCTCTTGCTATGAGAGCTGCTGCGACGGTTGAATCGACACCACCAGATACCGCTATAAGAACTCGACCTGAGCCGACTTGATGCTTTATCTGCTCTAATAAACTTTTTAAAAGATTTTGCGTTTTCCAATTCTGTGGTGTCTGGCAAATTTTAAAGCAGAAGTTTGCCAAAAGCGCTTGCCCACAGCGACTGTGGTGGACTTCTGGATGAAATTGCAAACCATACAATCTCTCCGACTCATTAGACATTGCAGCTAACACACCTGCATCTGTTTCAGCTAAAATGGAAAATCCATCCCCCATAGACGCAACATGATCACCGTGACTCATCCAAACTTGCAGATCGTTTTTTTTAATACCAGCAAATAACAAAGAATTTTTTCCTTCAGCGCTTAGCTGAAGATGGGCAGAACCATATTCGCGCAGTCCACCACTTTCAACTTTTCCGGAAAAAGCGTCTGCTAATAGCTGCATACCATAACAAATTCCCAAAACTGGGACTTTTTCATTTACAACCCACAAAGGAAATTTTCTTGAACCGACATCTGAAACTGAGTCAGGCCCGCCCGATAAAATGATCCCAAAAGCCTTAAAACCTTCTGGCTTTTTGAGTGCTTGACCATCTATCATTTCGGCATAAACACCGAGTTCACGTAATTTTCTCACAATAAGAAGGGAATACTGCGATCCAAAATCCAATACCAAAATACCTTCTTGGATCGGCCGATTGAGTACGTCAAAATGCATTTATTTAATCCAATTTATAATTAGGCGCTTCACGCGTGATGTAAACATCATGTGCATGACTCTCTTTTAAGCCTGCTGCCGTAATGCGAATAAATTCAGCTCTGTTATGTAATTCGCTTAAAGTTGCCGCTCCAACGTAACCAAGAGCTGATTTTAGCCCCCCCACCAACTGGTAGACATTTGATGCCAAAGGTCCTTTATAGGCGACGCGGCCTTCAATACCTTCTGGAACTAATTTCCCCATATCAGTAACAGTCGATTGAAAATAGCGGTCTTTGCTACCTTGAGCCATTGCGCCAAGACTCCCCATACCGCGATAAGCTTTATAACTCTTACCTTGATAGATAATGAGATCACCAGGTGCTTCATCTGTCCCGGCAAACAAACTACCTATCATCACAGTCTGCGCGCCTGCTGCTAAAGCCTTAACCACATCGCCACTATACTTAATTCCACCATCAGCTATTAAAGGGACACCAAGTCCTACCGCCGCTTTATGGCAATCTAATATTGCACTAAACTGCGGCACACCAATACCAGCAATGATGCGAGTCGTACAAATGCTCCCAGGACCCACACCAACCTTGACTGCATCAACACCTGCTTTCGCTAAGGCTTCCACAGCAGCGCCAGTCGCCACGTTGCCGGCGATTAAATCGAACGCCTTACTCTTAAATTCTTCACGAACTTGTTTGACGGCATTTATCACGCCAGCCGAGTGACCATGGGCCGTGTCCACAACAAGAACATCTACCCCCGCTTCTAACAACAACTGCGCGCGTAGTAGAAAATCTCCAGCCGCTCCAATAGCAGCTCCTACCAACAAACGACCTCGGCTGTCTTTTGAAGCCAAAGGAAAGATGCGTGATTTCTCGATGTCTTTAACTGTAAAAAGGCCAACAAGTTTCTGTGTCTTTTTATCGACAACAGGCAATTTCTCGATACGATGCTGATGCAAAATACGTACAGCTTCTTCAGGACTAATACCAACATCACCCGTTATAACTTTTTTTGTCATGACTTCAGATACTGGTTTTGCATGATTGGTTTCAAAACGAATATCGCGACCAGTCACGATTCCTACAAGCTTTGCGCCTTCAACAACAGGAAGGCCTGATATATTTTTACTATTCATAATATGAATAACTGCACCAACGGTGTCACTTGGACTGACAACTATCGGATGAGTCACCATGCCAGATTCGCTTTTTTTAACGATTTCCACTTCGGCTGCCTGTGACTGCGGCGATAGATTTTTGTGAATGATGCCTATCCCGCCATTTTGTGCCATTGCAATTGCGGAGCGAGACTCGGTCACTGTATCCATAGCTGCAGATACTAGGGGAATTTTTAAAGTGATATTACGACTTAGGAGCGTCGATACATCTGCCATCGATGGCAACACGTCAGAAGCTGCAGGTTTGATTAAAACGTCATCAAAAGTCAAACCGAGCTCAATCAAAGAATCTTTAGACTGATGCACCAAATACCTCTAGATTTATTATTTTCTGTGTGTCTTTTGGATATTCTAAATCGAGGCTCTATCGTACCCCAAGAGTTTAACTGTGCCAAACAGAAATTCTTTTTTCAATGATGGCGAAAAACTTAATCCTTCTAAAAGCTTATCTAGCTCACGAAGGGAGTAAAACGACCCCACACTCTGCGGCAAATATTGATAGGCGGCTTTATCACTAAACAGCCCCGCAATGAAAGGTAGGACACGATGAAAGTAAAACATAAAAAGTCTGGACAGGAAAGTTGACTGCGGCAAGAAGAATTCAAGAATCAAAACTCGGCCACCAGGTGTAAGAACGCGACTAAATTCTTTTAAGGCCTCAGGCTTATTGACTACATTGCGCAAACCAAAAGAGATCGTTATGCAATCGAAGGAATTATCTGCATAAGGGATTTTTTCGGCATTGATTTTCATAAATTGGGGCCGCCAGCGACTAGGAAGCTTGGCACTTTTTTCTCGGGCTAGAGACAACATATTTTCTGATATATCGCCGCCTACTAAATTCATCGCTTTGCTTTCTGCGGCTATCGGTTTATCTGAATTTCGTTCGGCTTTTTGCTGCTGTGTCGCTTGCTGCAAGCGCTCAGCCTTTTGTAAGCGCTCTGCCTTTTGTAAGCGCTCTGCTTGTGCAATTACAACATCACCGGTACCCGTTGCAAGATCTAAAAAGCTTTTTGTGCCTGGCGGGACTGCATTCAAAAGCGCTTTGCGCCAACGCAGGTCTTGGCCGGCACTTAATAAATGGTTTAAAAAATCATAGCGGGCAGCAATCTTGTCAAACATAGTCGCAATTTGCGCTTCGCTGGCTGGAGATTTTACTTCATACTTTTGCATATATAACCACCCTACTAGATTTGCTTCATCTGGCAAGCATTCACTAGCATATAGTTCAATTTGGTAAAAGCCTATTTTGATTCTTCTAAAAACGGCTGCTTATCTGCTTTTGCAGCAGGAGCTAGTTTTGCTTCAAATTCTTGAAATGCTTTTGTTGCTTTAATCCAACCAAAATCCGCGTCTTTTAACGCGCGTTCTAACTGCTTTTCAAAGCGTTCCGGCTGTTTGCGGAAAAGTTCCAATAGTTCGACCGCTGGCCAGTCTTGTTTATCTCGAGCGAAGTTTTTTGCCAGCAAAAGTAGAGCCTCTTTCCCAAGTAGTTCATAAGCTCCCAGCAAACGATCTTGGTTCCACAAATCTCGCATACGCTCAAGAATGACTATGCTATGTTTATACTCACCCAATTCTCTATATGCATATGCAAAGAGATAGAGATCTACCTCGTTACTATTATTCGTTTCTAAAATTTTAAAGTTTTTTAAAGGTTGAAGCCAAGATTTATCATTTTCTTGATTTTTCAATAAATTTTGCTGCCAATTTTCTACCACACGCGGCCCTAGCAAATTTACTAAAGAAACAAAGTCTTTTTGCTTAAAAAATGAAATGGCCTTTTTGTTTTCTGAGCTTGCATTTTGATAGCGCTGCAACACTTGTTTCATGGTTAATGTCAGAAACTCCTGTTCAACTTTCAATTCAGATAGACTATAGGAAGTTTTCAATAGACAGGGTGAAACTCCTGCACCATCGCAGCACTGTTGCTGTAATTTTGCGGAAAATTTGCGTCCTTCAAAGTCTGCACACTTTTGATTATTACCAGCAACAAAGGCTCGCAGCTGCTTGCCCATTAAACTTTTTATATCGCCTTCAGTTGATGTCGCTTCTCCCTTCAATACGGGCCCTACTAACACAAGTCCGCGATAACTATTTAAAACAGCCTCACGTTCCTTGAGGGCCAATTCGTATATCCACGCGTATTTTTCGTCCGCAGCTAAAAATTGTTGTTCCGGATCAATAGCAGTACACTGCGTCACATTTAAAATTAATTCAGCACTCATGTTTGAATCGCAATTTGCTATAAGAGTCTGCATTGAAATTAAAAAGCTAATTAAATAAAATAAAATGAAGACCACGAGGCTATTTTTCATTTCAATCTTCCTTTTTTCTCGCTAAAGCGCTCATTCTTATTTTATTGTATCAAACTAAACTGAGTCACGATAAGATTTTCAGATCAGCTCCCTAATCTTTACCTAAGCTTGAGGTTATTCGTGAATGCTTCAATTCAGGCAACTCTACGTTTTTTTGGCCAACAACTCATCAATCCCATCAGCGAAGTTGGTCGTTATAGCCTCTTCACTGGAGACGCACTCCGGAAAATCTTTTTTCCTCCCATGCAACGAAAACTCGCTTTTACACAGTTAGATTTTGTCGGCAATAAATCTATCGGCATCATCATCATGGCTGCAATAATGATTGGCGCAGTATTTGGGCTTCAATTTGGCAGTATTTTTCGGATTTTTGGCGCAGAATCTATGATCGGAGCCGCTGCTGGTATTGGCCTAGCTAAAGAACTTTCGCCAGTAGTCACTTCTTTTTTGGTTGCCGGTCGAGCGGGATCGTCAATGGCAGCAGAAATCGCCACCATGCGCGTCAATGAGCAAATTGACGCACTTAGAATAATGGCCGTCAATCCAGTTAGCTATTTAGTCGCACCGAGGGTTCTAGCGACCATGATTATGCTCCCTTTGCTCACTTGTATATTTACAATTTGGGGAGTTTTTTCGGCTTTTGTCGTCGGAGTCCTTCTATTTAATGTCGATCCTGGAGTATTTTTTGAAAAAATCCAGGAATTTGCCAAGCTTGAATACTTAGTCGAAGGATTGCAAAAAGCCGCGCTTTTTGGTGTTATATTGGCCTCTGTTTCATGTTTTAAGGGCTTTCATGCCAAAGGTGGGGCAAAAGGAGTTGGTCAGGCGGTTACTTCCGCAGTGGTCATTTCGCTTGTAACCATACTCATCACCGACTTTTTTGTGAGTTATATTCGTTATAATTTCTGAGACTTTTTGTAAAAGTGGCTTATCAACAGCAAAACAATTAAAATCGCCGCAAGACCGCCCAATGCCCACCACTGTGAGTTATTAAAAAAATCCCCCGAAAGAGTCAGCATAATAGTTCCTGGCAAGCGTGCGATGTTGCTTATACAAAGAAAACGCCAAAATCCTATCGAACTAAGACCTACGATATAAGACAATATATCTTTCGGAAAGCCCGGTAGCAGAAAACAAATCCAAAAAACAAAAGGCGCCTTTTCATGGCGTATCATTTTAAGTAAGCGGCTGGAATTCTCCGCATCAGGCTTAAGGAATTTGAGCTTATTGCCAAAATAGCGACCGATTAAAAAGGCCGCGCCGGATCCTATCAAAAGACCCAAACTTGAATAGAGCGTACCCCAAAAGGGACCAAAAATAATACCTGCCACCGCACCAGTAAATTCACCTGGAATCGGCGCAAAAATAACTTGTAATGCTTGAATTAAGATAAATATAAGTGGGCCGAGTTTTCCCTGAGCTAGAACAAAATCAATGAGTTTTTGACGTTCATGGTAGATCTCAACTAGATATTGCACGGCAGTGCCGAGCTTATCATAAAAAGAAATAAAAACGATGGCAATCACTGTCAGAGCGAGTAAAATCAGGGGCGATTTATATTTTGTAAACAAACAGCACCTCGGAAAAAACATAGATGAGCACAAACACTAAAGTTCACGTCACAAATTTTCTCAAACAAATTATAGAAGCTGATTTGGCCAGCGGAAAACACCGCAGTATTCAAACAAGATTTCCACCCGAACCAAATGGGTACTTACATATAGGGCATGCCAAAGCTATTTGTGTCAACTTTTCTTTAGCAGAAGAGTACAAAGGCAAGTGTAATTTGCGCTTTGATGATACGAACCCAGAAAAAGAAAGTGTAGAATTTGAAAACGCCATAAAACGCGATATCGAATGGCTTGGTTTCAAATGGGACGGGCTCTTTCATGCATCGGATTATTTCGAGCAGCTATTCCAATATGCCGTGAAGCTCATCGAACAAGGCGACGCCTATGTTTGTAGCCTGAGTGCTGATGCAGTCCGAGAATATCGTGGAACGATGACAGAGCCAGGAAAAAACAGCCCAGATCGCCAACGCTCTATTACAGAAAACTTAGATCTATTTACAAAAATGCGCGATGGCGTATTTTCCGATGGGACTTATACCCTGCGGGCAAAAATCGATATGTCTCACCCCAATATCGTTATGCGCGACCCGACTTTATACCGCATTCGGCATGTGAAACACCATCGTTGTGGCGATAAATGGAAAATCTATCCGATGTATGATTTCGCCCATTGCCTATCTGATGCTATAGAAGGTGTCACACACTCGAACTGTAGTCTCGAATTTCAGAACAATCGTTTTCTCTATGACTGGATCATCGCAAAGTGCCAGACACCGGCTGTACCGCATCAATATGAATTTTCACGTCTCAATCTAAATTATACCATCATGAGCAAACGCTTTCTCAAACGCTTAGTCGATGAAAAACATGTGCAAGGATGGGACGATCCACGCATGCCGACTATATCCGGACTGCGCCGGCGCGGCTATACTCCTAAGGCATTACGTGTCTTTTCTGAACGCATTGGTCTTTCTAAAAAAGACACCGTTATTGACATGGGAATTTTAGAAGAATGCATTCGCGACGACTTAAATACTCGAGCCGCTCGGACGCTTTGTGTCTTAGATCCATTAAAAATCATCATCGAAAACTGGCCAGAAAATGAAGAACAAAAAATTACTGCAGCTTTTTCAAAAGAAAGCCCGGGATTAGGCGAGCGCAGCTTTTTTATGACTAAAGAGATATACATCGAGCGCAGCGATTTTATGGAAAATCCCCCTGCAGATTATCATCGACTCTCTCCTGGAGCCGAAGTTCGACTTCGCTATTCTTATGTAATTCGCTGCGATAAAGTTATTAAAAATCATAATGGCGAAATAGAGTCGCTCATTTGCTCTTATTCCCCAGAAACATTTGCTGGCAAGCCGCCAGCTGATAAAAGAAAGGTTAAAGGAATCATCCATTGGGTTTCCGCAAAGCATAATTGCGATGTTGAAGTGCGACTTTACGATCGACTATTCACTTGTGAAAATCCACAAGCGGAGAAAGAAAACTTTGTAAATTTTCTAAATCCTGATTCACTAAAAATTCTTAAAGGCGCTAAAGCAGAACCCGCCCTTGAAAAGTCTAAGATCGGCGAATTATTCCAATTTGAGCGCTGCGGGTATTTTTGCGTCGATCCAGACTCGAGCCCAAAAGGCCTTATATTTAATCGAAGTGTCACCTTAAAGGACACCTGGCAAAAAAATTAGAGCTCATAATTTACAAATAAGGACGAATTGGCCATGGGAAAAATTTTATGGAAGTATAGCACTCCCATTCTAGGCAGTCTGTACCTAGTGTATCTCTTTTTCATCGTTTTTTATTTTAAAAACCCACACATGTATGAAGGTGCCGGGAAAGCTCAACAGATCGTTTTTCATGTTCTTGGATTTTTAATCATTGCCAGTGCTCATGCAAAGGTGGGATATGATATCGTCCATTGGTATACCAAACAGCGAAAAACTTAATCTGATCATTTAAATTTAGTTTGACAAGGCCCGCCAGAACAGGATAGGACGAAGCGCGTCAATCTGTTTAGAATTCGATCTATATTCATAGTAAAACAGGAGAAACATCAATGAAATTTTCAAATTTAGCGATTCTCAGCCTAGCAATTTGCACCAAACTGGCAAGCGCGCAGGAAGCGCCAATGAGTGAACTCAACAAAATTATTAACGGCGAGTTCGATCCAAACAGCCTACAAGGCCTAGGCTTTACGGCACTAAAAGACAATTTTGTCGGCCCCTATTTAGAAAAAAAATTCATCAAAAAAGACTGTGGTCTTTCTTTGACCTACAATGAATTTGGAGAAGTTGCTCAGCTTGAGTTTCAATTTGCGCCAGGTGATGAAAAAGATATCATAACTTTTATCCAACAAGACCGTCCTGAAAGCCTAAAATACTTTCCATTAGAAAAAATTGAAGAAGCCTTTAGTCCAGCTAAGGCAGCATATGTTGCCCAAAATTCGAAACTATTTAGGGAAATTTTTTCTACTGAAGACGGATCCAACATCGCTGGTAAAGGCTATGTTGTTCAATTTCAAAATAACAGCAACAGTGGTCTTGATATTATCGATATGTTTGGGCTTGCAGATAAATATACTTATTATAATCTCTTTCTGGATCTGGAATTTAAGCCAATTGCTTATATTATCACTTCACTTCGTATTATTGGAACATCCTTTGAAGATACATGGACTGGTGATATCAAAGCTGAATGTAACTTTAGTAAATAATATTTTGCTCGGAAGATCGTTTTGAGCACAGATTCAGAAATTTATTTACGCCTAACGATCTTCTTTTCAATTTGTTTTATTATGGCGTTTTGGGAGTTTCTTAGACCAAAACGTCGTCTAAGTTTTACTCGAATTCAACGTTGGCCAGCTAATCTATCTATTATTTTAGTCGGCAGTGTCTTAGTGCGGCTTATCTTACCTATTTCTTTGACAGCAATTGCGATTGTTTTTCAAAAATATCATTTCGGACTTTTTAATTTCATAGAATTGCCAAACTGGTCTGTTTTAATTTTGAGTATATTGATCTTAGACCTTGCAGTTTATGGGCAGCATTATTTTTCCCACCGTTGGCAATGGTTTTGGCGCCTGCACCGGATGCACCATGCTGATCAAGATTTTGACTTCACAACTGGTAATCGTTTTCATCCAGTCGAAATTCTAGTTTCAAGTATTTATAAGATATTTATCATTGGTCTGTTTGGTATTCCTGCTACTGTAGTATTAATTTTTGAAATCATACTTAATGCATCTTCCGTTTTTAATCATGGAAATGTCTATTTTCCAGAAAAGCTGGATCGTATTCTACGGAAAGTTCTCGTAACTCCCGACATGCATCGGGTGCACCATTCAACTGAACTCGATGAAATGCATCGTAACTTTGGCTTTACCCTGAGCGTATGGGATTTTATTTTTTCTACTTATAATGCTCAACCTAAAAAAGGACATCTTGAAATGAACATAGGTTTGAGTGAACAATCTGATATTAAAAAAACCGGTAATTTGTTTTGGATGCTCACTTATCCTTTTAAAAAAAATTCATAGCTTCTATGCTTTTATTGCCGATAGACCTTGGCTCATAGCTCCGCTCCCGACCCCGACGCCACTGATATTTGCCCCAACAGCTTGCGCAAGCGTGAGAAGTACCTTGTTAGTGTGTTCTCCTTGAGCAGCAACATGTAAACCTGAACGTAGACGCCCCCCTGCCCTTCCAGCGATAAGAATAGGATAATTTTCACCGCTATGAGCTTGGCCATCGCTGCAATCACTCGTTGCTAATATTGCAGCGTGATCTAGTAGGTTTCCTGCCCCGACCTGAATCGCCTTCATTTCCTCGAGGAATTTACTGAATTGATCAATGATAAATGTAGTGGCCGTTCGCATATCACCTAAATTTGCATGATTGTGGGTTAGGTCATGATAATTCGTGCTTTGATTTGTACCAGGGTAACGTGTCCCGCCAACAGAGCCGCTAAAATGTATGGTGAACACTCTCGACTTACGACAGGCGACCGCCATAGCTAGGATTTTAGCCATATCACGAGATTTTTTTGCCCAATCACTGCCATTGTTTTGCGGCGCTGCCGGATTCGTACATTGGAAAGTCGGAGTTGATTGAGATCCTCCATTTCCACCTAAATTTGACTGTACATCGTAAAGAAACTCTAAATGTTGATCTAAGCGATGCTGATCTGAAACACCAATTTGCTTGCGAAGATCAGCCGCATCCTGAATAACTGTGTCGACAACCAACTTTTCAAATTGACTATTTACAGTTGGACTAGGTGTACCTGGTACTCCAGATCCTCCGCTGCCAAAAACCTTTTGAAAAAAACGCGACTCACTAAAAATTGCCTCATTCGGGCTATTGGGTCCGTTGTGGGACAGGTATTGCAGAGTTGTGCCTTCACTTGTTGTCACATCGTCGGCGACTCCTAATTCCAGACTTTTGAATTGTGTAGTTTGTGGCAGCGCACGTGCAATTTGTTGATCTATACTAGGCGCACTAAAAGTGCTTGCATAGTTTGAACCATTGGCCGCTTGAACTTGAAAAGGAGCACCTGAAAGTATCCGGGCTGCCCCAGCATGATGTCCTCGCTCACCGCCAGCATGAATACTCATACCGCTTACAACGCTTACATCGTTTTTCAAATTTCTATTTGCCAAAGGTTTTAACGATTCAGGTACAGTCCAATTCGAACCCTGCCCCTGCGGAACCCAGTAGCTTGGCACCATGCCATTACCCCAGAAAAAAATACCGAAAAAGGGTTCAAATAAACTGCCATCCGCATAGGCCGTACCATTTGCATTCATCATAAAATCGAAAGGTGGGAGCGCTAAAGTGTAGACTCCTGTGCTAACTAAACCACGCAATAAACGACGCCTAGAAAGTTCAGTTGAAGCTCGTTTTGAAAGTAAGTGATTTCGCCTCAAAAGCACCCCCTGAAATTCCTGTGGAATAAGAAAAGTCTTGAAAATCTATTCTTTCACTCGATACTATTCGGTTTTTTTTATGTTTTTATTTAATAAATTTTTGAAGTTTTAAAATAAGCTTTACTATAGGACCTAACTTATTATAATAACTTGAAAATATCTCATTTCGTATATAATTATTTCTTTTTATGATATAAGCAATGCCTGTCTGCCGACCCGGGCGAACTTTGACTGCTAGGTGCCTTTTTTCTTTGCATTACAGATGGAGTTATCCATGAAAATATTTTGGAAATTTCTGCTTTTTATGGTGCTTAATGCTGTGAATTTTAAATTAACCGCCGCTGAAAGCTCTATCACTCCTCAAGATCGATATATATTAGTAGGACAAATCTCAGGTTCTTATGATGATAAAACCGGCCCTAAAGGTATTGCCATCATCGAAGATACCATCAGCAAGAAAAAACATTTTGTTAAATTAGGCGATCCTTTGCCAGGATCACCCGGGTCAAAATTAATCGCAATGGAAAATCGTAAAGTCATCGTGGGCACTAACGCCCGAAAAATGGAAGTTGCTTATCCAGGTTTTGGCTCAAGCAATTCAGGCAACAGCGATAATAGTTATGCTTCAACACAAGATGCTGGCTACTCTTCTATGGAAGGCGCAAGCAACCCTGACAACTACGATTCTGATTGGAGTGAAGAACTCGAAGCAGCATCACCTTTAAGTGAACTTGATAGAAATAAAGCTTTGCATTCAGGGTTTGCAGGCTCCGAAAAAGTTCGCGAAGAGTCTGCAGATGCTGCAGAACAAGATGATGCAAAAGCACTAAACTCCCAACAACGCATAGCTCGCAGCATGCAAAACCATCCCATTCTTCAAGACAGGCGTTTGCTCAATAAGGGGCAAAGCTATGATTGGTTGAAAAAATCTATGCAACCTTCTGTAGATGCAAACACTCCTATGCCAAATTACGAAGCTCTATCGCCCTATAGAAAATACTTAAACAAGAGCAATCAATCAAAATCAAATAACACAGACATTCCAGCAAATGACAATGAAAGAGCGAAAGGATAAAATAAATGAACACATCTTCCGATTTGCCTCAAGAAAATTTAAAAAACACTACAGGTGCAGAACAACTTCTTCAGACATCAATCATAGAACACCACCATCATCATGAAACAGAACACGTACACGGCCCGAACTGCTCACACGACCACCACCATCATCAGCAACCTTACATGCGCGCTGGAGAAAAAATAGGTCGAAATGATCCTTGTTTGTGTGGGTCTGGTAAAAAATTTAAAAAGTGCTGCCTAGAGATCTAGTTAGTAAAGCCAAAAGAATTTTTTAATGGGCTCCTTGTCTGGCTTTAATAAAGTTTTTTACGTCATTGATTTGACGTTGATCAAAAGTATCGGCATAAGAGTTGTCTTTGACAATGCGTGCCATTCTATCTACTTCCGAAAAAATTGAATCGTTGTAATAATTTTCTTTAAAATCATTTATTTTTTCGTCAAACTCTGGGCGAAAATAGTCCAACAACTTTGAAAACAATTGTGAATTTTTAACATAATCATAGTGACTATAGTGCGCTGTATTTCGGCCGAAATCACTGCCAAAGGTATTGTCTAAATCCCAAGCTATGATCTGCCAACGCGATATATTTGCGTTAAAAAATAAGTAATCATTATTTGCATTAGCTACAAGGCTATCCCAATGCCCTGTTAAACTAACACCGATTAGGTAAGCTAATAAATTATCAACATCAAACAAAGCCAATAAATCCTCGCGCGACTGTACCTGGTCAATTTGCCGCATGAGCTGAGATATAACTTCCAGTGCTTGATTTCTGTCTTCATCTTTATATTTTTGGCCATTTACATATTCTGGTTCGTAATAATTTAAATTCAAGCTTTCGGGCTTAAGCGTAGCAAGACCCAAGTTCGTCTTAAATAGATGGCCACTTTTGGCTTTTTTGTCGATTGCTGACTTCCCATAGCGGCTTTCTATAAAAACGTTGTCGATCGATTCAGCAATATTATAAAGTCCGAAATACTCGACAGATCCCTGGTTTAAGTCATCAACCTGCAGGACGTCCAACCTTGTGTATGCCGTACGATAAACTGCAGCTCCGCTGCCCAACGCACCTTGCACATCAAAAATAGCCCTTAGCTTGGCAAGATCTGTAAACACTTTAACAGCTAACTGTTCCCGTATCCCTGACCTATCATTTTGACTTGCTCTGAGGGAAATTGATTTTTGTCCGAAAAGTCTTTGATCTTCTGTTTCTGGTGGTAAATTCAAAGGCAAAGAATTTTTTTCAAAGATATTTTCAGTTTCATCAAATTTAATACGGTACTGCTTGCGAAAGTTCTCACAAGAAGTATTGCCGCGCACACGTATCCCGATGTTGTACAATCTTTCACTTGCATCAAAAATCAACTCCTTCACATGACCATAAGGAGCTGAATCTCGACAATGATTTTCTAAGGTTACTTTTTGAAATGTTTCGCGATGCAGACGCAGCGATATATGATGTACATCGGAACTGAACATCTTTTCATCGCTTTGGGCAAAATCATTTAGAGGACTAGAATTTTTAATTTGAATTTTTGCGCAATTGACTGCAAAAGCAGAGAAGTAAATAATTAAGCCTGGTAAAACAGTCCACTTCCTAGCAAGGTTCATTTTTTGGAGTCCTCAATTATTGATTAAGAAATTACACGAATTGCTACCCATTGGTGTCTAAGCGAACTTCTGCATAGCTCTTATTACAAGTTGCAAGCCTTGTGCAAGTCTAATAAAATATCTTAGCTAAAATTAAACTAACTCTAGTTTTTTCTATTATATTACTGATTATTGAGCTTGAATAGAGCACGCTCCAACATATTTCGCGAAAGGTACGATGTGCAAGAGAATTTGGCCGAATCTAATTTTTATTCCTTTAATATTAAAACCTTACAAGATGGCATTTTAAATTTTTCCGATTTGATGGGCAAAGCAGTCTTTATCGTTAATACCGCAACTCGCTGTGGACTGACCCCTCAGCTCACAGAACTGCAAAAACTCCAGCAAACATACGGCTCAAAAGGACTGGTCATCTTAGGAGTGCCGTCGAATTCTTTCAAACAAGAAGACAAGGATGGCGAAATATTAGCAGACTTTTGTCAGAAAAATTTTGGTGTTGAATTTACAATGTTAGAGCTCTCTCAAGTTACTGGAAAAAAGCGCATTCCACTCTACGACTTTTTAATTAAAAATTCCAAAACTCCTGATGCAGAAATTAGTTGGAATTTCGAAAAATTTCTCGTTGACCGCCAAGGAAAAGTCAGTCATCGTTTTGCTCCGCAAACTTCTCCCTTAGCCGATGAAGTAGTGAATGCAATATCAACTGCCTTAGATAAAAAATTAGGTAAAAAATGAGAACCAATGCTTAAAAAAAACGACTATATTGAACAAATGAATACTAAGCTTTCTGATTTAAAGTCCAATGGGCTCTTTAAAAATGAACGCGTTATTAGTTCTCCCCAAGGCTCCCGTATCCAAACAGTCGACGGCGAGGTCATAAATCTATGCTCAAATAACTACCTGGGACTCGCAAATCATCCACGTTTAGTCGAAGCCGCAAAAGAGTACTTAGGTCGCTATGGATTCGGCCTTTCCAGCGTGCGCTTTATTTGTGGAACGCAAGATTTACATAAACAGCTTGAAGCAGCTTTAAGCGACTTTCTTGGAACAGAAGATACGATATTATATTCATCCTGTTTTGATGCAAATGGCGGATTGTTTGAAACACTTTTTGAAGCTGAGGATGCAATCATCAGCGACGCTTTGAACCATGCAAGTATCATCGATGGCATTCGACTTTCGAAATCAAAACGCTATCGCTACAGCTCAAATAATATGGAAGACCTAGAAAAACAGTTGCAACAAGCACAAGCAGATAAAGCTCGTTTTTGTTTAATTGCAACAGATGGCGTTTTTTCTATGGATGGATATATTGCGAATTTAGCCGATATATGTAAGCTCGCAGAGCATTACAATGCGTTAGTTATGGTAGATGACTCTCACGCTGTCGGTTTTATGGGAGCTAATGGTCGAGGCACTCCCGAACACTGTAAAGTCATGGATAAAATCGATCTTATCACAGGCACTTTGGGCAAAGCACTCGGCGGAGCTTCAGGAGGCTACATTTCTGGACGCAAAGAACTCATCTCTTGGCTGAGGCAACGCTCTCGCCCCTATCTTTTCTCAAATACTTTGGCTCCGGTCATTACAGGTACAAGCTTAGAAGTATTAAAGCTCATTAAAGATGAGCCAAGTTTACGCGCCAGACTTTTTAGCAACGCAGCCTATTTTCGCGCAAAAATGGCCGAACTAGGAATTAACTTAGTACCGGGCGAGCACCCCATTATTCCTGTTATGCTTGGAGATGCGCAACTAGCGAGTCGAATGTCAGAACTCTTATTGAAAGAGGGCGTTTATGTTGTCGGCTTCTCATTTCCAGTAGTCCCTATGGGAGCTGCTCGTATAAGAACACAAATGTCAGCGGCTCTCAGCGAAGCAGATCTGGATCTGGCAGTTGCTGCATTTAAAAAAGTTGGACAAAATTTGGGTGTAATTAATTAGAAAATTAAATTAAGGAAAGAAAAATGAAGGCTCTCGTTAAGAGTAAAGCAGAACCAGGGATCTGGCTCGAAGAGAGACCTGTGCCGCGCCCCGGCCCCAATGATCTCTTAATAAAAATCAAAAAGACTGCTATATGCGGCACAGACGTACATATATACAAATGGGACGCTTGGGCACAAAAAACAATTAAAGTTCCGATGATCGCTGGCCATGAATATGTCGGAGTTGTTGCGGAACTTGGTAGTGCCGTCAATAATTATAAAGTCGGAGATCGTGTGAGCGGCGAAGGGCACATCACTTGCCATATTTGTCGAAATTGCCGGGCTGGTCGTCGGCATTTATGCCGCAATACCATCGGAGTGGGTGTAAATAGAGACGGAGCTTTTGCTGAATACTTAGTCATACCTGCCAGCAACGCATTTAAAATTCCTGCTGAAATTGACGACGAAATTGCGGCGATATTTGATCCTTATGGCAATGCTGTACATACTG
>JAGOVF010000072.1 GCA_018060885.1 Oligoflexales bacterium | reverse complement strand
ATAACATTCTTTCCATGACTAAGTGACTCTCTTTCCACGGCATGGCAGCACCTCCTGCCGACCGTTTATAATTTTGTCACCTATGTCTCCAGACTAAAATGTTACCTATGTATCAGGACTGGACCCACAGACAATTGTCAGTCACGTTCAGACTACACGATCAAATTCAAAGCTTCAGGTAATTTGCAAGGGCAAACATATTATACAAAAGCTAACGGCAAACTTTCGACTACAGGTCCGTCCGAAGAGATTGAAGTCGTTTACGGCGCATCTTGCAAGCCTTCGACACTCCCGACTCCAGTCGAAATAACTGAAAATGGTTCCGTGACTGTCCGAAGTTTTTTCGACATCCAGAATCTAGCCGATATAGAAACCGGTCGCCCTGGTAGCTGTATCGCTGAAGATGAAACAGGTACTGTCAAAATTTGTATACAGCCGCCTGACATCGCAGCAACAGTTGATGCTTCAAATCCAACCATCGAAAGATACATCATTACTGATGATTCTTTAGCATCTAAGGGATGTCTCGGTATGGCCGGCCTCTTCATCAATTCCTCTAACAAGCCATTTGGCGGCTATCTACGCCCATCATTCTTTGAAGGCCAAGACTGCATAGGTTCTTTGGGAGGTGGCGGCTCTCTCACTGTGATAGAGAATGCTGATAACTCAGTAAAGATGTACGATGCACCTGCTGCCAATCCTGAGCTGGGATGGAACATCTACAACGCATTCAAGAGATCCTCTCACTCTGGAACAATGTCAGCTAAAATTGGAAGTGAATTTTCTAGCAAAAATTATACTGCGCAAAAGTTATGACTTTTATGGGGCAAAGTAAAGTGGCTCTTCTCCCTTTTTAGTACTGAGATCGAATGCAGTTACGATGGCATTCTTAGTAAGCATATACGAAGTCAAAATGCCTGGACCACACCCAGCATCAAGCACCCTACATCCACTTATCTCGCCCAACTGCGATTTTATTGCTGGATGTTCAATGAATCCATTTTCCGCCTTGGATTCAGCGATCGCAGAATAACGCTCGGCGAGCTTTTCATATGCATCAAGTGCAATCGGCTTGTTCATAGATTTTCTCGTTTTATAAAAAATGTTGTTTGGCAAAAATGAACTTAGTGGATTTCACAGTCTCGACACTCACTCACCAAAAACATGGAGTTATTTAAAAGTGATCACATTCGCATCCTTGCGAAGCTTTGCCGCAGGCAAGGAAAACAAAAAAAACGCGAAGGAGTTTACGTTTTGGTAAATGACTGAGCGTTTTTTGCAGTTTGACGCCGCATCCGGCAAAGATCCGCAAGGATGGCGGAGAGGGTGGGATTCGAACCCACGGAGCAGTTTCCCACTCGCGTCCTTAGCAAGGACGTGCTTTCGGCCACTCAGCCACCTCTCCAATATATATTTTCACTCACATGAATCGGGTAAATTACACTCTATTCCCGCCAAAATCTACTTCAAAACTCTCTTTCTGCCTTAGCCAAACTCTGTTTCCGCCTTCTCCATAACTCGATCACACACGCATTCTTGCTCAACTTCGCCGAAGGCAAGGAAGCCAAGAAAAACGCGAAGGAGTTTACGTTTTGGTAAATGACTGAGCGTTTTTCGCAGTCTGACGCCGCATCCGGCGAAGTTCAGCAAGAATGGCGGAGGGGGAGGGATTCGAACCCCCGGTACGTTGCCGCACAACGGTTTTCAAGACCGCCGCAATCGGCCACTCTGCCACCCCTCCTAAAAAAACTTACTTTCTCTAAAGAAAAAGCCCCAAAAGCTTAGGGCTCAGGGGGTCTTCACAGTACCAATTCACGATTAAGAAATAAAGAGGATTTTAGGACTTTTTAAAATTACGTTGTCGTCATTAAACCATTTGCTGCAAGCGTAAGATTCTTTGCTCGAGCGGTGGATGGGTTGTGAATAAAGCCATCATTTTTCCGCCGGCATTAATCTTCATAGTTGCCATTTCAGGATGTCCTGTATCGGCTAACTTAGGATTGTAAGTTCGTTGCAAAGCCTGAAGCGCCGCAATCATATTTCCACGACCCGCAAAAGTCGCTCCACCTTTATCAGCGCGAAATTCCCGTATCCTAGAGAAGTAAGCAACAACAACACTGCCTAGAATTCCGAATACAATTTGGAAAGCAATCTCCAAGCCAAACATCAGCATATAGGATGGGCTTTCGTCATTACTGCTGCGCATAAAATTCGCAACAGCCCATGCCGCGATTTTTGCAAAAAATAAAACGAATGCGTTTATCACACCTTGTATAAGAGTCATTGTCACCATATCGCCATTGGCAATATGCGCAATTTCATGACCAATAACACCTTCGATCTCGTTGCGATCCATACTACGAATCAGGCCAGTAGATACAGCAACTAGTGAGTTATTTCGTGAAGGTCCAGTTGCAAATGCATTGATTTCTGGGTTGTCATAGATACCGACCTCCGGCATCTTACTGAGTCCTGCAGCCCTTGCGAGTCTATAGGTCATATCTAAAATACGTTGACCTTCACCCGTTGGATTTTGAGGATCAATGATTTTGACACGCATGGCCATTTTAGCCATGAACTTCGACATTAGAAGTGAAATAAATGCACCACCAAAACCCCACAGCGCACACCAAACCATTAAAGATTCGTAGTTAAGACCTTGAGCCGTGTAGTAGGTTTCAAGTCCAAGAACTTTAGCGATAATTGTAATGGTTGCAAGAACGAGGATGTTGGTCAGAACAAATAGAAAAATACGTCGAAACATAGAGATCTCCCTCCGTGATAAGTACAAGACACAATTTAGACTAACAGCAAAACAAATGGAACGAAGAAGCGACCATTATTTTACCTGTCATTTTGTGAGAGGAAGATAAGATCTAAGTCTTAGACGTCAAGCCTAGAATTTTTTCAAAAATTCTAGGGGCATATCTTGCTTCAGTAGCTAGCTTCTTCGCTATCTTTTGGGCTTTTTGCAATATGAGAATTGTCTTGAAATTGCGGCGCTGGCATCCGCAGCAAAATAGCCATGTTTTTAATAATACGCCGCACTTCAGCATTATTTTCTGGGGTAGGCAACCAGACGCCATTAGAACCGCCTGCGACTTCCGCAAGCTCTTCGCCATCACTTAAGCTTGCCTTCAAAACTTCAACGCTATTATGAACCGTCACTTGCGTCATATTCCAAGAAAGTGGCTTAAAATGCAGTGTAATTCTATTTCTATAGACCTGCTCCCCGATATAGTAGCGATCCCAATCTGTCGTGATAATGCCTGATTTTTTGTCTAAAATGCTAATGTGATAATTCTTGAGCAAGACCTGCAAAGTATTGTCCCAAGCGCTATTTAAATTTGTTTTAAAGCGAAAAGTTTGTGGATCAATGACGCTAATTGCATCTGCGTTTTTTTGCGAAGGCAGCGGACGATAGCTTGATGAAGAAAGGCTTTTGGGACTTGATCCAGGACTCGGGCCCGGCATATTTGAATAAGGGTCATCCGATATTGCAGCCGACTCCGAATAACTTGAAGCATCTGGACCAGAAGAGCCCGCACCCTCAGTGTATTTCTTCAGCACGTCGGGAATACAGGCTATAAGCATTAATTGCAGTAACAACATAACAAACAAATTTTTCATAAACCCTCCCTGGTTTTATGTAAATTTAGTAAAAATCTATCTCAGCAAATCTTTCACCACTTCACGCTCTGCTAGCAACTCATCAATAGTGATCTTAAGCCGACTTTGTGCATAAGCGCTGAGTTTAAAATCGCGCGAAACTTCATATTTTCCGCCACCATGAGAGCGCACCGGAACTGAAAACATCAGGCCTGCTGGAATTCCATAAAGCTCGCCATCACTGGGCACCGCCGCGGAAAAATACTCGCCGCTTGGTGTTTTTTCCATAAAACGTTTCATATGATCAATTAAAGCGCTCGCTGCCGAAGCCGCAGAAGACTTTCCGCGCGCTGCGATAATTTCCGCACCACGCTTTTGAACAGATGACATAAAGTCATTTTCTAGCCACTTGCGATCTGTAATCGTTTGCGTCAAGGGCTTGCCATTGATCGTCGCAGCTTCAAAATCAGGATACATCGTCGAACTATGATTTCCCCAAATGAGCATATTTTTAATCGCGGCGACAGGCACTCCAGCCTTTTTAGAAATTTGTGCCTTAGCTCGGTTTTCATCTAACATTGTCATCGCAGAAAAACGCGTAGCAGGTACATCTTTGCAATTGTATTGAGCGATCATCGCATTGGTATTGCACGGATTTCCGACAACAACGATTCTGACGTCGTCAGCGGCGCGTCCAAGTGCTTTGCCTTGGTTTACAAAAATAGGGCCGTTTTCACGGATCAGGTCATTGCGCTCCATACCTGGGCCGCGCGGTTTTGAACCAACCAATAGTGCCCAGCTCACTCCATCAAATGCAGCTTTTTCGCTTTCTGAGATGTCTATTTTTGCAAGTGTAGGAAAAGCGCAATCTTCTAATTCCATTGCCGTGCCTTCAGCAGCCTTAAATCCCATTGGAAGTTCTAATAGACTTAAATGAACCGGTTGTTCTGCGCCAAATACTTCGCCTGAAGCGATGCGAAACAATAGACTATAACCAATTTGTCCTGCCGCACCTGTAACTGCCACCTTGATAGGTTTTTTCATGAAACAACTCCTGCATATATGCTGAAAAAAGTTAATCGTTAAATTTAGAAGGAATAAGCGTTAACTGCTGAACTTTATTTACCACACCCTGCATATCGTTTAATGCCCAATATTCTCTTGAGGGAATATATTCCTGTGATTCAGACCAGTGGATTGTTTTGCCGTTTTGTAAAAAATGCAAGACTTTTACATTTTTAGTCTCTTTAAGCTTTTCTCTGCAACGATCACAGCTTAAAACTTTGCGGACAGTCCCATCAATGCGCACATCAACAAGGCGAAAATGACTGCGATCAATTGGCAAAGAGCAAAAGTAGCAGCCTTTGTGTTTCTCTCGATTGTCTTTATAAACCTCGGCTAAACCAAGCTGCTCTCCAGCAAGATAGCGCTCAAAAAGTTCGCCTGCTTTAGTCAAACGTAGTTCGCATTCTTTCGTTAACACCAAGGCTGAGTCTAAAGCATCTGGACGCTGGCCTTTCGGACTGACTAAAGTCAGTGCTTCGGACAAGGTTTGCATAAAATTTAAGCAGCTTTGATAGTAATCGAGAACGATGGAGTTTTTAATTTTGAAGGCTATTTGCCCTAAAGCATTGGCCTTAATCTGCAGATGGCTTAATTTATCGACAACAAAACTAAAAAGTGCCTTATACTTTCGCCGGCGCCTCGAATTCACAATTATATTAACTATCGAATATAGCAACACAATAGTTGCAACGACTACAATCAACAAAGGTAGGTCGCTCGCCTGCACCCAAACTGCCCCTTTATTCTATTTCGGCCTTTCATCTAATATAGCATTTTTGCCGCCCATATTCTAAACGACCCCATGTGCTCGCAAAACCTCTAAACATAATACTTTGTAATTATTGTCTTTATGTTTTTTTTTGTCGGATTTTCACTTTTAAAATTAAATAAATTTAAAATGCTCCGATAAAAGCCAAGCATATTTCGATGCTAGCGCTCACTACACCTAATTTTACTTTTGGAGAGTTCTATGTCATTTCAAGCCCGCAGAGAGGCCTTCGAAGAGTTGGTGAGAAAATATAAGGAATATATCGAACTGTATAAGTTTGTGAACAACGGCATGGTGCAAGGGGCTTGTAGTTTTGAAGACTTCTATTGGCGCATGACTTACTTCATCAATTACAGCGACAAAGAGATGAACAACTACTCCAGCTTTTAGCACTTTATGGGACTGTTTTTGCTTCACTTCTACATAGAAGGAGGAGTAATCTGTCCCCATGGCGAAGCTAGCAGAAATTATATCCAACAACTTAAATGACGGCCTAAGCCTCGCAGGCTCTTTGCTTTGCTTGGACGCCTTAGATCATGGCGACGTATCTTTTTTATCTTCCGCAGCAGTCGCAACCAGAAAGCCGAAAGTTCGTATAATTTGCACCGAGCAGACTCATCAGCTACTTGGTGTCATGAACAAGAATATCGACGCTCTCGTGTGCCAATATAATCGACCCTTTAGTTTAGGTGATTTAAAATTAGAACTTTTGCCTTCTGGCGCTTTGCTCGGTGGCGCTTCGCTTTTTATTGAAACTGTTCACCATGGTAGAGTTCTATACGCTCCACATTTGCAAACAAAACACATTCCCATGGTGAGAAAATTTCAGCTTAAAAAAGCAGAAACACTCATCATAGGAGCATATAGCCCTTCGCCCAATACCCAATGCCCTAGTCGCAAAAAAGAATTGCAACGCCTGCTCGCAAGTCTCGAAAGTTCCTTGGCGCAAAACAAGTCACCTAAACTTGTCTGTATGCCTTTTGGCACTGCCCAAGAACTCAGTAAAATCATTACAGATGCTGATTTGCCGCTCGAACTGAGTCCACAAATTTTACGAATTAATAAAATCTACGAAGCCCATGGCTCTCCACTAGGACAATTCCAAGCCTTTGGCCGCCGCAGTTATTCACGGACGCCACAAAAAACTGCCGTTCGCCTCATGTCCCCAGAAGCTTGGCAGCGCTGGGTTAAAAAAACCGGTGAAGGAAGCGAACATACTTATTATGTTGATGATGTGCTGAATCCAGTACAAACCGGCATTAAACTCAACACTCTTGTACCGACATTTCATATCGGCAGCACCTCAATTGGTGCAGAAACGCGCGAAGTTATTGCTGCCGTGCAACCTAAACAGGTTTATTTATTCGGACCCTATGCAAAAACATTTGCAAAAGAACTCGGCGAGCAAAAGTACCATGCTCGAGTTTTGTACGACAACGCACAACCAACCTTAATATAATAAGCAAGGATAATTTTATGGACTTGAAAAAGCCACTGTCTACGGAAGATCAATTTAGTGCGCGTCACATTGGACCGAATCCTGAACAGCAAAAGCAAATGCTCGCGAGCTTGGGCTTTAAGTCGATCACTGATTTAATTGAAGCAACAATCCCGAAGACTATTCTAGAAGAAAAGCCTTTAAGTCTTTCTAGGGGATTAAGTGAACAGGCATCACTTGCAAAAATAAAATCTCTCGCGAAAAAAAATCGTATTTTTAAGTCTTATCTAGGCCAAGGTTATTACGACACTTTTACTCCTCCTAGTATTGCCAGAAATATTCTCGAAAATCCGGGTTGGTACACAGCTTATACACCCTACCAAGCTGAGATTTCGCAAGGCCGCATGGAGGCCTTGATAAATTTCCAAACTATGGTTATGGATTTAACAGGATTTGCCGTAGCGAACGCCTCTCTTCTCGACGAGGGCACTGCTGCCGCAGAAGCCCTTTCCATGTGCTTAAGCTTAAGTAAAAATAATGCGCATCCAAATCCTGCTTTTTTTATCGATCAAGACACTTTTACGCAGACAATTGACGTTATCAGAACGCGGGCGGAAGCCGTCGGAGTTGAAATTATTGTTGGTGATGCAGAAAATTATGATTTTGCGTCACGTACAGATTTAATTGGTGTGCTTTTACAATATCCTGGAAGCTCGGGTGCAATTTCCAACATCAGCTCAATCGTAAAAAAAGTTCATGCCAGTGGAGCAATGATAGTAGCAGCTGCCGATATTTTGGCTTTGACGCTTTTAAGCCCTCCGGCAGAACTAGGCTGCGACATTGCTATAGGTACAACGCAGCGTTTTGGCGTGCCAATGATGTACGGCGGGCCGCACGCAGCCTACATTGCAACCCACGAACAGAACAAGCGCGTTATCCCAGGTCGCGTTATTGGAGTTTCTAAAGACCGGACCGGACGTAAAGCCTATCGCATGGCCTTACAAACAAGAGAGCAACATATCCGCCGCGAAAAAGCGACGAGTAACATCTGTACTGCACAGGTGTTATTAGCAGTCATGGCGTCGATGTACGCGGTCTACCATGGCCCCAAAGGCTTAAAAGATATTGCATCTCGCGTTCACGCTTTAGCTAGCGGATTTGCGGCAGCTCTGGAGAAAAATGGTTTTAAAATAGTCCGCAAACACTTCTTTGATACCGTGCAAATTGAAACAAACGACGCAAAAAAAATATTTGAAAAAGCTGCGGAAAAAGAAATAAACATCTATCAACGTGATACAAAAACAATTCAAGTAAGCTTTGACGAAACTAAAAATTTGAACGATGCGCTTGAGCTGCTCGCGATTTTTGGCGTGACTAATTATAGTGAAAGCGATTTTGAAAAAACCGCGTTGACCCGACTTCCCCAAGAACTCTCTAGAAAAAGTCCTTACTTAAAACACCCGGTGTTTAATCGCTTCCACACAGAAACAGAGCTGATGCGTTATATTCATCGGCTTGAAACTAAAGACCTTGCACTCAACGCCGCAATGATTCCTTTGGGCTCTTGCACGATGAAGTTAAATGCAGCAGCTGAATTAATGCCAGTTTCTTGGCCAGAATTCGCCAGCATACATCCCTTTGCTCCTCTAAATCAGACCCTTGGATATCAGGAACTCATAAAAGACCTATCCGACGACCTCGCTAACATCACAGGTTTTAGCGCCATGTCGTTACAGCCAAACGCTGGATCGCAAGGTGAGTTTGCTGGTCTCATGGTGATAAAAAAATACCACGAAAGCCGCGGGCAAGCACATCGGAAAATTTGTCTCATTCCAGCATCCGCACATGGAACTAATCCTGCCAGCGCAGTGATGGCGAACATGCAGGTTGTCGTAGTCAAATGCGACGACCTCGGCAACATTGATATGAGCGACTTAAAAGCAAAAGCTGAAAAGCACAGTAGCGAACTCGCAGCTCTCATGGTGACTTATCCTTCAACACACGGCGTTTTTGAAACCGCAATTAAAGAGATTTGTTCACTTATACATCAACACGGCGGCCAAGTGTATATGGACGGCGCTAACATGAACGCCATGGTTGGCCTATGCAAGCCAGGACAGTTTGGCGCGGATGTTTCGCACTTAAACTTGCACAAAACTTTTGCTATTCCGCATGGCGGCGGCGGCCCGGGAATCGGGCCTATAGGTGTTGCAAAGCACTTGGTGCCTTTTTTACCGAATCACAGTGTAGTCAAAAGCGCTGGCCCAGAAAGTGGGGTAGGTGCTATTTCTGCAGCTCCTTGGGGTAGTGCAGGAATATTGCCTATATCGTGGAGCTATATAAAAATGATGGGCGGCGAAGGACTGACGCAAGCTACCCAGGTAGCGATTTTGAGCGCAAACTATATTGCAAAAAAGTTATCCCCAGCTTATCCAGTTCTATACAAACTTGCCTCTGGTCTTGTTGCGCATGAATGTATTTTGGATTTGCGCGGATTTAAAAAAAGCGCCGGCATAGAGGTAGATGATGTCGCAAAAAGACTGATGGACTATGGCTTTCATGCCCCCACGATGTCTTTCCCGGTTCCGGGAACCTTGATGGTAGAACCGACAGAAAGCGAGTCGCTCGAAGAAATTGACCGCTTCTGCAACGCCATGCTAAAAATCGCGCAAGAAATTAAAGATATTGAATCTGGAAAAACTGACAAAGAAAATAATTTGCTGAAAAACGCGCCGCACAGTATTCACACCGTTTGCCGTGACGGCTGGGACTTTCCTTACTCAAGAGAGCAAGCTGCTTTCCCTGATCCAACACAAGCGGAATTCAAGTACTGGCCAAGTGTCGACCGAGTCGACAATGCGTTTGGCGATAGGAACTTTTTCTGTAGCTGTCCTCCTTGGGAGGCTTGAAAGAAATAGTTATGTACTCTTGACCATACCCTGAAAATCGGATAGAATTTCTGGGCATGTACAAGCGCATTAATAAGCCTATAAAATCAAACAGCTTTTTCCTATTTGGCGCGCGCGGAACTGGAAAGAGCTCGTTTCTCAATTTTGAGTTTAAAAACTCTTCCACGCTTTGGATCGATCTACTCAACCCAGAAACCGAATCACAATATATTAGCCATCCAAATCGTCTTTCAGAACAAATCACCGAAAGAGCAGGGGACTTAGACTGGGTAGTTATTGACGAAGTGCAAAGAGCACCAAAACTCTTGGATGTGGTTCATTGGGAAATTGAAAATCGAAAAATTAAATTTGCGTTAACAGGTTCTAGTGCTCGAAAACTAAAAAGAGGTGGCGCTAATCTCTTGGCCGGTCGAGCGTTCTTAAATCATTTGTATCCACTCACACATATCGAACTAGAAGGTGATTTTAAGCTACTTCATGTTCTGGCTTGGGGGAGTTTGCCGAAAATCTTTCAGCTTTCATCTAATCTAGAGAGATCTGAGTTTCTAAAAGCATATGTAAACGTCTATTTAAAAGAAGAGGTTTTTCAAGAACAGTTAGTCCGTAATACAGATGCGTTCAGAAAATTTCTCCCGATTGCCGCCCAAATGAACGGAAAAATCCTTAATTTCAACTCTATTTCAAAAGATCTCAATATTGATTGGACAACAGTAAAAACTTATTTTGAAATCCTTGAAGACACATGGTTGGGATTTTTTTTGCCCGCTTACGATAGGTCATTACGCAAACAACAACTTAAAGCCAGCAAATTTTACTTTTTTGATATTGGCGTGCAGCGGGCGCTAGAGCAAATGTTGTCTGTTGCTCCAACCGCCGGACAAATGATTG
Organism: Oligoflexales bacterium; assembly: GCA_018060885.1. Taxonomy (GTDB): domain Bacteria; phylum Bdellovibrionota_B; class Oligoflexia; order Oligoflexales; family JAGOVF01; genus JAGOVF01. The sequence goes on along the minus strand of JAGOVF010000072.1, from coordinate 6,807 downwards.
GACCTTTATTTGAACATTTTATAATTCTTGAGATTTATCGACTCAACGATTATCTTCGCAAAGACTATCGATTGTCTTATCTAGCAACCCAAGGTGGTTTAGAAGTAGATATTATTATTGATCGTCCAGGTAAAAAATCTGTCCTCATTGAAATAAAGTCTGCGACAAACGTACGTGAAGATCACATTCGCAATCTTCAATCTTTCGCAAAGGAATATTCTGATTTTGACGCAATATGCTTATGCCAAGAAACAACTGCTCGACAAGTAGATAACGTGATTATCTACCCTTGGCGAGAGGGCTTAGAGACTTTATTTAGTAGCATGGCCGACTAAATTGATTGACATAAATCTTCATTTTCTTTGGTAGAAAACAATGCCTACTCTATGAATATGATCAATTAACTCTTTATTGCTTATGGTGTGAAAGATGGAAAGATCTACTTTATAAGGTAATAGGAGATCTTCTATCTGGTTTTCTATTTTGAGCTGATCGCTCAAGGTAAGCTGTGATCCTTCTAAGGTTATATCAATGTCAGATCCAGGTTTATAAGTTTTTTTGGCACGGGATCCATAAATGATCGCTCTATCAACACCACTATGTTTAGAAAAAACATTCTTAATTTTTTCAGTAGTAGAAATATTCAAACCAAATTCATCAACTGTACTCAAGGGGTGCTTAGCCCCTTCATTTTTTTGTAAAAATCACAAAATAGCTGGTAATATTTTTGAATAATCAATGCGACAATTTCGTTAGCTATCTTTTTGTTGTAAGAATGGGAGCTTAAGTTTCTACTTTTAATCATTTCCATCCATATTTCGCCGTCTGAGATTAGGTTTTTTTGGAATGCTTCTCGCGTTGCATCACGTGAACCATTTATTTGATTTTGTCCTTGAAATAAAAAATAGTCTCTCATGACATTCCAAGCTAATTCATGCGTGAACTCAAAAGATTGGATAATGCCTTGTTTCTCCAAATCGCTTAGTTCCCTGGTTTTAGCTAAGTCGACCGCTTGACCCAATTGATGCATTGCAGAGTTAAAGTTATCTAATCTTTGCAACCATCTAATATCTTCTTGGTTGGGCTTATTCAATATTAGTGTCCTATTCCTTGTAGTGCTTAATTACTAAGCGCCCCACTTTGCAAATGCTTATTTAAAAAAGTTTCCATAGCTCTATAAAATTCAAGGCGATTTTCTTCATTTCTAAAGCCGTGACCTTCTTCTTCTTTGACCATATATAAAACATCGTGTCCTTGCTTTTTTACAGCAGCAACAATTTGGTCAGATTCCGCTTTATTTACGCGTGGATCTTTTGCACCTTGTGCAACCATGAGAGCAGCTTTGATTTTATCCGCATGAAAAACCGGGGAGACAGAGTGCAGAAGTTTTTTGTCCTTTTCTGGATCTCCAACCATTTCGTAGAACATTTTGCGCATAGGTTCCCAATAAGGCGGAATAGTATTCATAAATGTAAACATATTAGATACACCAACATAAGAGATTCCGCATTTGTAAAGTTCAGGTGAAAAAGCTAGGCCAGCAAGTGTCGAATAACCTCCGTAGCTACCACCATAAATACAAACACGTTTTGCATCAGCAATACCTTCCTTTGTTAGCCAATGGACTCCATCACTAACATCGTCCTGCATCTTTTTGCCCCACTGCTTAAAAGAACTTTCCCAAAATTTTCGGCCGTAACCTATTGAGCCGCGAAAGTTCATTTGAAGAACGGCATAACCACGATTGGCTAAAAACTGTACCTCTGGGCTATAGCGCCAAACATCTCGACTCCAAGGGCCACCGTGAGGATTAATAACAACAGGCAAGTTTTTAGCTTCTTGTCCAAGTGGCAGAGTTAAATAACCGTGAATAGTCAGCCCATCACGACTTTTGTAGCTGATAGGTTTCATTGCGGCCATTTGTTCAGGATTTAACCAAGGGCTGATTTCTTCTAGTTTGCTGAGTTTATTTTCGGCTCTGTTATAAAGGTAAAAGACTCCGAAAGTTTTATCGGAATGAGCGCGAATGACGAATTTTGTTTCACGAAAATCGTGGCTCACTAAGGAAAGTTCTTGATTGGGGAGCAGGGCTGTCAATTGGTCAAAACTTTTTTGCCAACTTTCATCGAAAAATTTTTTTTCTCTTTTCCAGCTTGTGTAGTGAACGCCAATTAACTTCTTCTGAAATTCAGAAATGAGAGCGCCGCTCATATCATATTCGTCATTTTCAAATAAAACTGAGATCTCTTTCTTTTTATTAAGGTCATAGAGTACAAGCGCGGATTTATCGCGATTTAGGTTAGAAATCATATAAATATGATTTTCATCTTCAAAGCTAAATCCGATGGGTTCTAGCGCGACTTTGAAATTACTAGATATAAGCTCTACTGGATTTTGCGCCTTCCCGGGCAGAAGATAAATTTTTTGATTCACCCCATCTGAGCTAATGCCGAGGCGAACTTGACCATGATTATCTATAGTATATTCAGTAAAATTTTTTGTGTTCCTAATTTCTAAGCTAAGGCTGCTTGTTTTAATATTCACTCTATAGACATCAAATAGTTTTGGGTCGTCTTTATTAAGTTTTATTAGAATATTTTCTGCGTCAAATTGATTCAAATCTGCAAGAAGCTCCGCTCGAGCACCTTTAAATGGCGTTAAATCACGAGTCTTTTGTGTCTTTATGTCAACAATAAAAATGTGGTAGTTTTCGTCACCACCAAAGTCTCTTGTAAAGAGAATTTGGTCATTACCTTTCCAGTAAATACGTGCGATATCTCGATCTGTTTGGCTAGTGATTCGCATCGGAGCTGCGTTTAAATCATCGGCTGGCTGTACAAAAACATTTAACCTGTTTTTATAGGGTTTCAACGTTGCGAGCCATTTTCCATCGGGAGAAATGACGTAATCAACTGACTGTGGATTTTTAAAAAAATCTTCGAGAGGTATTTTTTTTACTGCTGTTTGGCTTTTGGTTTGTGCTGCAAACAATTGCGTCATGGTGAACAATAAAAAAATAGCGAGAATAATTTTATTCGCTCTATAGAATATCATAAAATTTTCCTATAATTTGCTATATGTGCAAATAAAAAGATTAGAAATGACTAGAAATCCAAGGTTCTAATTACTCAGATATAAACTTCTGGTATTCAGCCGCGCTCAAGAGTTCTCCACTAGCTCCGGGAGATTTTAATTTTACCTTCACCAGCCAGCCTGCTTCATAGGGGTCATTTTGTAGCGATTCAGGTGCCTCAACGATGGCCGCGTTGGTAGCTTCGACCTTACCCGTCAATGGCATATATAAATCTGATACTGTTTTTGTAGATTCTACAGTACCGAACGGTGAGGCTTCGTCAAATTCAGTGCCAACTGCTGGCAACTCTACAAACACTATGTCTCCGAGCTGCTCTATTGCGTAAGCAGTTATACCCACAGTGGCGTGATCGCCTTCGATTTTGACCCATTCATGATCTTTGGTGTATTTTAGAGCGCTTGGAAAGTCCATTTGTTGATTCCTATTAATTTTTGCCAATTCACTTTATTTAACTTTTGGAGAATATAAAGGCTTCTTAACAACTTCGGCAAGCTTTCTTTTGCCACGTATATCGATTTCGATCTTGTCGCCCACCTGGCCACTGCTTTTATCGACTAAGGCCATGCCACCCGCGAGATCTAAGGTCGGCAAAAAAGCCGCGCTAGTTACAATTCCGACTTTTTTATCTGCTTGAAAAAGGTCCATATGACTGCGAGCAATACCTGGTTCCGTCATTTTAAAGGCGACTAAATGCCTCGGTACTCCAGCTTCCTTCATCTTAACCAGCCTGTCTCGGCCAATAAAATCGCCTTTATCTAGCTTTACCGCCCATGAAATACCTACTTCGAGCGGTGTTACATTTTCGTCCATATCGTTGCCATAGAGTAGGTAGCCGGCTTCTAGTCTCAGGCTATCTCTAGCTCCAAGGCCTATCGGCGCTACGCGACTAGTGCCAAGTTGCAGAAGTTTTAGCCAAAGCTCAATTGCACTTGAATGATTCAAATAAACCTCATAGCCCAGCTCGCCCGTGTAGCCCGTTCGCGCTATAAGCGCCTGCTGACCAAATAAAGGAATCTTTCGGATTTGGGTATAAGGAAGATCTGCAAGCGTCGCGCGTTCTGCATCTTTAAGCAGCGTCATTAAACACTCACGGCTCTGCGGCCCTTGAATAGCTATCTGTGACCACTGAGATGATTCATCATCTACTTGTACCTTAAAAGCCGCGCTTTGTTTTTTTACCCAATCTGCGTCTTTTCTGGTGTTTGATGCGTTCACACACAGAAAAAAATCGTCTTTTTGCAAGCGATACACAATCAAGTCATCAATAAATCCGCCTTGATCATCCAATAATCCGCTGTACTGCCCACAGCCGTCGCGAAGTTTTGTAACGTCGTTAGTGGTCAAATACTGAACGAAAGCTTCCGCTTGCTCGCCTTTTATGCGCAACTCACCCATATGACTCACATCAAATAGCCCACAAGCCTTGCGCACAAAATGGTGTTCTTCAATCGCACTGCCATAGCGGATAGGCATCATCCAGCCACCAAAGTCGATGAGTTTTGCTCCTAGTTTTACGTGTTCGTCATAGAGTGCTGTTTTATTTTGAGCTTCCAAGACATATCCCCAGTAAAAGTGAGCTTTCAGTTAAACAACTATTTTCAAAGTATCAAGTAGAAATATCGAATAGGGCCGGCCTCTCGGGCCGGCCCTAGGCGCCACCGGACGTACTTTGTGGTACCAGCTATTCCATTCAAAAATAAATTAGTTCCTGGAGGAAGCGTATGGACATCAAACAGCTTAGGACGCAATGTTTTGCTTCCATTCATCCAGTTGCTGCAATTAGTTGTCACAATTTTTAGTCTATTTTGTAGCTCTTCATTGGGATCTATGCACTTTCTAGTAATAGAACTCTACTTTAAAAATATGCGATGGGTATGCAGAAACGATCTCAAATTGGATTAAAGTTTAATAAATAAGAGCCGCTTGCGAAAAACGCATGCGGCTCTTATTTATATTAAATTGAAAATATTTTAGTCTAACAAAACGATTCTATCGATTCCGGTTATAAAATCACCACTATCGCCACCATGAGACAGAGAGGTTTCAATATTACAATTCTTATCTGAAAGTTCTGCTAACAGAGCAATGTCGCTATTTGAGAAATCTGAAGCAAGGCCACATAAAGCCAAAAATTTTACAGGCATTGGAAATGAGACTGCAGCTTCTTCAACATTGAATGCTAATATATTTTCACCTTTATCGTTGCGAAAAAATGCGTCTGTAAATCGTACTTTGCCAATATATTTAGTGTTTACACCAAGACGATCTAAGCTTATAGCAAAGTCAATATCAGCTTCATGAATTTCAGCAGCTTCAGTCATATATATTATTTGGTGAACACCTTCTGCAACTTCTGGCAATTTAGAGAAGTCTATATATGTATCAAGTGATCCAGCAATTGCATTGTAGAATGAACATGGGTTTGCGAGTAAGTGCATTTTATTTGTATCTATAATTGTTTCTAATTCTCTACGACTATCTCCAATAATTTCCCATTTGCGAGTGATTTCCATTCCCAAACAATTATTGATTGCAAAGACGCCTTTCACTCCACTGTTGATAAACATATTTGTTAAGTTGTGATCTAAAATATGAAGTGCTTTTTGTTCTTCAAAAGTTGGTTCAACTTCAGGCTTTGCTGGTGGGGGAGTGATAGGAATTCCATCTACTGAATATGGGTTTGATTTTTGTTCAAAACTATTACATGAAGCGAGCAATACACAAGAAATCATACCTAATGTAAGTTTTTTCATAAAAAATCCTTTAAAATTAGTAAGCGAGAGCCGTATCGATATGGGTATTAGGCAAGGTTTGTGCCAATAAATTCGAATTGTAAAATTTTCATATCGTTTATGCGAAAGTGTTGTCCTCACTCGTTTACTTGATTGTAAGCTGCGTTTCGAGGATTCCAATTGTTAAGAATATGGCACTTGACTGTCAAATAAGTAGACATTTCGCAGATTATTTATGCCATAGATTGTCACTTATGTGATCAAGAACCCACTTATTTCAGCCAAACACATTAAGGTCAGCTCTACTATAAACCTATTCCTTCTTTATTAAGCTGATCTTGCAATGCAAGCTTCACCAACCACTCTGGTGAAAGTTCGAGTTTTTTTGCAAATTCCTTCGCTAGCTTAATACTAAGCGAAAAGCAGTCATGCTCAATTTTGCATAGCTGCTGCTTAAAAATACCAAAAATCTTCGTTTGAAAAGACTAGCGGTTTTTCAGCAAATCGCGAATTTCTGCAAGAAGTTGTTCCTGTTTTGGAATCTCCGGCACCACTGGCGCAGCTGGAGCTTCCGCTTTTTTTAGTTTATTGAGCGCTTGGATAATTAGGAACATTGCAGCTGCAATTATTAGAAAATTAACCAGCATTTGTAAAAAATTGCCATATTTAATCGTAGCTTCACCGAAGCTGACCGTTAGACCGCTAAAATTAATGCCGCCAATAATAATTCCGATGATCGGCATAAATATGTCATTAACGACTGAGTTGACAATAGCTCCAAAGGCTCCACCAATGACAACAGCGACTGCAAGATCTACAACATTACCGCGCAGTACAAAACTTTTAAATTCATTAAGCATTCTAAAACTCTCCTAAAATATTCATTTACCCTTTTTTGGGCGCTTCTCCAACTAATGTATAATTCACACTCATCATGAGACTATCCGTGCGTTGAATCTTAGGACTCAAACTATAATTTCT
>JAGOVF010000071.1 GCA_018060885.1 Oligoflexales bacterium | reverse complement strand
CAAGTCAGCAGATGATGCTGCCGGATTAGCGGTTTCAGAGAACTTAAGAGCAGACATCAGATCCCTCAACATGGCTAAGCGAAATGCAGCTGACGGTGTATCTATCGTCCAAACTGCAGAAGGCGGCCTCGAAGAAACCAACAATATGTTGATTAGACTTCGCGAGCTTGCAATTCAAGCAGCCAGCGACACTATCGGCAATACTGAGCGCGAGTTTCTTGACAAAGAGTACCTGCAACTAAAGGACGAAATCGACCGCATTGCAGTTTCTACTGAATTCAACGGAACACGTTTACTTGTCGGAAATTCCGACTTGCCGGACGAGCTTAGTACTGCGGCCAATGCGTTCCCATTGGAAGTGCAAGTTAATAAAGATTATTATGCTGATTCGGATGGCATAGATCAAAAGAATCCAATCAACATAATCAAAATAGACATGAGCAACCTAAATGCTTTTACCTCAGGTGATGGATCACTTGAATTAGGACAAGCAGAAGATGGAACTCGCGTCAATACTAAGGAATCTGCTCAACAAAGCATTTCATCCCTAGATACAGCCATCACACGTGTCAATGAGTACCGCGCATATTTGGGTGCGATACAAAACAGATTGCAATCAACGATTAGCAATTTAGGTACAACAACTGAAAATCTTTCAGAAGCTCGCAGCCGAATTTCTGATACAGATTTTGCATCAGAAACTGCAAAGATGACTCAAGCGAGCATATTGCAACAAGCTGGAACTTCGGTTTTAGCGAGTGCAAATACTCAACCACAAATTGCCTTATCGTTATTGGGGTAATTTTAGCTAGGCGGATTTTTTGGCTTCTTAAAAGTTATGAATCACTAAATACATCCAAATTATTGGGCTGTCACCATATGGTGGCAGCCTTTTTTTGCTGTAGAAACTCATAAATTCAGGCAGAATGCCAATGCTGTGCCTTTTATAAATTCTTCGACAAACTAGATAGTAAATATGAATAAACAAATTGATATAATCGGAATCCCCCTAGATCTAGGCGCAAATTTGCGTGGAGCATGCATGGGACCTGCGGCTATTCGCATTGCCGAATTACACACTAAGCTTAAAGCACTTGATCTAGAAGTCTTTGATCGAGGAGATATTTATGTGCCAATTCGAGAAACATTAGAAAAGCCCGACATTAAGCATAACTTTCGCAGTATTATAATAAACACCGCCAACGCCCTGGCGCAAATTGTTGAAAACTCCCTAAAAAATGAACATTTGCCTATTTGTATAGGCGGAGATCACAGCCTAGCATTAGGCTCAATCGCGGGAGTAAGTAAATTCTATCGCGACCAAAATAAAAGTTTCGGCCTCATTTGGGTTGACGCTCATGCTGATATTAACACTTACGAAACTTCTCCAACTGGAAATATCCACGGCATGCCTTTGGCAGCACTTCTTGGACTTGGCGATCCTGACTTAACAAAAATCTATGGTTTTTGTCCGAAAATCAAAGCTGAAAATGTTGTCATAATTGGAATTCGCACTCTTGATGGTCAAGAAAAAATCACTTGTCGCAATTCCGGAATAAAATACTTTACAATGCGTGAAGTCGACGAAAGAGGAATGTCTAGCATTGCTAAAGAAGCCGTAGATCATATTAGCAAAAAATGCAGTGCAATCCACCTTTCCCTTGATATTGATTCCATAGATCCACTTTATGCTCCTGGTGTCAGCACCCCGGAAACAGGCGGCCTTAGCTATCGAGAAGCACATTTATTATTAGAGATCATCGCAGACTCTAAAAAGCTGGTTTCAATGGATATTGCCGAGCTAAATCCAGCTAAAGATATAGACAACAAAACCTCACGTCTCGCAGTTGAATTAATTCAATCCGCACTCGGAAAGTCAATAATCTAATGAGTTTTGAAGTAAAATATCGTGATGGCAACGCTCGTTGTGGAAAATTGCAACTTAAGCATGGTTCGATTACGACGCCTATTTTTATGCCCGTAGGAACAGCAGGCTCTGTTAAATCGCTTTCAAGTACTGATTTAAGCGATATCAACGCGCAAATAATTTTAGGAAATACTTATCATTTATTTTTGCGACCTGGCATGGAAGTTATGAAGAGTATTGGTGGTCTGCATAAATTTATGAATTGGAATAAGCCTATTTTAACGGATAGCGGCGGTTTTCAAGTTTTTAGTTTATCAACCCTCAATAAAATTGATGAACAAGGAGCCAGTTTCCAAAGCCATCTAGATGGACAAAAATTTAATTTAACTCCAGAGCTGGCTGTACAAATTCAAGAAACAATCGGTGCTGATATTCATATGGTTCTTGATGAGTGTACGAAATATCCTTGTGAATATGACCAAGCTAAAATATCCATGCAGCGTTCGATGCGTTGGGCCCAACGCTGCAAAGATGCAAAATCGCTGCCTGAGCTTATGCAATTTGGGATAGTCCAAGGCGGCATGTATGATGACCTGCGTCAACAAAGCTGCGTAGAGCTTATAAAAATTGGTTTTGATGGATATGCGGTTGGAGGACTATCAGTCGGCGAACCCAAAGAAGACATGCTGCGCATTTTAGAAACGACCAATCGACACTTACCTCATGATAAACCTCGCTATTTAATGGGTGTCGGCACACCGCTAGATCTCGTTGAAGGAGTTAATCTTGGAGTAGACATGTTTGACTGTGTCATGCCAACACGCAATGCTCGAAATGGCTCGCTATTTACCAGCTTTGGAAAAATAAATATAAAAAACGCTCAGCATCAATTTTCTGATATACCTTTAGACGATCAATGCGATTGTTACACTTGTCAAAATCATAGCAGAGCATACTTGCGCCACTTATATATCGCGGGGGAATTAAGTGTTTACCGCCTTCTGACTATTCATAATTTAGTTTATTATATCAAACTAATGGAACAAGTTCGGAGCAATATAATTGCAGGCACTTTTCAAACTTTTTTAAGTCGTATGCGAAAACTATGGAGTTCTGAAAAAGTCAGCCCAGAAATAGAAAAAGAGCCCTCAGGCTCTTTTTCTATTTAAAATATAAAATCTTACCTCTCCCATCTTACATGGGAAAACTTGCAACAAAATTTACAGATCTCTCGCTAAGAATTTTGAAGCTTACGCCCAAATCAAAATCGTCCAACTCACCCGTTACACCAATAGCCATTGTTAATAAATCATCTCGTTCAATATCTTCTTCGGCAGATCCTAAAGAAAATTCTCCATTAGAATAGGGGTAAATCTCTATTCCGGCCCAGGGATAAACTTTATCAAATCTTTTGATGCGAACTTTGCTATAAAATCCTATCTCTAATAGGTCTAGGTCTATCTCTTCAGAAAAGGAGCCCCCCGCATCATAGCTCTCACGATAATAGGAAATGAGTCCACCTGCCACGATGTCAAACATCTCTTTATCTCGAACCAGCATTTCTACCGCACCACCGAAATTAAAGCCTAGGCCATCATTCTCAACTCTTCCGAATCGATTTTGAAGCTCTGAATCAAAAACCAAACCAAAGCGCGCGTGGGCAACAACTTTTTGTTGTAAGGCGAAGTTGTACGCTGCAAACATCTCCGTACGCTCTATATCCACTTCAGAAGAATCGACATCATAGTCTATTTCGGAAGTAGTAAGACCAACACCTAAGGTGGGATGCTTTGCATTCGGATTTTCAGTTCCGTAATTTGCATTAGCAAAAAGTGCCCTGCAAAAAAACATCGCCCCAGTTATTAAAATTATTTTTGTTCTCATATAAAAACTCCTTAAAAGCTACTAAATCTCATACCGCATATCACGCTCGTACCTTATATTCTTTAAAACAGAATCTTTATATTCTTTTATACCTTTTATCCAGCAAGCGTCTGAAACATCGAAAGTATTAGCTTTTATTATTTGATCTACGTTTTCAATACCAAATATCAGCTTGATAGGCAAATTAACCAGGTCATATTCGTAGGGTGGCTGTTTCCATGTAAAAGCATCTCCACCAATATCTATTGCAGCTCTGACCATTGCTAGGGCCAATTTATAGGAGCAAATCTTAGTTTGATCTATGATATGTAACTGAATTCCATGACATACCTCGCCTTTCCACTTATGAAAGGTGGGCATAAATTCAACGGGACGCAAGTAGACACCTTCGGCGTTAAATTTACTTAAAATGTGCTCTTTATAGTGGCTACCATTCTTTAAATACGGTGCGCCGATTAGCTGAAAGGGTAGGGTTGTGCCTCTGCCCTCAGAGAGATTTGTACCTTCAAATATAACCATTCCCGGATATACATACACAGCATCTAAAGTCGGCAAGTTTGGTGAAGTCATAACCCAGGGACGCTGCAAATCCCCATAATAAAGCCTAGGATTCCAACCCTGCATTTCGACAATCTTTAAATCTGCACCGATAGTATCATTTATGTATGACGCAAATTCACCAACAGTAAGCCCATGACGCATGGGTATCGGAGCTTCTCCTACAAAAGACTTCAGTTTCATGTTTAGAACCGCGCCCTCTAAAAGCTCGCCGCCTAAAGGATTTGGCCGATCCAAAACCACTACATTTTTTTTATATTTCTTCGCCGCCCGTAAACAAGCTGCTAAAGTCCATTTAAATGTGTAAACACGACAACCGACAATTTGAACATCGAAAATCAATGTATCAATTTCTCGCATCATTTTTTCTGTTGGTTCTCGTGTTTCAGAATAAAGACTATAGATAGGCAGACCACTAGAGGGATCTATTTGATGCTCGGTTTCAATCATATTATCTTGAACTGTTCCAAAAATCCCATGCTGTGGACCAAAAAAACACACCAGTTGTTTATTTAAGACTTTAAGAATTGCGTCAGAACTATGTAGAAAATCTTTTGTTGTCGAAGCTTGGTTGCATAACAATCCACAACGTCCCCAGCTCTTTGCTATTGCGGGATTCGCTATTAAAACTTCTAACCCATTTAGAAATGATTGACTCATTTGGCTTCAATTTAAAAAATTATTGTCTTAGATCTATTAGGAATGGCGTTTTTTTATGCTTTCCATGACTTGATTGAGACAAGATTCAAGAGAATCTGCTGTCACTGATTCTATGACGCTTGAACTATCAATTGAATCTTCTGCGTGGCCAGTAAATCGACCATCACCAATCTCGTCAATCTCAATTTGGTAATTTGTCCCAGAAACCATAAATGCAAAATGGTGGATTTTTAATAGTCGAGCACCTTGCGGGCATTTAATTTTTTTCCAATCCATTAAAGACATCCTCGATTCATTAGCAATTTGATTTTTTTTACACCATAGCTATTCTACTAGCTTGAAGTTATTCAATTCAATCATTAAATTATTAAAAGTGATGTGCTGGTTGAAATTATATGCGTAATTTCATTTAATTCTAGGCCGCGGAGTTACCTTCATCGTCATCTTCTAAATTTTCAGACTTATTTTTTTCTTCGGTACTAATTTTCGAATCTATATATTGACGCAATATCTTTTCTTGATCAGAGCTAATTTGTACAATTCTTATACCGATACCTGGACCAGTTTCTTTTGCTGCTGCATCCTCAGGATAAACCACCCGAGCCATCTTACCATTAAAAAAAACCGGATTTCCGGGTTCGAGTTCTAGCCAAACTTCCATAATACTTGATGGCGTAAATGGAAAGCGACCTGGTTTATCAAAGCTTAAAAAGAAACCAGTATAAGAAACATTTTGTGTGATCATTTCATAACGAATATCGTCTCCTATGGAACCCATTAGAACTTTAATAGGTTGTTCTGTTTTTAATCTCAGAACACGGCGATTTTCTCTTCTTTTGTTCTGCAATTCCGCTCTCCTTTTAACCAAAACACCCATCCCAGATGCATGCACCTAGACGGAATCGATATAAGCACAATTATAACCCGGCAAGGTCAGAAATCGCCATAGCAAGCCGCAATTAACGAAACAACAACTAAAAAACCCGCTGAGTTTGATCACTAATAGCTTATCGGCTACTTTGCAACTCAACTCAAGCGGGTTACTTTTTACTATGATTTAAAGACTTTAAGTTCTTTTTTTGCTTTTTGTCAATTCGTCGTCAATAACTTGCTTAAACTCTGAGAAAGGTAGGGCTCCTGACAACTTACGTCCATTTATTAAGAAAGCTGGCGTACCTGTTACACCAAGTTTCGAACCAGAGTCCAAATTCGCATCTATAACTTTCTCGATCTCATTTGGAGACTTATAGCATTTTTTATACTTATCCATGTTGAGGCCAATGTCTTTAGCGTACTTTTCAAAGTCGCCATCTGATAAAGATTTTTGGTTGTCAAAAAGTGCCGTATACATTTCCCAATACTTTTCTTGCTTAGCTGCACATTTTGCTGCGATAGCTGCAGGGCGGGCGCGATCATGAAAGCTCAGTGGAAAATCGCGAACTATCCAACGGATTTTGCCTTCGTAAGTCTCCATAACTTTTTTCACGTCTCCCAAAACTCTTTGGCAGAAGGGGCACTGAAATTCTGAATACTCAATAATTGTAATCGCGCAATCGTCGCCTTTACAGCTCACCGGTTTTGCATAGTCGCCCTTCGCTCTATAGCGAACATGATCTGTATCTACCACCTTTACATCGAAAACAGGCTCTTGTGGACGCGGATACATCACGACTAATTCTTTTTTTGAGATACCGGCACTAATGATATCTTCAATGAGTTGCCGCTTATTGCGCTCTTCCAGATAATTTCGTATTTGTGTGTTTTGCTCCGCTGGAGGAAGTTTTGCTAATTGCGGGTGATCTTTAAATTGCGCTAAAGTAGACTTAATTTCACTGTCATTAATTTTTAAATTTTTTGCAAAATACTCATCGCGAGTAGCTTCAACTGATTTTTTTGCCGCTTTAGCTTTTTCACTCCAGTAACTATCTAAATAGGCATCTTTTGCAGCTTGGTCGACCAAATCATATTTACGTTTTTCTATTTCAAAAAAGTCCGATTGTTTATCTTTTTGCACTTCGCCAATGGTCACAACTTTTCCTTTTACTTGAAAAGCTGGCGCATTTTCATTTGCATTCACAATTGACGTCACTATTATTGATGAACTTAAAAGAAACAAAAACCCAATAAGACGACCACTGACGCTTGATACTTGCTGACGAACTCTCGAACTCATTTTAACTCCTTGTTTCTGGCTCTTATAAATAGAAATTATTTTAACAGTTTAAAGTTAAAAGTTCCTAAGTAAATCATAAAAACGCGAATTTTGAGACTACTTTTTTGCGAAAAACTGCAAAACATTTAGAAATATTATGAGGATGTTAGTAAGATAAAAGCTAGAAAAGTAGGAATTTGCCTAATTTAATGAGGACTTTTGATGAGTGATACAAAAACTGCTGCGAGGCCGCTAGTTTGGATAGACCTGGAAATGACCGGCTTAGATCCTGATACCGACGAGATTATCGAAATAGCCACCATAATTACAGACAGCAACTTAGAAATTATCGCTAGCGGACCAAACCTAGTTCTTCACCAGAAGCCTGAGCGCTATGAGCGAATGGACAATTGGAACAAAACCCAACATAAAAGTTCTGGCCTGTGGGAAAAAGTCGTGAGCTCCGACTTAAGTTGCTCTGATGCCGAAGAGCAAACTCTAGAATTTTTGCAAAAATATTTAAAACCAAAAGAAGCTCTTTTGGCCGGCAACTCTGTCTGGCAAGACCGCAGATTTTTATGTCGCTATATGAAAAGGCTCGAGGCTTTTTTGCACTATAGAATTGTAGATGTAAGCACAGTTAAGCAGCTGTGCGTCAGTTGGTTCGGATCTGAAAAATTATACAAAGAAAAAGGCAATAGCCATCGCGCTCTAGACGACATACAACAAAGTATAGAAGAGTTGAAACACTACCGAAGCCAAATATTTCTACCTAAAAAGGATGCGTAAAATTTAGGTTTTTTCATTTTTATTTAACTTACATTTGTGACCTCCCTAATAAGTTGGTAAAATATAAAAAGGCCCTCGCTACTTTAAGAGAGCCATAAGCTAGATGCTTAGGAAGGGAGGTGGTGCTAAAAGTGGATAGTAGTCATTCTTTTAGTACGGAGGTAGGTGCTTCATAGTAAATATGAAGTCCTAGTGACCGGAAAGGAAACCCGTTCTCCCAAGAGCACCATCTCGAGGGGAATGGGTTTTTTAATGTCTAAAGATAAGATATATTATGCAGCGATGCTAATTTTAGATAATTGCTTTAACATTTTCGAACGTAATCTAGGAAAAAAGTGCATCTACCCGCATTAATATTAGATCTAGCCGTCATTTTAGGCGTTGCAGCAATTGTCACATTTATTTTTCGGCGACTACGTCAGCCTGTGGTTTTGGGTTATATCTGCGCAGGGATTATAGTTGGTCCCTATACGCCTCCTTTTTTCTCTGTTAGTGACATAGAAAGTGTAAAAGTATGGGCTGAACTCGGCGTTATTTTTTTAATGTTCACACTCGGCCTAGAGTTTAGTTTTCGTCGCCTAGCAAAGGTTGGCATGTCAGCCGGAGTTACGGCAACCATCCAAATTTTTGTGATGCTTATTTGCGGTCTGTTAATTGCGAAATTACTAGGCTGGTCCAAAATAGACGCGATATTTCTCGGCTGTATGATAGCAATTTCATCAACAACGATCATCATCAAAGCACTTGAAGAACTCGGATTTAAAACAAAAAAATTTGCTGAACTAGTCTTTGGAATTCTAATCGTCGAAGACCTCGCAGCAATAATCATGCTAGTAGCATTAAGCAACATTGCCCTCACTTCTCAATTCGGAGGACTAGAGCTTGTACAAGCAGGCGGAAAACTAGTATTGGTCGTCGGATCTTGGTTTCTTATCGGAATGTTTGTAATCCCCAAATTTATTCGCCTCGTCGCAAAACACGGTAACAATGAAATGCTGACAGTTGTTTCAATAGCATTGTGTTTAGGTTTGGTTGCAGTCGCCTCACACTTTAATTATTCAATAGCTCTAGGTGCGTTTATCATGGGATCTATTTTAGCAGAAAGCAGCGAAGCTAAAAAAATTGAGCATCTCGTAGAACCACTCAAAGATATTTTTGGTGCTGTTTTTTTCGTTTCAGTTGGCATGCTATTAGATCCGAGAACTTTAGTCGACAATTTAGGTGCAGTTGCACTTTTATCTTTTGTAATTATTTTTGGAAAACTAGCTACGGTTTCTTTTGGAGCTTTAATTAGCGGCCAAACACTAAAGACTTCAATTCAAACTGGATTTAGTATGGCGCAAATTGGCGAGTTTTCTTTTATCATTGCAACACTTGGCTTAACCTATGGTGTTATCAATGAAAAAATCTACCCAATAATAGTAGCGTCATCTTTGATAACAACTTTTACAACGCCGTATCTCATTAAATGCTCGAATGCTTTCTCGGAAATACTTGAAAAAAGACTACCAACAAAATTCAATAGCTTACTTAACAACTATGTTTTATGGATTCAAAGAAATACTTCTAGTAGCGAATACCGACAAAAAATTTATTCTGGATTTTTAAAATGGGCCTTAAACGCGTTAGTCGTCATATTACTCTTTGTCTTTGCATCTTTTAAACTTGTTCCCATTTTAAATGGAATTATTCAAAATAAATTAATTGCAAAAATTGGAACTTGGTCAATAGCTGTTGTTCTTTCTTCTCCCAGTATATGGGCTATGCTTTCTGCATTTCGATTTTTAAAAAATAAAAGTTCAAAATCATCGAACATACCTCAAGGTGGAGCTCAAATTTTAGCCCAACTCGCTACTGTGAGCCTCATTGGACTTCTTAGTATGAGCTTTTTCCCAGCTTTTATAACTTTTGTCGGGACCCTTGGCGTGTTTAGCTTCGTTTTTATATTTTTTAAGCGGCAAATTGGAGCTTATTATCGATTTATGGAAATGCAATTTAAGTCAGGATTTCAAGCCGATTTAAGTGCCGTTAACCAGCGCCTATCTTATGAAAGATTGGCTCCTTGGGACGCACATTTAGTCGAAGTGAAAGTGCCGAGTCGCTCTTTTATATCTGGCCGTTTATTAAAAGACTTGTCCTTAAGAGAAAAATACGGCGTCAATATTGTAGTTATCGTCAGAGACGGAGAAAACATCGTTGCACCACAAGCCACTGAACCCATTTATCCTGGAGACCAGCTCTTGTGTTTTGCAACTGACAATGAAATAGAAACTTTCAAGAATGCCCTAAGTTCAAGGTTGAAGCGGGAAGATCTCGTATCGGATTTAGAAAATTACGACATGCGTCGCTTTAAAATTCAGGAAAATTCAAAATTAAATGGCGTTAGCATCAAAGACTCGGAAATTAGAGAGCAATACAATTGCATTATTGTAGGCATGGAAAAAAATGGGACAAGAATAAGCAGCCCGCAACCCAATCAAAAGATAGACTCAGGAGATTTTTTATGGGTAATAGGGGACATGAAAAAACTACAAGAAATTTCTACGCTATTTGGATGAGAGAAAGAAACTTAAATATAGAAGTTAGCGCTTCTACGGATATTTAAAGAAGCCTCCGAAGTAGGAGGCTCGAAAAGATACGCCAGATTATTTTATATGCCGATTTACGGTAAGAACTTCTCCATTCTCAGCAGTTACAATTATTACATGATCTGATTTTAAATCGTATTTGACTGAAGTTTTTTCTAAATCTACACTACAATCTGTCTCTTCATCTACTACAGAAGTATTTGACAATTTTTCGTGAATAGAAATTGCATCTTTACTTACAGAGAAATAGTTGGTGGATACTCCTGAACTACAAATCAATTTTCCCGACTTCACCATTTCAACTGTATAGGTAAACTGATCTTTGCTAATTGTAAATAAAGCGCGCAATTTGTGAGAAGGAATCTCTAAACCTGAATTTTCATCAACCATATTTGTCTCCAACAGTAACCATGTCCCGAATATTCTAGGGTCAACGCCATCTTCAATTACTGGCTCTAAATTTGCTGACTCTTGTGGTGCAGGTGAGGAGTCTTTTTTGCCCACAAGCTAAAGAAGCCAATAGTAAAATTACGGTGAATGCGCAGAGAATTTGATTAGTAATCAACATAAGATACCTCCCTAAAAATGCTTAAAATTAAATTACAATTGGTCAGTTTCAAAATTCTAGCTGCAATTTTCAAGCCAAATTAAAAAATATGTTTCCTGTTTTCAAAACAAGTCAATTCAACTTGTTACGGGACTCTAAAGCGGAGAAATTGCGATATTCTGAGTGCTAAATTGATCAGCTAACTTACTACTGTCGAAAAAATCTACACTCAAGAAAACAGGGGGGCTTTCAAGTAACTAAAAATAAAGAATAATTTTATTCGCGATATTGGCGCAGAGTGTGCTTATTCCTCTATGAAATCGAAATTCCTAGAGGAAACAATGTTCGCATTACACTCTCAAATTAAAAATTCAAGGTATGCAAAATTTAGCTCGCATTCACTTGCTGAGAAGTCTCTTTATTTTTTTATAATATTCAGCTCGCTGTTCAGCCCGACAATTTTTGGTGAAGATTATTTTCTTAATAAGCAAAAAAAATACGCCGCATTAAGCCCGACTAATTTTGTGAATAAAAACGCGACGCCCGCTTTCCATACTAACATACCTTATGTCATTTCCTACAGCAGCCAAATTTCAAACCCAAGTAGCTTTTTAAATCGAACCCTAGTTTCGAACAATAAGGCTTATTCATTCTATATCCAAGGTGGTTTACACGGTAATGAGAAGCTCACAGTAGATTTTGTATTGTGGCTTGCAGAGAGAGTCCAAAGTAAAAGTAGTTTAATCAACTTACTCGACAAATATCACATAAATATCGACTTTAAGCCCATTGCAAACCCATTTGGATATGCCAATTCACTTCGCTACAACGAAAATGCGGTGAATCTAAATCGAAACTTTGGCGTCAATTGGGGACTCAGCCGTGAAAATCCGGGACAAAAAGCTTTTAGTGAAAAAGAGACCCAAAAAATACAAAACACCTTCGAACAAAAAAGATATCTCGCAGCGATTGATGTTCACGGTTACGCAAATATGATTGTAATGCCATCTTTTCCACGAAATATTGAAAAGAATTCGCCAATAAGCGAAAAAGTACGCGACCTAGAAAATTGGCTCGGATTAGTAAAAAAGCGGCTTTCGCTGCTACCTAGTGCAAATTATAAAATAAAAACTGCTCTTGATCTTGGGGACGGTGGATCATTTGAAGATTGGGCGTTTTGGCAAAAAGATAGCTATGCTTTGTGCTTGGAGATGCTGACGCCAGAACGACATTTTTCGAAAGCAAACGATCGCCCTGCTAATACAAATGATACATTTTTAGCTTACGAGAAATATCTTTATTTCATTTTTAAAGATGCGATTAGTCTAGAGGAAAAGCGCCAAGAACGTTTACAGCCTTATTTTACATTTGAAACAAAACTAAGTGGATCTTGGCTAAACTAATACATTTATAGCGCTGCGCTTTTAAAGTTTTAGCGCTGCGCTTTTACAGTTTTAGCGCTGCGCTTTTTCTTGGTTTCTCACATACTCCATAAATGAAGCTTTATCATCGAAAAGATTATTGTAATTCGCTGGACGACGAGGAATTCCACCTCCATTGCCGCCAGGACGACGATGTCGCGAATTATTATCACCGTTTCTAAAGTTTGGTTTTTGTCCTTGATTTTGACGATGGTGGTTTCCGTTTTGTTGTGACTGACCACCAGCATGCCCACCGACATTAAACTTCATCGCTTGACGTCTTTCCGCAATTTCAAAAGCTCTCAGCACAATTCCTTCGGCAATAAGTTCTGATGCTAAATCTTCGCGAGAAATCCCTTCATGAGCAGCCGTAGCAATTAGTTTTTTCAGCAATGACTCAGAAAGATGCAAAATTAACTCATTTTTTTGCGCTGAAACTACTGGCAAATTAGCCGCTAATTTTTCGTTTGTGACAGATGTAGCTACAGTAGGCACAGCTTGAGCTTGTGGAGGTATGATTGGCTTACTATTCTCGACTTCAGCAATTTTTTCGGAGCTGCGGCTACGTGGCGATTTTTTAACTTCTTGTTTTGTCGTAGTTGTTCTTGTTTTTCGAGCTGATGTTGCTTTTGTAGCTTCTACTTCAGAATGAGGCACGCGGAATTTCCTTTCGAAAGATTATTGACACATCAAACGACTCGTTTGATTAACATTTACATTTTTTGGAGCGAAATCTCAGGGTGAATACACCAGCGAAATGCGAGTTCTATAAAAGAGCTCGCAGTCTCTTTTTTTAAGCATCGGCCGTCAACATTAAATTTTTAACTATCTAAATTTACTACTATTAATGTCTGTCTTCAAGCTCGTTTATCTCTTTAGCAATTGCGCCTGTCACCACTTCGTTTCCTGAGCTTGTGATCAAAACATCGTCTTCTATTCTTATTCCTATCCCTCGAAACTCTTTCGGTGCGTCCAAATTATCTGGAGCAACATATATTCCCGGTTCTACACTAAAATACATACCCGCCTCAAGCGGCCGAGCTGTTTCGCCGTTCTTGTAAAAGCCAACGTCATGTACATCCATTCCTATCCAATGGCTCGTTCCATGCGGGAAATATTGCTTAAACAATTCTTTTTCGATGATTTCTTCTTTAGAGCCTTTTAACAAGCCCAATTCAGTCAAACCGTCTACAATGGTCGCAATTGAACTCTGGTGAACTTTGTCTAAATTAGAACCAGGTACTGCTAGCTGAATCGCTTTTTTCTGAGCAGAAAGAACAATTTCATAAAGCTGTTTTTGCGCGGAAGTGAATTTTTTCCCTATTGGAAAGGTTCGCGTTACGTCTGAAGCATAATAGTCAAATTGAGCTCCTGCATCCACTAACAGCAGTTGATTGTCATTTAGTTTTTGGTTGTTTTCTACGTAATGCAATATACATGCATTTTCACCGCCAGCAACAATAGAACCGTAAGCTTCCATGTCGGCACCATTTTTTAAAAACTCCCCTAAAATAATCCCATAAATTTCTTTCTCATTCATACCAGGTTTTGTGTCAGCATATATCTTGTCAAAAGTTTTTTTGGTGATTTGAGCAGCATATTGCATGCGAGAAATTTCTTGAGCATCTTTTTTAATACGAAGTTGAGCCGATATGAAGTCGGAATCATAGATAGGTATGAGGTGATTTTGACTGCGCGTTCGTGACTTTTTTAATGCATCTACGACATTACGATCGGCATTCTCGTCTCTCCCTAATTCAAAATATAAACCATCGGCCCCGCTCAGTAAACTTGGGAGCTTAGACCATAATTCGTTGATGTTAAATGCTTGGTCTACTGGAAGGCTCTCTTGTGCTGCTTCTACACCTAGTCGTTTTCCACTCCAAAGCTCAGCTGTTTTATCTTTCTCTCTCAGAAAAATGCTAATTTGTTGACCAGGTGGCAGCTTAGGATTTATGAAAAAAGCAGTATTTGGTTCGTTAAAACCTAAGAGATAGTTGATGAAACTACATTGCCTATAGGGATGGCCGACTGAACGATTGCGCACTGCGGTTGGCTGAGCTAATAGCAACATTGCAGAGCCTTTTAATAATTGCACAGCGTTTTCAATGCGGGATTGATGATTAAACTTCTCTAGTTGCATGGCAAATCGCCCCTTCATTTAAATTGCTTTGACTTATAAATCTAAATGCCAGTTTGTTTCGACTCTTTTATTATAACACCCAATATTTATTGGATCTTTTATCTACAAACCAAAGATGCTATGCTTATCCTATTGAACTAAAGCAACATCTTTAAATGGTTTCTTAACCCCAAATTACTACTTGAGCACAGCAAGTGATCAAAATTATTAAAAATTGCATTTCAGCATTCGCAGCCTACTTTAGCGCCAATTTTATAATTCCAAGCTCCGACCATCTCGCGCTGGCAACAGAAAATTCTTCAATCAATATTGCCTGGGAAGCTGCGCCAAGGACTTTTGATCCTCGATTTGCTCTCGACGCCAACAGTCAGTACATTGAAGAATTACTTCACTGTTCATTATTGGGATTTGATGCGAGTGGCCAAATTCGTCTGGATCTTGCAAAAGAACTGACTTGGCTGAATCCACTGGAACTTAAAATCACCATAAGAGACGATAAACGCTTTGCTGACAATCAAATCGTTAGTATTACAGATGTCATCACTACCTATCAACAGTTTATTAATGGTACTTCTACAAAAAGTCCGCGCGCTGGGGCATTTCGCAATTTAAAAGAGATTCGGCAAACTAATCTGAACGAAGCACTATTTGTGCTATTTAAACCTGATGCCGCCTTCATGCAAAATTTAAGCATAGGTATATTAAGTTCTAAAGTTGCCTCTCAAGAGAACATAGATTTTTTAAGCTATAAAGGCTGTGGCCCACTGACACTTAAAACGCATTCACCTAGCCAAATCACTCTAGAAAAAAACACTAGTCACGAAGACTATGATGTTAAAAACAAATCGAACATTATAATTAAATTCGTCAAAGACGAGACCACCACCTTTGCAAAACTAAAAAAAGGTGAGATAGATTTAGTTCAAAGTGGTATTAGCCGAGACAAGCTCGCAATTATAGCTAAAGATCCACAATTTAAAATATTAAGAGCACCTGGACTGAGTACAACATATCTTGGCTTCAATATGAAAGATTCAATCCTAAGCAAGAAGTCCGTGCGGCAAGCCATAGGCTACGCCATCGATCGACCTAAAATAATGCGCTATGTGCTTCATGATTTAGCAATTCTATCGCAATCAATTTTAACACCGGGGGACAAATACTTTTCCGCACCAAATAATCCACTGGAATATGCCCCTCAAAAAGCTGAAAAGCTCCTTGATGAAGCTGGTTTAGTGAAACAAAAAAATGGCTACCGTTTTAAACTGACCTATAGCACGACAGCAAATGCAACGCGCATTATTCTCGCCAAAGCCATAGCAGCGGACTTAAAAAAAATTGGTATAGAGGTCGTTGTAAAACCTTTAGAGTGGAGTCGCTTTAAACAAAATGTTGACGCTGGAACTGTGCAACTCTGGAGTCTCTCGTGGGTTGGATTTAAGGATCCAGATATTTTGCGTTATGCGTTTGCAAGTGAAAGCTTTCCACCCGCTGGAGCAAACCGCGGTTTTTTTAGCAACAAATTCCTCGATGAGCTTTTACAAAAAGGAGTTGCAACTCCGGAATATGTAGAAAGAAAAAATATATATAAACAAGCTCAAGATCTCATTTACGAAGAGTTGCCCTATGTATTTTTATGGCACGAAGATGTTGTCGCGGTAACAAATAGCAAGATATATGACTATAATGTTTATGCTGATGGAAGATACAGATCTCTAATGACCGCAAAGAAGCGAGATTGATTATTATATGCTGGCATATAGTTTAAAAAGAATATTTTCCATCTTGCCCTTATGCCTTACCATAGTCTGTTTAGTTAGTTTAATCGTGCATCTAGTTCCGGGCGATCCTACAGATGCCATATTAGGCGAGCATGCTTTAGCTGCAGATAAATTGGCCTTAGCGGAAAGCCTTGGCTTAAATAAGCCGAGCTATGTACAGCTTTATGACTATTTAAAAAATGCATTGGCTGGTGACTTTGGAAAGTCTCTCATTTTAAACAAGCCTGTAACAACATTACTCTTGGAGCGCCTTGGTCCAACCTTCAGCTTAGCCATGTTTGCAATACTTACAGCGCTGCTTATTAGCATTCCTTTAGGTATTCTTAGTGCGATCTATGCCCGTCGTTGGATAGATTATTCAAGTATGTTTATAGCGCTGCTCGGAGTAGCTATTCCGAATTTTTGGCTAGGACCTATGCTCATTTTGTTATTTTCAGTTCAGTTGAATTTACTTCCAGTTACTGATCAAATAGGCATACAAAGTTACATTTTACCTTCAATTACTCTAGGAACAGCTTTATCTGCGATCTTAATGCGCATGACCCGCAACTCTATGTTAGAAAATCTTAAACAAGACTATGTTCGCACGGCAAGATCAAAAGGACTGTTAGAGTTCGATGTCATAACTAAACATGTGCTAAAAAATGCAGGACTACCCATAGTGACTATCATTGGATTGCAGTTTGGCGTCTTATTAACCGGCACTATAATCACAGAAAGAATCTTCGATTGGCCCGGCCTCGGAACTTTGATGCTCGAAGCACTAGGAAATAGGGATTATCCTTTGATACAAGGTTGCGTTTTGTTTTTTTCGTTTATTTATATACTGGTTAATTTAATCACAGACCTTTGCTATGGGTTCCTGGATCCAAGAATAAATTATGACAGTTAATAGAAAAAAATCTAAGAAAAATTTTCTAAGCGACGTTCGAGCCTTGTTTGGCCTTGCTACACTTTTTTTGCTTTTATTCTGCGGAATTTTTGCGAAACAATTAGCATCTTACGCTGTTGACGAAATAGACATCACAAAGCGACTTTGTTCTCCATCCGTTGATCATTGGCTAGGTTGCGATATTTATGGCGGTGATATTCTTTCATCTATACTTTATGGTGCGCAAACTACAATCTATATAAGCTTTACCACCC
>JAGOVF010000070.1 GCA_018060885.1 Oligoflexales bacterium | reverse complement strand
GCTTTGATTTTTAGGACAATTTAATGCGGAAGTTTTTAAAAACAATAGTCCTCTTTCAATCATTCTTACTGATCGGGACTAGCTGCGGTAGTGGGAATATTTTTAACTGTGCAAGTCCACTAAGCTACGTAAAATGCGAACCCGCATCCCCTTTAGAAGAGGCGCAAAAATCACTTAATAATAACCAAAGCGACCGCGCAATCGAACTTCTCGAGCAATACCAATTAGATCATCCTGGAGATTTTAGTTACTACCCACTTCTCGCGGCCGCATATGCCCAAAAGGCCGGAATCGATATCTTTAAGATGCTTGATATTGGCGAAGAAAATGAAGAATCTGAAGGAGCTGAGCCAGGCGAAACGACCACGTTTATGGATACTATTGGTACATTTTTACCCTCGCCAACTGATATGACTGCTGACGCGTATCAATTGAGTCTAACTTTCCTCGCTCAGGCCAATACGACTCTAGAAGCCATGCCAGAAGAACAGCGCGAAGATGCCGCGACCTATCCTTATGCCGCAAGTGCAAAATTCCAGCTATCGCTCTACACGAGTGCTTACGGAGTTATGTTCCTCAATCAGTTTGTAATACCCGATTTAGAGAATCCCGGAGAAATAGACTTAGAAACTCTGTCTTATTTAAGCGCCGCAGATGCTGCAATAATCATTGATAGCTTCACTCAGGCGGCTGGAGGAGGTGGCCCGCTCAGCGCTGGGGCACAAAATATACTTACGCAAATCGAAAACTCTCCTGGAGATACGACTGAAGAAAAAATCCAAGCTTATGTTCAGAATAACTAAGTTCAATGCAATAAACTCAACCATTCTGCAGCAGCTTTTAGCGGCTCAGCATCTTTCACAACGTCAGAAATAACCGCAACGCCATTCACTTTATATTTTTTAAGTTCTGTCACATGTTGTCGCTTCAGTCCGCCAATTGCCACTATGGGAGTATTGGGGAAAATTCTTTTCCAAATAGCTAATTTTTCAAAACCCTGCGGACCAAAACGCATGGACTTACATGTCGTTTCGAATATAGGACCCAATGCAACATACGAAGGCTTGATTGCGAGAATTCTTGCAGCTTCTTCATAACTATGCGAGCTTAGCCCTAAACGCAAGCCTGCCGTTGAAATGGCGACCAAATCTGCTGTCAACAAATCTTCTTGCCCTAAATGCACACCAAAACAATTGTATTTGATAGCGAGTTGCCAATAGTCGTTAATGAAGAGTTGAGCGTTTTTTTCCTTACAAAGCTGATCTGCGTCTTTAACCATTTGTTCTACTTCGACGAGAACTTTACCTTTTACCCTTAGCTGAATTGTCTTAATACCTAATTCTAAGAGCGGCTTGATTAATGCAGTATCTTCAACAATAGGATAGAAACCAATCTCTTCAATCGCTTTAAAGTTTTCACATAAAGGCTCTATGAATTGAGATATTCGCGGCAAACTTAAATCATTAGGATCTTGCAATTCGAAGCTTTCAGCATAATGGCGACTACCTATTAGCTGGGAATGACTATATTGTTGATTAATAAAATCTTTCGCTAAAACAATCGCCTCACTTAAATCGTTCTTCTTAGCCAAGAAACACGCAACTGCAGTTGCTAAGATGCAACCTGTTCCTCTCAGATCTTTATCAATTTTTTGTGAACTTAAATAGTAACGCTGTTTATGATCTGCAAAAAAATCATGCACCTTAACTTTACATTTTTCATTTTCAGATTCCGGAGCATGCCCTCCCTTCAAATAAAGCGCGCCGATGCCACAACCCAAAAGAACATCTGCGAATTCTTGATCTTTAACCGAATTTAAATTCTGCTTTGATTGTATTAGTTGCAGTGCTTCATTATAATTGGGCGTTAATAGATGCACTTGCGGCAATAAATACTCGCGTATGGCATCTACAACATCGTCGGCGACTAGACTTCCACCGCTACTGCTTAGTAAAGGTGTATCCGCGATAACATAGACGTCTATCTTCTTCAAAAATTCGGCAAGCCAAATAACGACTTCTCGATTAGGTAATAGTCCTACTTTAATTACAGAGGGAAAAAATTCCCCTAATAAAGACTGACACTGCTGCTCTAGAATTTCTTTCGAAGCTGGACATACAGCATAAACTCCCTGATTGTTTTGTGCAGTAATTGCAGTTGCCACAGGACATAAATGAACCCCTAAGGCTGCTGCAGTTCTTATATCCGCTGCAATTCCAGCACCTGCACTGTTATCGAGCGCAGAAATGGACCAAATTATTGTTTGTTCATTACTGTGAAAATTCTTTTTCATTTATTCTTCACTTGATGCCAAAATGGCTGTCCTAAAGTTGGTGTGCTTGCTTCCGCAAAGTCTCGTTTTTCCATGCAGCCTGATTTTTTCGCCAAGATTCCAGCTTTAGTTGCGAACTGAAAAGATACTGCCATCGAAACAGGATCTGCTGCTAACGCTATCGCCGTATTTACCATAACAGCATCGCATCCAAGTTCCATCGCTTCGAGCGCATGCGAAGGTTTGCCTATACCCGCGTCTAAAATTAATGAAACTTCTGGGAAACGATCTTTGAGCCTTTTTATTGCAGATGGATTTATAATTCCCTGACCGCTTCCTATTGGAGATCCCCACGGCATAAGCACTTGGCATCCAGCCTCTACCAACCTACTAGCTAAAACAATATCTTCTGTCATATAAGGCAAGACAGAAAAACCTTCCTTTATTAGAATTTTTGTTGCTTCTAAAAGTGCAAAGGGATCTGGCTGCAAGGTGTATTCATCACCGATGACTTCTAACTTTATAAGATCCGTCGCAAAAAGATCGCGTGCAAGATGCGCCGTTACGACGGCTTCTTTAACGCTCATGCAGCCCGCAGTATTTGGCAAAATCTTTACACCAGTAGATTTTAAAATATCAAAAAAATGTTCACCTTGCTTATTCCCGCTCATTTCTCGACGTAAAGAAACTGTTACCAACTCGATCTCCGCTTGCTCAATCGCTTGTTTAAGTATTGCTGGCGAGGGAAAGCGAGCCGTACCCATAATGAGATTTTGATTAAATTTATGACCGTAGAGATTTAACATTTTATTTTTTAGCCCCCTTGCATCGGCGAAAGAATTTCTACTTCATCACCTTCAGATAGGATGGTTTGCAAGTATTTATCTCGTTGTACACACTCAAAATTCAAAGCAACCGCGACATATTGCTTCTGGAATTTAAAGTCCTCTAACAATTTTTCAATATTCGTATTTGGTTCGATGCTAGTGGCTTGAGAATTTAAAATTATTTCCATAATAATCCTTTCTGCGAAAGATAAGCTGTTTTTCTTTCAGCGCCGTTTGTATTTAAAGCACCTTCCGCTAACATCAGGGAAATTTGCTCAACAAAATATGGCGCCAACAAATAACCATGGCGAAAGAAACCATTTAAAACAAACAGGCTATCTTCCCTCAAAAGTTGCGGCAAGTTGTCTTCATAAGCCGGCCTTAATCCTGACCTAAATTCTAAAACCTCTGCTTCGCCAAAAGCAGGGTCTATGCAATAAAGAGCTGAGAGCAACTCCATAGTCGAACGTACTGTGATATTACCTGTAAAACCGCTCTCAATTTGAGTCGCGCCTACAAAAAACTGCTGATTTGCCCGAGGTACGACATAAATCGGATAGCGCGGATGCAGCATCCGAATTGGCCGAGACAATTCTACTTCGCTACAATACACGATCGCAGATTCCCCTCGAACAGGCCGCAATTCTCGTCTTACTCCATTAGCATCGGATTTAGATGATGCAAAACCACGACAATCGAAAACAATTTCAAATTCTTCGGCTGCTCCGGCTTTAAGAAAAATTTTTTTTGCTTCGACTCTTAGAACTTCTTCTGGAACACGCAGGACTACATTCGGTAAATGAGATAAATGCTGCGTTAGGACTGTTAGAGCTTTTTGTGCATCAACTTGGGCTTCAAATTGACAAAATATATTATTCTGAAAGCGATGTGTTAAATATTCTGTATTATTTTTTGAATCATTATTAACCATCCATTGAAGTAGTTGTTGAGATTGTTTTTCTGTATCGTTTTTTGAAAAAATTTCTTGATACATCTTTAAATATTCGCCAGCAAACAATGGGCTAGCTGGAAGTAATTGCGGTTGCCATGCTGATATCTTCCGTTTTAAGGTCTCAAAAAGATGTTTTAGTTGAAGCTGATCCTCTGCAACTGCGACAACTTGACTGCCATTTTGCCGAAAACCAAGGTCTGCACCTAAAATTCTTTCCAACTGACGCCAAAAAGAAATCCCGAAAATCCCAGCCGAGCATATTTCAACTTCGCTATGATCTAATTCGCAAAATGGCGCGAGCATCCCCGCCGCAGCTTGGCTACAACCTTCTTTGGAATCCAAGCGTCTATCGCTAAAGACAGTGACTTCATGGCCATCGTGAGCGAGGCGCCAAGCTAGCAAGCGCCCGACTATTCCCGCTCCTACGACTGCACAGGCCTTTTTCACATTTGTGTTCCTAAAGATGCTTGAGCTTGTTTTTTTATATCATGGCTAATGCGCATCGAACAGAATTTTGGTCCACACATCGAACAAAAATGCGCCCCTTTGCGGCTGTTTTGCGGCAAAGTTTCATCGTGATAGGACATAGCTGTTTCTGGATCAAGCGATAAGTTAAACTGATCATACCAACGAAAATCAAAGCGCGCCCGAGAAAGCGCGTCATCGCGGCGACGAGCTGCCGGATGTCCTTTGGCCAAATCAGCTGCATGTGCAGCAATCTTATAGGCAATTAAACCCTGCTTGACATCGTTCTTATTAGGCAGACCTAAATGTTCTTTTGGAGTCACATAGCACAACATCGAAGCGCCATACCAACCTATCATTGCGGCACCTATCATGCTGGTCATATGGTCATAGCCAGGCGCTATGTCTGTTGTTAAAGGACCGAGAGTATAAAATGGCGCGTTGTGACAAAGCTTTTGCTCTAATTCAACATTTTCTTTTATAAGTTGCATCGGCACATGCCCAGGCCCTTCGATCATGACTTGGACATCATGCTTCCAAGCAATTTGTGTCAATTCTCCAAGCACTCGCAGCTCACCTAATTGCGCGTCATCATTGGCATCGGCAATAGAGCCGGGACGCAGGCCGTCACCGAGAGAAAAGGCCACATCATATTCTTTCATAATTTCGCAAATTTCTTCGAAGCGCGTGTAGAGAAAATTCTCCTGATTATGAATTTGGCACCACTGCGCCATTATAGATCCACCGCGAGAGACAATTCCAGTAACTCTTTCTGCTGTGAGAGGTATAAATTCTCGCAATACACCTGCGTGGATTGTGAAATAGTCAACACCTTGTTCGGCTTGTTCAATTAATGTTTGTTTATAAGCTTCAAAATTTAAATCAGCTACCACTCCGCCAACTTTTTCTAAGGCCTGATAAATCGGCACTGTGCCTATTGGAACCGCACTATTGCGAATGATTGCATGACGCGTTTCATGTATATTGCGGCCAGTGGACAAGTCCATAACCGTATCGGCACCCCATATTTTTGACCAAACTAACTTTTCGACTTCTTCGGCGATGCCAGAACTCACTTCTGAATTTCCAATGTTGGAATTTATTTTTGTGAGAAAACTTGCGCCAATGATCATCGGCTCGCTTTCTGGATGGTTAATATTGCAAGGAATTATAGCTCGGCCTGCTGCGACTTCTGCCCTAACAAATTCTGGCGTAATTTCTCGCGGCAACTGTACACCAAAACTCTGACCTGCCAATCTTTTTTCGCGAGCTGCGAGTTGCTTTTCTTGTTGATAGAAGCTGTCTTTACGCAAAAGATTTTCTCGTAATGCAATATATTCCATTTCTGGCGTGATCACCCCTTTGCGAGCGTAGTGCATTTGCGTTACGTTACCTCCAGGTTTTGCGCGGCGAATTTGGCGCTTTAGTTGCGGAAACTGCTGATAAAAATCCGCGAGAGCCTGAAAACTTAATGACTTTTCATCGGATACTTCTTCCGTATCAGCTCGCGAACTAATCCACGCAGAGCGCGTTTCTGGGATACCAACAGCAACATCGACCTTAGCCGTGATATCGCTATATAAACCACCATTATCGTACACATCTACAAGTGGCTGCTCCCAATCTGCAGTGCCATCGGGCTTACTTTTATAAATCGTCCTAACCGGGACTTTGATATCGGGAAAAATCACCCCTGGTATGCTATTTTTTCGCGAATTGGGAAAAAGGTGGCAGTTGAGCTCTATTTTTAAGCCAACGCTTTGCTCCGCGTTTTGATTTTCATTGTTTTTATGGTCTTCCATGAATGATTCCTCCGGTAATAAAGCCATTTGCTGCGCCCCATATTGCCAAACTTACCCCAGCCTGAAAAGGAGTTTTATTTATCGAAGAAAGCAAGTATTTTAGGGGGCTTAAACTTATTCCAAGGAGGCTCCGTGAACGCCGTTAATCTATTATATATTTACGTTGGATTTCGTATCTTCGAACAGCTTTTCGATACATTTTTAGGCACGCTGAATCGTCGCTATTATTCCCGCCATGAGAATCAAATCACAGCAAAAAAATTGCTCGGTATAAGCGATGAAGATTTTAATAAATCTTTAGCCTATTCATCAGATAAATTTATTTTTGGGCAAGTTTCAGGCTGGATAAATCTGAGCGTAACGCTTGCTTTTCTGGTGCTTGGAGGTTTTGCTTGGGTAGAAACTCAGGCACAACTTTTATCGACGATGTTCAACGGGAATTCGATTGTAACAGGTTTGTGTTTTTTTGGAATCTTAGGTCTTTTATCCATGGTGGTAAGTCTGCCTTTTTCTTACTACAGCACTTTCGTCATTGAACAAAAACATGGCTTTAATCGCAATACACCTGCGCGCTTTTTTGTGGATTTAATTAAAGGGCTCGTTATCGGAGTTTTATTGGGCGGAGCAATTCTGGCTCTCTTGCTTTGGATTATTGAAAATACTGGTTCTTATTGGTGGCTATATGCCTGGCTAGCCATGACAGGTTTTAGCCTTTTAACAGTTTGGCTTTACCCCACTTTCCTCGCGCCATTGTTTAATAAATTTTCTCCGCTCTCTGATGGTGACTTAAAAAGCCAAATCGAAAGTCTTGCAAAAAAAGTCGGCTTTGAAACTGATGGAATTTCAGTCATGAATGCGTCACTGCGTTCGGCACATGGCAACGCTTATTTTACGGGAGTTTTAGGCAAGAAGAAAATCGTGCTTTTTGATACCTTGATCGAAGCCATGACTCCTAGGCAAGTCACTGCTGTTCTTGCACATGAGCTTGGACACTTCAAATTACATCACGTCCGCGGCCAACTGATCCGCAGTACTCTCATGACGGGAGGGATGTTCTATCTGTTAAGTATTTTGATGCCGCACGAAGTGGTCTACTCAGCTTTTTATTTAAACGGGATTAGCTATTACGGTGCTTTTTTGGTGTTTAGCATGTGGTTTCAAGTTATTTCTTTTTTTACCCAACCTCTCTTGACTTATGTTTCGCGACAAAACGAATTTGCCGCCGATGCCTTTGCTCTCCAATACATCGAACAAAAAGACGAGTTAAGTAATGCCTTACTCAAATTACGAGAGAAAAGCCAAGCAATGCCCATAAGCCATCCGTGGTATTCTGCTTACCATTACTCGCACCCACCGATGTTGGAGCGGCTTGCGGCAATGGCAGAAGTTAACTAGGAAACGAGCAAAGTGTCGTTTTTTTCATAATAAAATAATACCCTACTTTACAAGTAGGGTATTTATAAATTAAAAACGAAAAATTTTACTTCGACCTTATTTGCAGGTTGTAGGCCATTTGTGCCAAGGTGATAATCCAATGCCCGCTAATCTGCAATTGAATTTATCCGTTTGGATTGAACAAGTATAATATGGCCATCCAGTATTTAAACGACAACACTCACTTGGTTGAGGAAATGAAACTTGATTGCATGGTTTATTTACACCGTAAGCGTCTAGCGAAGAATTCGACTGTTGAACATTATTGTCAGATGTCCCGCACTGTGCTGTTAAAACAACAAAAACCAAAGAATAAAAGACCTTTTTTAAAGAGTTCATAAATCATCTCCTAAATTGACTTTTGGCAAAAAAGACCCATCCATATACTTAAATATTTATGAAAAGTCAACATAAAAAGTTAGAAGTCGCTTTCTGACTTTCTCAAAATATGGAAAAATTGATTTTTGTTCCGGGAACTCCGCCTTAGCAAGATATTGTAATAAATTCATATGGTTATTCATTGATTGAAGGGGGGGGTGTAGGCGTTGAGCGGTGTCTTTATCCGCCCAGCCCGGCTGAGCGCATTAACATAGTCTTTAACACAACCGACTTTCTACTATTGAATTATCCATCCCATCATGTGCGAAATCGAGAGATCTAAATCAACTTGGAAATTTTTGTGTTGTTTAATTTGCTTGGGGCTTTCTGAGTTTTGTTTTCCCTATAAAGAAATATGATCTACAGAAGTATTTGAAAGATAAATGAGAGACGAACTGGTAATTGACAAAGATCACATCCTAAATAAATTTGCTGCTAAAGAACTCTGCACGAATTGCCCAAATTTAGACCAGATCTTTTGACATTTATCGATTGGTAGATTAAATCCTAGCAGAAAATTAGCTGACTTGCCATTAAAGGGAATTCATTCTATAACTTATACAGGGATTGTTAAATGATCTTGTCTTGAGCATCATTTTCTGTTCGATAAAAGGACACTCTTCATGTTGACCACGATACAAGAAAAAGCCCTTACATATATCTGCCGAAGAGCTATTGATGAAAAACTTGCCCCAACATTACGAGAACTCTGCAGTTACATGGGCTATTCAGCAATTGGTTCAGCCCAAGATTTAGCAAAGTCGTTGCAAAAAAAGGGCTATTTAAGCGCAGCAGACCGCCAGGCTGCGCGCCACAATTTATTGCCAACTGCAAAAGCATTTTCTAACTTAGGACTTAGCGATATTTCTGCTAGTACTCCAGACTCATTTTTGATTCCTTGTCTTGGCGAAGTACCAGCAGGTTCGCCACTAGAAGCTATCGGCGAAAATGTCGGGCAAATTCTTGTTTCCCCCCACTTATTACCTAAACCAACTCCAAAACCTGAAACGCTGTTCGCCCTTAAAGCTAAGGGGGATAGCATGATGGGAGCCGGCATCCTCGATGGTGATTGGCTCGTTGTCAAATCTGTTCAAGAAGCACAAAAAGGTGACATCGTCGTGGCGCGCTTACACGATGAAGCGACCGTCAAAACCCTTGCGAAAGATAAAAAAGAGGGCTGGTACTTACAACCAGAAAATGCAAAATACAAAGCAATATATGCTTCTGAAAAACCTTTTGAAGTCGTCGGAAAAGTCATTTCTGTACAGAGATTTCTGACTTAGCTTTCTGTTTTTTTATTTTTTCTCATTTGTTGATCCTCTCGGATAAGCAGTTTTCAGCTAATGAAAAAAAAACCCTCAAATAAACGAGGGCTAATAATCAACTTCATATAATTCAATCTTTATTCGTTTGGAGGATTGCCAATAACTGAGCATGAGTTCATGCATTTTGAGCTAACTAAGTTCCAACCACTGCAAGAAACGCTGCAATTTGTGTAACGATAGCAGTTTCTGGAATAAGTATACCTTGTTGTCATTTTTGCCCAGCAATCTCCGCAAGAACCCCAAGAGTAACCCGTTTCTTTCCAAGCTTTCGCCGCACAATAAGTTGCAGTAATGGACTCTAATGAACCACTCAGTTCTACTGGCGAGGTTTTTTTTGCAGCTTCTTGGGCTAATATCGGCAAAGATAAAGCGCTAAGTGCGACAATTACGAAACCCCACATAAACGACGCTAAATGAACTCTCATTTGTCAAAACTCCTATATTTTTTTTTGTACTACCTTGATTTGTAGCAAAATTGTCTATTAAATTCCATAAACTTTATTAAAGTGCTGGACGCAAATTTCTTTAGATTTTTCTGGGGTCACTTTAATACAAGACGGCTGGTACTTCTTTGCAACTTTGATCCATGCTGGAAATTGCACGGCCTTTTCTTTAAGCTTTTCGGACAATCTTTTTGCAACATTCGCATTACGACCAGAAAAGCCGTCATCGTAACTAAAAACGACTTGATAGTACTCTTCTAATAAACCTACTACTCTCGCTTCATCCGCTTTCTCGGCCAATTCAATACTGAGCTGCAAATCAAATGCTAGCCACTGTAAACGCGTCGCTCGCCCAGTTGCCGCTGACTTTCGTGCCTTCGTTGCCCAATTAAAGGCCGCTACTTTATCTCCAGCCTTTTTTGCACGACTTGCTAGCATCGACTCGTAGTAATAAGGTGTCGTACTTGTAGCTAGTTCTTTCTCCAACATTTGATTAGCCAATGCAGTTTCGCCGACAAAGTCTAATAAATACGACGCTCCTGCTATAACGGCTTTGCGTTCATAGTCTGTTTTCGCTTCTTGATCAGCTTTTTGAACCGCTTTTTTAACTTTGGCAATAAGCTCTGATGCAAAAACGATTTTTTTATCGCCCGCATCATTTTTTATTAATGCAAGTTCGGGATAAACACTCCACAGACGCGTATCAATAGAAACTTGTGTACTATTTGCCAAATTTTCAGCACTTTTGAGCCACTTTTCACGGTATTTGTCTGCTATTTTTTTACTTTGACTTTGCGCCAACCAAGAAATCATCTCCGGTGCTGAAGAATTCAAAAAACCTCTTGCAATGACAATTGTTTCGCCTTTGGCCATAAACTCATCTAGGTATTCGGGTAATAACTTTTGAGTTTGGGCTAAAATTAAATCTTGCGACTTTGACAGAGGCTGAACTTCCTCTGTCTTCGACTTGTTGATGTTGCTCTTTTTTGTTTTATCAGCTGCAGCTTTTTTCTGGGTATTTGCTTCAACCGCAACTTTTAAAAGTCGCTCGATAAAGCGCAACCGTTCTAGTTGTAATTTTTTTGGAACCTCATTGACAAGCTTGTGCGCAAATTCTAGCTGCTTGCCTAGATCCCATTCTAGACTTTGCATCTGCTCCCAGCTGAGGTGAGCTAAAAGTCTGTAATGGCTTTCAGTAGCCTTTCCGGCCAACACTGCCGCGATCGTTTTAGCAAGCGGTTGACTAAGCTCGAGCGCTGAGCGAAACGCTTCAGAAAATTCCGCTATGTTGACCCCGGTGGAAATCCGCATGACCTCTTCACCTTGAGAGTTCAAAAACATCAAAGTCGGATAACCACTTGCGCCTAGTTTGTCACCCCAAAATTGTGCTTGTTCGCTGTCTCCATCTAAAAATACTGCTATGGCAGATTTCATTAATTCGCGAAATTCTTGTTGGTTAAATACAGTGCTTTTCATTTCATTGCAGGGAGGACACCATATAGCCCCCCAATATATGAACAGTGGTTTATTTTCCTTTTTAGCTAAGGCAAAAGCTTCCTCTATAGTTCCTGGAAACCACGGGTCACTTTCGTCTGTTGCTTTCATCGAATTTGCCTCAGTGTTTTCATGCGTTTGCTGGGAACCAGAAGTAGTACAAGCATTTTGCATAGAATTTAAAAAAACCATTAATATAAATAAATAGACCTTAGATGAGCTGCCAGATATAAGCATATGTGTTCTAATCCTTTCGTTTTCGTCGCGGGGCACAGTTTTGGTAAACAATAATGGCCGATTTTGGTAAAAAAATAACTATTAAATTATTGCGCCTGAATTCTAATTGTTCGGAGCTAAAATGATCTATTTACTTAAGCGTTTACTTGTTCTTTGTTTAGTAATTCTTGGAATTTCTTATCTGTTTGATGGAATTTATGTCAGCAGCTTTGGTTCAGCGCTTGCTGCAGCCGCTCTGCTGGGGATTTTTAACGTAATTTTAAAACCGATTTTAATTCTTCTCACCCTTCCCTTCACTATTATCACATTAGGCCTATTTCTCTTGGTCATAAATGCCCTTATGTTGCAAATAGTAGATTTTTTTATCGATGGCTTTTCAATAGCCGGATTTTGGGCCGCTTTTTTCGGGGCTTTAGTTATATCCGCGGCAAATTGGATTTTTAATATCAACGACAGTGACAGGCGAAGTGGCCGTATCCATTTCCGAACTAGCCGCATGAATTGGCAAGGGCACAGTTCCCAATATGCAAAAAGCGACGCTACAAAAACTATCGATTTACAGAGCGAGGGCACCGATAAGTGGCGCTAATAGCGATTACTAGACACGAATCTATTAATTAGCAATAGAAAAAAAGTCCGCTTATTCCTTAAAGATATAGGGATCCATTTTTGCACCCCGCAATTTCCACGCCGCCGGCGCGACT
Source organism: Oligoflexales bacterium (assembly GCA_018060885.1). Taxonomy (GTDB): domain Bacteria; phylum Bdellovibrionota_B; class Oligoflexia; order Oligoflexales; family JAGOVF01; genus JAGOVF01. The sequence continues at coordinate 5,207 of JAGOVF010000070.1, read as the reverse complement.
TGGCTCTCGGTATTTTCGATCGAAAGTTGCCCAGTAATCCAGACAGCTCTCTGGTAAGAATTATAAACTATAGGTTTGGACATTTTTACATACACTGTCATGTTCGGCGGCGGGGGTGGCGAATGAATACATGACATCGCATCAGGTACTAGTAAGAATTCTCGAATCTCGCGCAAATTGTCTTCCAATGGAACAGCATAACCAGGAACTTTAACCATTTTGCCGTTGAGTTCTCTGAACCACTTAGGAACTTGTTTACTTTTCTCATCAAGCTCCTGCATTTGTCGCCAATCCAGCTCAACCACATCACTTCCCTTAGAATCAGCAGCACCAAATCTGCTGACCATAAAATAGATGACCGCCCCCAAAAGTATAAAAGTAATAAGGGTCGATACAACCCCTATCATGACGCTATTGTCTTTTGTTTTAGTATTTTCTTCCATTGCGATCTCCTCTCCAAGCCCGAGGATTTTCAAAAAAATAATTCAAAACCGCACGAGTATAGACGATATTTATTTAAAATTCGTGTTAAAATTATTCTTAATTGAATCAGCAATTTCAACAAAACTTTTTTTCATTATCTAGGATAAATTTTTCAAATAAACAGGGCGGTATTTATGCACATTTATTCCCATCGTGGCCATTGTCGTGAAGCTTTAGAGAACAGCTGGCAAGCATTTGATCTTTCTTTAGAATCTAAAGTCGATGGCATTGAACTAGATGTTCATATGACTAAGGATCAGGAGTTTGTTGTTATCCATGATAAGGAGTTATCCAGAACAGCAAAAAGCAGCGGTATAGTAAAAAACATGACTCGCAAAGAATTGAGCCAAGTCCAGTTGAATAACCAAGGCAAAATCCCATTTTTAGATGAAGTCCTCGCAAAATATGTACCTCAGTTAGAAATAAATATTGAGATTAAAGACTATAGCGAGGCAGCAGCAAAAGCCTTCGCTGAATTTTATGAAAAGTGTAGCAACCAAGACCGCTTGCTAGTCAGCGCAATAAGCCCTGATACTTTGATTTGGCTAAACGACCTTGTTCCACAAATAAGACTTGGGATCGTCTATGAACCTTTGGGCTTTCGCCGATTGCGACCCTATATGTCTTATTTTTTAAATAAACTGATAAACAGAGTAGATCTTGAAGCCGTTCACCCGATTATCGATCTTGTTGAGGCTCGCAATGTCGAAATGTTTAATACCCTAGGTCTGAAAATCAACGCCTGGTTTCCTTCAGCTAGCGAAAAGAGCCTTCCGGACCCTTACTGGAGTAAAGCGCTAGATCTGGAAATTGATTCAATTATTAGCAATGAGCCACGCGCCTTACAAAAGTGGCTTGCAGGCCAAGCTCAAAAGACTGATGTTTCATAAAACTATATTAGAAAAAATTTTAGCTCAAAACTCAGCTCCTTGGATAAGTCGCTTTGCACCTAGTCCAAGCGGCTATTTGCATCTTGGGCACATCCTCAGCTGCTCTTATGTTTTTGGCCTTGGGCGTGCTTTGAATGCTAAAATTCTATTACGGATTGAGGACCATGACCGCATTCGAAGTCGTTCTGAGTATGAAGCAGCAATAATCGAAGACCTCGCTTGGTTAGGCTTTGAATTTGACAATCAAATTCAATGCGATAACCCGAGCCTTTACCGCCAATCCAATTGCGAAAAAACGTATCAAGCGATATTCGAACAACTTAAATCGCAAAATAAGATTTATGTCTGCAATTGTTCTCGTCGTGATATAGAAGCGCGACTACCGAAAATTAGAAACGAAGACTTGCGCTATGATGCCTTTTGTCGTGATCGAAATCTTGAATTAGAAACTGGAAAGTCCTGTTTACGTCTCATGACTACTGATGAAAATATTTATTTCGAAGATTTATTTCTTGGACAAGTTAAACAAAATCTTAGAGACCTCGGCGGAGACTTTGTCATTAAAGATCGCGACAACAATTGGACCTATGTATTCTGCAATACGATTGATGACATCAATCAGAAAATTAATTTAGTCATTAGAGGGCTTGATATTGAATCAGCAACTGGGAGACAAATTTATTTAAGACAACTGCTCGGAGCAAACGAACCCTTGTTTTATGCCCATCACCCTTTGATAAAAAACGAAAATGGCGAAAAACTAAGTAAACGCTCGGGTTCGACTGCAATATCAAGTTATCGTAACGCCGGATTTGATGCTAAATCTTTGCTGACTCAAAGCCTCGAAATACTGGGAATACCCGGAATAGAAGTTCAGCAAGAATCAAAACCTTTAGAAACTTTGATAAATCACTTTAGAGATCAATTGATTTTATAATTTTGTATAGCTTCGGCCACTTCGGCAACATTGCAGTAAGGCGGCCCACCCTTATAGCCAACTCGCGCGTTCACAAAATTTGCAATTTGTTCATGCGAATACCCATCACTGGCTAATGCAAATGCGACTTTAGCAAAAAGCAAATCTGCAAAATCACTATCTGCCGCATGCACATCGTCATGTTGTAACAAGGAATTCATTAACTGACGCATGTCTTTTGCAATAAAATCCTGTTGGTCTGGAATATTTCCGAGATTGATTTCTATGGCACGCAATTTTAATAGCTGTTCCTGGGCCCAATCTGGGCACACTACCTTTTGCTGAGCTGTATGGATCTCGGTCATATTTTTTCCCTCTTTTTAAATCTCTTGTGATTTATAGTCTATCGAGTAAATTGCTCTCATCATGAGGTCTTATTATGCAAGAATTTGAATTCATTTCATGGCTCATCGCGCGCCAAAAAAATCTAGCTTTCCAAGCGCCGGAGCTACTGCTCGGCCCAGGGGACGACACTGCTATAATTGAATTTAAGCAAAATCGCAAGTTACTCTATACCAGTGATATGCTTTTAGACGGTGTGCATTTTAAGCTCAGTGAAGCAAATCCGCAGCATATTGGTCACAAGTGCTTGGCAGTAAATATCAGTGATATCGCTGCCATGGGTGGGGTTCCATGCTCGGCAACTATAAGTATGGCTATTCCTAAAAATCTCGATCCTAATACCCTTAAAAATATCTACATCGGCATTGAAGCGACTGCTCAACGTTACAAAATTTCAATCGCTGGCGGTGATACAAATAGTTGGACTGGCCCTTTCGCTATTTCTATCGCGCTGCTCGGATATAGCAATAATGAGCCCATCACTCGCGCTGGCGCAAAGCCAGGCGACGATATCTATGTCACAGGAGAATTAGGCGGCAGCATTTTTGGCAAACATTTGACTTTTGAACCTCGACTTAAAGTCGCACAAACTCTGACAAAACATTTTAAACTCAATGCAATGATCGACATAAGTGACGGCTTGCTGCAAGATCTTGGCCACATCATCCAAGCAAGTAAATGCGGGGCTATCCTTGATAAAAACGCAATTCCCATCAGCGCAATAGCTTTAGAAAAGTCTTCAGATAAAAACGCAGCTCTCGAAATGGCTTTACACGACGGCGAAGATTTTGAATTGTGTTTTACAGTTGATAAAAAAGATTCCAAAAAGCTTCAGGAGCAAAGTAAAGCGCTCTTTCCTGAACACAAAATTACGAAAATAGGCTCCATCGATCGCGGAAACAATGTTTTTTGGTCGGATGATATAGACAAAACTCCATTAAAGCTTTCGGGATTTCAACATCAATTCTAATCATTCCTTTAACTTCTTAGTAACAACCCTACTAGTCCTCTTGGTCCAGATTTAAGCGCATTATTTAAAACAATTTTCCGACCTGCTGTAACACCAGCCTGATATACTGCTGCTTCTAAATATCGCCGGGCTCGAGAGAGCTTACGTAGTCTAGGATGTTTAAAACCCACATATTCTTCTAGACCTGGATCTTTTAAAGGAATGAGAGCTTTTGACTTTTGGAATAGCGCTTCTGCAGGAATTTTAACTTCAGTTCCCCCCGAAGAAAAGCGATTTGCTTTTAAACGTTCTTCAAATCCTCGCAAAACTCCATGATAGAAATCATTTCTTTGTTTCTGACTGAGTTTTGATTTTATTTTTTTATACTCAAAATAACTCACGTCTAATCGTTGCAACATAAATCCAAATACATATTCTGCCATGGCGACATTTTTTTGTTCTCCGAGAAATTCAACTACTTGAAAACTACTAAGCTGCTCAGCGTCATATTGGCTAGAAAAAATAACTTCAACAAAAAAATACTTGGTGAGCATCGATGCCAATAGAGTGTAGTGATAGCCAAGTCGCTTTTTCTTTGGCTTTATAAATACCGAACTATACTGCCCCGGTTCGCCAGATTTAATTCTTTCAAAATTATACTTATTATATAGCTCCTGTACCCTCAGCATAGCAAGCTGCGCCTCATTTTCATTGGAGGAACTTGCTAGTGCCAATAATTTTTCGGCGCGGCGCAAAAGTCGTTCGTCATCTGCACTTAAGCGCCGACTAGGACTATGAAATTCAAATGTTTGCATCTCAAAATCACTCAAACTTGCCCAAGTATCAAGACCAAGCAGCCCGCAAGCTTTTTTAAAGTGTGGTCCATGCTGGTCAAATTGCCGAAAAATTTCGTCAACTATCTGGTGTGCCATTTCATGCTTCAACACCGCTAAAACATGGTCCCAGCTATAGGTGCTAATGAGCTGTCTTGAGATCACTATAGTACGCTCAGCAGAACGCCATTCTCCCCACTTTTTTGCCAAGTCCATGATACGTATTAAGGGAGTGCTTAACTTAACTCGATAGTAAAAACAAACATGTGCGTGTTCTTTATATAGTTGATCCGTCCAAGCGCGGAGCAAATAAGTCTCTTGATTATTAAAGTCAAAATTCTCATCTATCATCGCGATACTCGTTCATATTCCTCAAAGCGATATTTTAAGCCATTCTTACTAGACTGCCAACTTTGATCAGGGCTGTAACGTTTTGCAAAATATTGCTCTAGCTGTTTAATTGGAAAATAAGTATCTCCAGCAAACTCTTCATCTATATAAGTGACATAAGCCCGATCGCAGAGCTGCATCGCTTCCCGATAAATAGATTCTCCACCGATGACAAAAATTTTAAATTTTGAAGTTTGCTCAGTAAAACGCAAAGCATCATCTAAATTGTGCGCCCTATAAACTCCTTCAGGAGCCTGCCAAAGATGATTATGACTTAACACAATATTGACGCCACCAGGTAATACGCTACCTATCGATTCTTAAGTCTTGCGCGCTATCAAAAT
>JAGOVF010000204.1 GCA_018060885.1 Oligoflexales bacterium | reverse complement strand
GTCTAGAGCTGGGGTCTTGTATTGCCTACCAGCCAGAGGACCGCTCAATTTTTATGCCATCCATGGCAAAATTATCGCTACCGGTTCGGGCATCCCGCCCTCACCAGTTCCTCTGGCTGGTAGGCAATACAAGACCCCAGCTCTAGACTCAAGTGACTATCAGTTCTGGGTGCATACACCTCAATACATTCAATTGTTTTTCAACATGCTCTCTTTCAGCAGCAAGCTCGCCAGTCTGAAAAATTTCCAAGCCAAATGATCTAAAGACATATAGAGTTCGGGGCTATTTATGCACCTAAAATTGCTTGATACAAAACGTTTTTCTGAGAGTTCATTATTTCAGAGAATTAAATGCGGTAGCCCAGTTGTCCATGTTGCGCCATTTGACAGGGATACACCCTTCAAATATAATTAATTAAAATAATTTATTAAAAAAGACTTTGTACACTAGAAAATTCTTTCTATGTAACATGATTTTCCGCTGCACTCAATGAAAGGCTACGCATGAGCGTCAATACTTCCCTCAAATTTCTACTCTTTGCTGTCCAAATTATTCTAAACATAGCGTGCAGCTCTACACAAAAGGTTGCAAGCCAGGTTAAAAATGTTACCCAGACTCCGATCATCTCTGCAGCTGGCGAATTGCTCCCAAATTCAGAACCCAAATTACCATTCAAATTTATGCTTATTAGTGGTGATATTGGATTATTGTTTTTAGACACTGATAGCTTGGAAAAAGACGAGATAGATTTCTTAAACAGCGTTGCAATCGGCAACACAATCAATCTCCAAGGCAGAGTTGAAACCAGAAGGATTGACGATATACAATTCCGGGTACTAAAAGTCACAAAGGCTAGAGCTTTAAATTTAGTTAGTCTCTTTGGTACTCTCGAAATGGTTAATGGTTCAGCTAAATTAGTTGGCGGAGGAAAGACAACAGAAATCTTGGGGCTGCCGAATGATCTTGATCTCGGGAAGCTATTGACCAAGAAAGTGGTGGCAGAAGGAGTCTTCGATGCTACTGGTAATTTCAAAGTAGACAAAGTAACTAGCCAGACCGACGTATGTTTGAATTTTGAAAATTCTGAAAATTATCAGGGAACCATCGCTAACTTTGAGAAACTTGCTTTGATTCCGGAAGTCTGGCCCGGCTATCATCTACTTAAGATGAAGAGAAAACCTGTGATTTTAACCGATTCAAACACAGCGTTTGCATGTTCAACAATGATTTATCTTGGAAAAAAATATGGCCCCTTTCTGCACAATGAATCTCTTGACGTTAGAAATAATGCAAATGGGTTTTGGGTGGGACTGAACATCGATTCAAACCTCGATAAATCTATCGTTGACGCGTATGACAGACTGGAACCAAATTTTCGGTTACAAGACGACATGATTTTTAATGTAGCTGCACAGCAGGACCTGCCCTTAGCTGTTCATGAAGGCTTCCATGTGTTTTTACAACCGGAGTGGCGGACTGATTCCGGCACGTCATTTGATCGCGAAGACTATCGTCATAAATGTATCGAATCAAAAGCGATTAATAAGATATGGCAAGTAGAATATGCGCAATTGATGCACGCCATGCGCTTTTCTATGGATGGTAAAGTTACGCAGGCTTTGAAAAGCGCGCACCAGTTTATCGAGACCCGAAAGCAAAGATACAAACGCATTAAGCATGTGAAAATCGATGACGGCGGAGGCGAAGAAGTTAGCTGCAACGAAGCAGAAAACATCGGTGAACGCTCTGAGGGTACTGCCTTGTTTGTCGAGTCTGCAACAAATATTGCAATGCAAATAAATACAACAAAAGAAGTCCAGGATTACTACAGTGGACTGACCAATGAGCCAGTTGATCATTTTTACCACACAGGAGCAGCACAGATTTTTATTATGCAGGCGTTGGGCGGAAACAGGTTTGTGAAGCTTGTGGAAACTCTCGAAAAGCAAGAAAGAGAAATAGGAGTATTTGAGGTGTTTGAAGAAATGCTTGGGAACTGAATTTCAGAAGTCAGCACTTCTGAGTTTTCAATATTGTTCCTGTAAAGAATAAACAAAAATTCGAAACTCATGGATTTAGTATTAAGTCGTTTTTTATATTTTCCTACTAGTAGAACAATGTAATGCAAACACTTTTTCAACGCACAACATTAGTAAGTTCGAAGGCTTCTTGGAGTCACGACGCTAGCCAGAGGAACTGGTGAGGGCGGGATGCCCGAGCCCGTAGCGAAAATTTTGCCAGGATGGCATAAAAATTGAGCGGTCCTCTGGCTAGCGTCGTGACTCCAAGAAGCCTTCGAACTTACTAAATGAAAGCCGATTAAAATATGTGTGAATCACAAAGTTCCACCATGGCGTCTGAGTTTGGGGGCTTTTTGGGAAAAATAAAAGGCTTGGGCGACATCACTGTCAAATTTGCAGACGGTCAGGGATAGGGACTTCCGAAAGGTACTAGGTGCGCTCACCCCCTTAGACTCAAACTCTTAGAAACAAGGCCTAAACTAAATTAGCCCTTGTTTCTGACTGATATGCGCGACCTTTCGGGTTGGATGCCTTTTTCACTATCTTGTTCAATTAGAACTATTCGTAGAAAAGGATGACTTTAGAATAGGGCTTAACAAAAATCTTACGAATACTTTACACACACACTATTTTATCCATTGATTTCAATAGGTTATGAATTGCCAGAAGAGCCGGTGGGATTAACGCAAATCGAATGAATAATTTAAGTTAATATATTCAATTATTTACATATACCGCTGTCTAGTTCTTGGAGAAAACGTAGCTCAGGGTTTTGCCACACCGACATAGGCCGCAAATCCAAAAAGAATCACTATTAAAAACAAAAGACCAACGTGAAGTTTAACATTCTTCTTTATAAAGATCGGAAACAAAGAAACTAAAGCAAATAAAACAAGTTTTATATAAATCCAAGAAGGAAAGGTCTGATATCCGAGACGTGCGATCAAACCAAATCCACTTACAAAAACGACTACTAAGGCAACACCATGCGTTATCCCTGTCGTCTTACTAATAACATCTTTTTCCGTAAAGCCAGAAAGAGCTCGGCCAATTCTTATAGAAAGGGCGCTCAATACTGCGAAAACCGCTATAAGATGCAATATTTTGTAAAACTCTAAACTCATGTTGTGTGCCTCAGCTATTTTTATAAGTGAATATAATTATTTGACTTAACTTTATTGTCCTTTTGAAAACTGAAAAGTATCAATGACAAATTCTTTACCCTTAATAGTTCCCATCGCTATAATTTTTGCCGCTTTTGCCTTCGAAAAAGCAACTTCGTAAGAAACGCTGCCTTTATCGCCTTTTGCCTGGCTTCCATTAAGTTTTGCACTTTCAAAATTTCCGACAGCCAAAGTCTCGCCGATTTTTTTAAGCAAATTTTCTATAGGTTTTTGTGTCAAAGCTTTCAGCTCAGCCTCTGACATTTCTTTTTCAGCTTTTATGGGTTCTGGCTTATACCAATCACCAATAATCTCTACCTTAGTCATTTTAACTTCAGATTTAGGTTTTGTTCCTTCTGCTGCAACCTCAGATATTTTTACTGCTATGTCTACTCCCTTAGTAACTAGACCAAAAACCGAATGACGATTATCTAAATGTGGAGTGGGCGCAACAGTAATAAAAAATTGGCTGCCGTTGGTATTAGGTCCAGAGTTGGCCATTGATAAAATACCTTTTTTGTCGTGTTTTAAATCTGGATGAAATTCGTCTGCAAAACTATAACCAGGCCCGCCCATACCAGTTCCCTGAGGATCCCCTGTTTGAATCATAAAATTCGGAATAACACGGTGAAAAATAATTCCATTATAAAAGCCTTTGCGAGCCAAGGTCACAAAATTGCTGACGGTAGCAGGCACTTGTTGGTAAAAGAGCTCACCTTCCATAGTTCCCAAATTTGTTTCAATTTTAAATAATAACTTCTTTCCGCTATCGCTAGATTTGGCTGATTTCGATTTACTCTCATCTGCATGTAAGCTATTTGTTCCTACAAATACCATCAATGTCAAAACTAGTTTTGATAATTGCATCACTACGGATCTAAAGGACATGGCGAATTCTCCCTTTTATTTTGTATAACTTGGCTACGATTGAATTGAACAGCGCGGGCGATTCTACACTGCTAAATATGAATTTGCAATGTGCAGAACGTAATAAAATTCATCGGATTTTTAAACAGAACTGGGAGATTCGAGGGCTTTTTTCAACATAGATGAGCCTCGCAAGGTCTCTCCTTGTTTGATTAATAATTCACCGAGAGCTACGAGCAAAGCTTGATGTTCGCCAACACTTTCGATAGCTGATTCAAGCAGTCTTATCGCGTATTTTTCATCTTTACTTTCACCTGCAACTTGCACAATCGTCACTATCGCCCGACGAACAGTTTCACTAAAGCCCAAGCATTTTTCTAACCAATGAGCCGATTCATCTAGAAGCCCGACTCTTCGATAGACCAATGCAAGTCCTAGCATAGCTTCAGCATCATCAGGAACGATTGCTAGTGCCTTGCGATAATACGCTAAAGC
>JAGOVF010000203.1 GCA_018060885.1 Oligoflexales bacterium | reverse complement strand
CCACTTACACAAAGGTAGATTCCACGTTGAATCTGTAAAGCTGGCGTTAGATGTGCAGCCTGTAAAAAGAGCGCGCGAAGATTGCGATCATACAAATGCGCAGAAGCTAAAAATCGAGAACCGATGGCCTGAGTCTCACTATCAAGGCCAATTAAGGGGTGCAAGCCACATAGTCCTAAAAGATTTATGTGATCTTGGATGACCATAAGGTCGCCGATTTTAAAGTTGGCATTTAGTCCCCCGGCAGCATTGCTTAAAAGGACGTTTTTAATGCCAAGGGCATGCAGAACCATGATTAGAAAACAGCTTTGTATGGGTTCATAACCTTCATAAACATGAAAGCGACCATTTAAAAGTAGAATTAATTCGCCATTCATGCGGTTGAGGCTAAATGTTCCGCCATGTCCTGTAACTTTTGGTGCTTGTAGATGCGGGAGTGCAGAATAGGACACTTTAAGAATGGGCTCACCTACATCAACCAGCTCAGCAAATCCTGATCCTAAAACAAGTGCTGTTTTTACAGGTGGTAATTTATGACTCTTTAAAGCTGTATCAATGTGAGACATCAATGTTGCGGCACAAGAACGTGCTTGCAAATAGCTTCGGCCAAGATTCGCCATTATAAAACTCATTCCGGATTAATTTTAATGATTCAGGGACATTTTTAAGTTAGATCAAATGATAGCTAATGCCAAGTCCAAACCATGCCGCACTTTTTGAAAAACTGGCATCCAGATGGGTTTTGTTGGCGTCTTTAGGCGGCGAATAGCTGGAAATTTTTTGGTGGTAACTGAATTTTAGCGCCCAATTCAAACGATAGAAATAATCTAAACCGACGCTGCGGTCCCAAGTCCGTAGATTGATGGCTAAGGTCTGTTCTTGAGAAGCATCACTCGCTGACGGGGCTTTGAGGTCATGCATTCTTTCAATGCCGGCCATGAAAGTCATATTGAGTCTTAATAAGGGGCTAAAATTGTAACTCAGGCCAAGAGTGAGCCCGGGAAATTCTATACTTTGAGACTCAAAATCGAGCTTTTCGTTATCGGGACTATCGAACACGACCCCAAAACTCGATCCGAGAAAATAGCCAAGCCGATCGTAAATCGGCAAATAGAAATTATAATGGAATCTGTGGATTTGGCTTTTAGCGGTTAGATTTTGTGAAGTTAAACCCGCGAGTTTGTTAATGTGAAAAACACTTTGCCCATAGCCAAAGTCATAGGAAAAATGATGTAGCTCGCGAAATTCTCCGGTGTATTGGCGCCAAGGGTGGTAGTTGTTTTGTAACGCAGAAAAATCTAGGGTCAAAAGCGGTTTAAGAGATTGAAAATCTGGCAGCGCTTTTAGTAATTCGTTATCGTTTTGGCCTGAAGCAGGTGACGTAGCTTTTTCTACTTTGATAAGGTTTTCTGGGTTCTTAATTTGTTGCGCTAGTGCAGTTGCGCCGAGCCTTGTTAGACAAGAAGTTAGAAAAACTGCAATGAGAACTCTATACAATTTTTTGTGTTTAATAAAATTAGCCACACTAAAGTTTTGCGATTCAATTTGATTCTTTTTACTCACGAGAAGGCTTTTCCGAGCAAATTTCAGAATTAGAGTCTAAACCATATAAGCAGAAATCTGCATCTGCTATTTTTCTTTTTGAGTTTACAATGGGAGCCCAAGACCAGTTTGTTTTCATAAATTGTGGTTCACCGAGCGCGAGTGCAATCGGATCACGTTGTCCGAGCTCCTGTGTTGAACTTAAGTCGCAGAGAGTTCCTATCTTATGAGTGCCGAGTTTGTTTGACTTGTAATAGTAGTCGCGGCAGCTTTGTACTTCTATGCTATCTTTTATGCAGTCTGTCGCCATATAGCCGGATGTGACGAGCGGAATTCGGACACCTGGAATCAGGTCTACAGTATCTAAATCAATGCGCAAAAGCCTTTTACTGCCTTGTTCATTAAGCTCGAGAGCGTTTAAGGAGTTGTTTTTTTTGCGACACTCTTTGCTTGCAAAGGCTTCAATACTTATGCCCTCGCCACCTCCGCTTAAACCACAGATGTAAATTTCTCTTTTTAGATTGTTATGGGAAATTTTTTGTGTGGGACAGTGGACTTGGGCGTGACTTATAGGTGCTATGACTAGTAATAGACAAATTGTAACTAAATTCAAATATTGCTTTCTTGATAAACGCATACAATGCCGCCCCTATTTCGACTAGATTTTTTTCGCGAACCAAAGAGAGGGTGTGCGTAAACTGGACGCACAGAGCACCCAGTATTATAGCGTATATTGCAGTTAAGCAAAAAGGTGGTGCTACTGCTTGACTAGACTGAGAAATTCTTTGCGAGTTTCGTTATTTTGAAAAACCCCTTGCATGCAACTTGTCACAGTTGAAGAAGCTTGTTTCTCGACGCCGCGCATCATCATACACATGTGGCGGGCTTCACAAATAACACCCACCCCTTGCGGTTTAAGGTGTTCTTGGATGGCAGATGCGATTTGATTGGTCATGCGCTCTTGCACTTGCAAGCGCCGCGCAAAGGCATTGACGATGCGTGGAATTTTAGACAAACCGACTATTTTTCCATCCGGGATATAGGCAACGTGACATTGGCCATAAAAGGGCAAAACATGGTGCTCACAAACACTGTAGAATTCAATGTTTTTAACAATAACCATATCGTTGAATTCGACAGTAAAAAGCGCACTTTTTATGATTTTTTTTACATCGGTGCGGTAGCCTTCAGTGAGAAATTCGAGGGCGTGGATATGGCGTTTTGGTGTTTTCTCGAGACCTTCACGATCTGGGTTTTCGCCTAGGGCTTTTAATAAATCAGAAAAATTCTGGTAGTGTTTTTCGTTCATTGCCGCGCACCTCTAATATTCTGCATTCTAATTTGAAAAGGTAATTTAGCGGAATCTTTTTCCTTAAACAAGGAAAGATCTCTTTGGAACATAATTCAAAATAACACTCAATTTTTGACTTATAGTCAATTTTAGCTCTATGTTGTTGTCTATTTTGTTTCTTGAAGGTCGCCGCCGAGTATAAGAGCTCGTAGCCCAGTAAACATAAGCCGTTCGTCGAAAGAAAAATTATCTTGAACTCTGGAGACCTCACCTAAAGTTCCGCCTGGAAGAGCGTTGCGAGGCTGTTGTTTTAAATGTTCAAAAAAATTCCGCATAACGTGAGCATCACCACCGCAGCAATAAATCTGCAGCGGTAGTTCTGGGAAAGAGTGCTGTGCTTGAGAGAGGCAAGACATCACAAAAGACTGAAAAAGAGTCAGTTGCCCCTGAAGCATAGCGCTCTCAGTGTTAGCTCCAAAAGGCAGATCTTGGTGGTATGAAAAGTTCGAAGCTAAATCTAAATGTTGATTGAATTGAAGTTTGGGTAGACGCGCGGTTTTTTCGCTTAAGGAAGACAATGAGCCTTGTAAACCAGGTACAATGTAACCACCTATATGGGCGCCATTCTGTGTCACAAAGTCCACGGTTAAAGCTGTGCCAAAACTGAATATCACAATGAGCGTTTGAGCTTCTTTTAAAAAGCGTTGCTTGCGAGGGACTTTGGCTAAAGCTGCTTCTATAAGAAAAAAACGGTCGGCACCAAGTTGCTCAAACGCATAATTTTTCTGACGATAGTGCAGCGGCTTTTTTTCCACTTCGATAAAAATAAAATTCTGCTCCGGCAATGCAGCCTTGATTTGCGTTAATGCCGAAGGATTGACACTAGTATAGTAAATGACTGTTTGCTGTGGGGGTAGTGAGCTTTCTTTTGAAACTCTTGTCTGCTGAAGCAGTTGCTTCTCAAGCTCGTTTACAGGCTCCTTTAAATCATTGTTAACAAGGCTAAGAATTTTAGCCTTTTCTACAGCAGAATCCCAAGCGTTCTCTAAAAATAAAAATTTACTACGTGTGTTGCCGATATCCAGTAAAAGTAAGGGTGGTGTTTTTGTGCTGGATTGCATGCTTGCGAGTCTATAGGGATGAAAGCTACTACTGACTTCTATTAATTCTTTTTTGTTGCTTGTGTCATCTATTTCGAGGCTTTGTAAATATAAATCTGAATGGAGATGTTTTTCTTGTTTTTGTAAAAAAAACTTTTCGGGGGCATTCTGCAGGCTCCAAATCTGGCCATCAGCTAATTTATTGTTTTGATAGAGTCGCCACATTTTTGCAACAAACTCAGGGTCTTTTAGCTGTTTTAAAAAATCTATTTTTTTATAGTAGGCAAAAATTGCCTGGCCTAAATCAAAGCACTCATAAAAGGAAAAAGTAGTTTCCAGAAGATCAGCTAAAGAAGTTGCGGGGTAGTCGCCGCCAAGAATTGGGCTGTGATTCAAATTCACACCGATTCCAATGACGAGTTTATGGATGTTTTGTCCCTGCGCCTGCGTTTCTATAAGATGACCGCCAAGTTTTTTGCCATTGTAAACGAGGTCGTTGGGCCATTTGATGCGTGCGCGTATACGCCGCTGTTGAAATATGATTTCACTGCTAAGAGCTGCTGCAAACAGAGGTAAAAAAGCAGCGTTGTCTACGACCGTCTGCTGTTCGGCGCTGTCTAATCTATATGCG
>JAGOVF010000202.1 GCA_018060885.1 Oligoflexales bacterium | reverse complement strand
ATGGAGACCCATCACGTCCTATTATAAGAAAACGCTAGCAGGCAACCACTAAATTAGATGGCGCGATGATCATGGTAAAGAGAGCCAAAATTCTTTTAAGACAAAGCTAGAGGCAATCGGTTGGCAAGAATACTTTAGAACTGGTGAAGCACCAGAGTATTTGCCCAACAAACCTGCCAACAGCGTATTTCTGCGCGAATTCGTGGAAATTTTTCGAGTCAGGCACTGTGCGCTAAAAGCGTATGGCACAGCTAAGCTCTATATGCGAGAATTAGAGCATTGGGTGTGCCGTATCTTGGCGAAAAAATTATGGCCAAGATTGATGACGATGGCATACATACTTGGATGGAACGTCTCATCGAAGAAAAAAAAACATCTGGGGATTTAGTCGCTGCGACTCAATGCATCGAAGTGGTCGGGCGTTCGAGCACAGTCTCAGGAAGGAAACATTTAATTTGGACAATTCTTTAGTGGGTAGAGGCGGGAGTTACTTTGAATTCGCTGCAAATTGAAAACAAAGCAACTATAAAGAGTTGGTCTGCGCTTTGGTTGACATTTTTGGTCTTCCTTCGCCTTGGTTTGACTGCGTTCGGTGGGCCAATAGCTCACTTAGCCTATTTTAGGAACGAATTCGTTCAGCAAAGAAAGTGGCTCTCCGAACAAGCCTATGCAGAATTAGTTGCTCTTTGTCAGTTCATTCCCGGGCCAGCTAGTAGTCAAGTTGGTATAGCATTAGGCCTGGGGCGTGCGGGAATTTTTGGTGCAATTGCAGCTTGGGTGGGGTTCACTCTTCCGTCGGCAATCATTATGGTACTTTTTGCGCTTGGAATTTCAAAATTTACGGATGCATTTGGATATAGCTGGCTGCACGGTTTGAAAGTTTTTACTGTCGCCGTGGTCGCTCAAGCATTATTAGCAATGGGAAGAACTTTATGTCCTGACCGCCTGAGGGCTGCTTTTGCTCTTGTCGCTGCTATCCTTGTATTATCATTTCCACATGCAGCTGGACAAATCGCAGTGATAGTAGTTGGTGGAATTGCTGGCCGACTGTTTTTGCACAATTCTATTAAACCGCAGCCCTATGTAATTCCGATGGCTCGATTATCCAAGATGTTTGCTATAAGTTCCTTGCTGCTATTTTTCGGTCTTTTGGTCTTGCTCCCTATCGCAGTAAAGTACTTTGACATTCCTGCTCTTCAACAAATTGAAACATTTTATCGTGCTGGTTCTTTGGTGTTTGGTGGTGGACATGTCGTCTTGCCATTGTTGCAAACTGAAGTCATTTCGAGCGGATCGCTTACAAATGATATTTTTTTAGCCGGATATGGAGCGGCGCAGGCACTTCCTGGTCCACTCTTCACATTTGCCGCTTATTTAGGGGCAAATTCCAGCGTTCAGCCTTCTGGCTGGCTGGGAGCAGCATTGTGCTTGCTTGCAATCTTTCTTCCTGCGTTTCTTTTGCTTTTCGGTGTTTTACCCTTATGGGAACGCGTTCGTTCGTACAAAGGTATGATAAGTGCTGTGCAAGGAATTAATGCAGCGGTCGTCGGACTACTACTTGCTGCATTTTACGACCCGGTTTGGACCAGTGCAATTCATAACAAAAGCGATTTTGTTCTTGCCACGATAGCTTTTTTGCTACTGGTGATATGGAAAATTCCACCTTGGCTATTAGTCATACTGACTGCATGTGCTGGTAGAGCGATTGATTCGTAGTCTTTATTTTAAGTGACTACATATTTTTAAGAAAAGTAGTTTCTTATAGCCGCCCTCACAGCCAAGGTTGTCGCATGACTTACGGCAGTCGTTATCATATTTCAATCTCTGGTTGAGCTAATTGGGATGATTTTATACTTGTGTATCTTGCCACGATGGATATTTTTGGGTTGATTTTACTGACTTAGATGGATTTGGAATTTCAGCAGTTGCTAGAAAATTCATTATTTTCTTGGCTATAAAGCGTCATAAGAGTATGAACAAAAAGTAGGTAGTGTAAGTTGCTACGACAAAATTTCTGGATCTCAATTCTAATTCGCGCCTTAGTGGAGATTTTGACTCCCAATCATCGACTTATATCATTTTCCTATAATAAAACATTTAGAAAACTTGCTGATTTATATGAGCTGCAATAGGAAGGGCGAATTGATGTATGAGTAGTGAACAGAAAAAATCACGATATAAAAATGAAGATGAAACCATCACTGTTGAAGTTGCTATAAAAAATTCTCGCCAACTTTACAACGAGCGTGATCCTGCGCCTTTTCGCGAGCGCGATCTTGATCCGCAATTTGTGGACTACTTGGTTAGCGCTGTTGAAGAATTCCCGCTTAGAACCAAAATGAAAATACGATTGCTTTCTGCGGACCACGAAGATCTAAACTTAGAAAATAGTTTCGCAATTAAAGATGCAATAAAAGCATACTTTTGTTATGAATCAGTTTTGGTAAAAGCCAAATTGGCCAAACGCAATCGAACGGCTCGATTTTTCTTCTTGATTGGTTTAGTGACCCTTATCTCTTGCCTTACATTGGCACAGTTAATTGATTCGGTAAATGTGGCAACTGGAATTACTAATTTAGCGAGTGTGAGTCTAACTATTATAGGCTGGGTTGCAATGTGGCATCCCTTAGAAGCTCTATTATACGGATGGTGGCCTATACGTGAGCAAAGGCAATACTTCGAAAAAATAGCACTAATAGATGTAGAGGTTGTAAGCAGCAGCGGTCTTATTTCGAAGGACGATTAAACAGGTAACATTATTTAATTACAGATCGGAGATTAATTGTCCAAATATCAAATACTACCTGAAATGCATCGTTCGCAGCACATTGACTGGTTAAGGGCAGCAGTTTTGGGTGCGAATGACGGAATTGTTTCTACTGCGAGCCTTATTCTCGGCGTGGCAGCAGCGCAAGCCACGCGCGAAAATATTTTGCTAACAGGTATAGCCGGGCTGGTTGCAGGAGCGATGTCAATGTTTGCGGGAGAGTTTGTTTCAGTGAGTTCGCAAGCGGATGCGGAGAAAGCTGATATAAACCGTGAAAAACTCGAACTCGAAAATAATTCTGAATTCGAGCTTGCTGAACTCGCGCAAATTTATTTACGTAGAGGACTTGATTTGGCTTTGGCAACTCAGGTTGCTCAAAAATTAATGCAGCACGATGCACTTGGTAGTCATGCGCGAGATGAATTGGGAATCAATGAAGTTTTCATTGCGCGTCCCTTGCAAGCTGCCCTTGCATCTGCGGGCGCCTTCACAGTTGGTGCAGCTTTACCACTATTGTTAGTAGTATTGTCGCCATCGAATTTACTTATCTGGTTCGTCTCCGGAGCTTCGCTCATTTTTTTAGCTGTACTTGGTATATTAGCGGCTATTGTCGGTGGAGCATCGATTTGGAAAAGTGCGCTACGTGTTTGTTTTTGGGGAGCGTTTGCCATGCTTATCACAGCTGGAATTGGTGCAATCTTTGGAAGTATGTAAAATTTAAAAGTGTTGAAAAAGGTAAAAAGAAATGATTTTTAATCACAATGTGTGAACTTCTAGCCATGTCTTGTCGACATCCAGCAAGGCTATCTAAATCGCTAACTGTTCTCGCATCACACGCACAAGGATCGAGTAGAAATCGCGATGGCTGGGGTGCTGCATATTTTCAAGGTTCTGAAATCGCTCTTTACCAAGGAGCATCGGCAGCGGATTCTAGTCATGAAGTACGTCAGCTCGAAAAAGATGGGCCCTTGACAAATCTTTGCATGGCTTATATCCGTCACGCGACGCAAGGCCCCGTTGGTTTGCAAAACACAGGTCCGTTCGTCCGAGAGCTTAACAACCGCAAACGAGTTTTTATTCACAATGGCAATTTAAATAATTTAGAAAATTCACAACTTTATACTGAAGGCAGATTCAAGCCTTTTGGTGAAACGGATTCAGAGAAAGCTTTTTTATTATTGCTTGAAATTCTTAGAAGAATTGAAGACGAATATGGTGTATTCCCTTCTTTAAATGCGCGCCTCGACGCAGTAGCTAATATAGCGGCAACACTTCGCCGCTTTGGACCCGCCAGCTTTCTCTATGCTGACGGAGATGCGCTGTTTGCTCATGCTGATCGCCGCATTCAGCCTTTAACAGGTAAGGTAAGCGCTCCTGCACTATTTAGTTTAGAATGTCCCGTCGACGAGCCCACTAGTTTCGTTCGTGAAAGCAAATTACCTGATGCCAATTCAGCACAACAAATCGTGCTAATTGCTAGTGTACCCTTATCTAATGAAGCATGGAAACCAATTCCGGAAGGAGCAGTAATAGCAATACAGAATGGAAGAGTAGTTGCGAGCCAATTTATTTGAAAATGATGCATTAGGCTACTTTGTTCCTGGCACCAAATACACCGGCAATTCATCGGTAGGTTTTTCAATGAGTTCTTTGTCTGTCAATCTTGCATAAATTTCAATAAGAGTTCCATCGGGATCTTTAAACCATAATTCATGCAAGGGTGTGCCCTTCCAAGTTGTGCGTGGTGGCTTTTCTATATGGGCTCCGAATTGTATTGCTTGGTGATAAGCATCGATAACAGACTGAC
>JAGOVF010000201.1 GCA_018060885.1 Oligoflexales bacterium | reverse complement strand
TCTGTGGTGTCATTTCGACTTGGCCCGATATCCAGAGGTTATTTAGCTGCATTTGCAAAGGCGTCACCGATTCGTTTAACACATAAAAAGTTACATCCTTGCGGTCAAGATTGACGGGATTACGTGGCTTCTTGCTTACGACATTGGGAGTTGCAGAATTGGAGTCAGTTGTATCTGAAGTACTTACCTTAATAGGTGGCGTGGTTTCTTGGTCCACGGCTTCTTTCTGAGGTTTTGAAGTGCTGCTGCAGCTGTGACCAGCTAAGCAAAACAACAAAAAAACCAATAAGTTATTAAAAAATCGGCTTAAGTTAAGAATTGATTTTAAAAAGAAGGTAAAAAGCACAAAAATCCTCGAAAAAGCTAACTACCTAGTTTGTTGCATATCATAAAATTAGTAAATTTCGCTCATTTAAGAAAAAATACATAAAAATCATATGGTTAAAACATAAGCGCAAAAGCTTCGTAGTTGAGGTTTTAAGCAGGATAATAAATTTAGGGTGCTCATTTGGTCGCTGACAGAAATTTTGGAACATGCAGAAGAATTTAAAAAAAATATTAATTTTACTCAACCTAATAACTCTCCCATCGTGTGGGTTTGAAGGAATTTTTTTTCGTAACGAAAAAAAAACAAAAAATATTCAAATCGCTGAGTCTACTGATCAAAAAATTGAAAATGAAGATGCCGTAAAAAAGAAAGTCATTAGGTCTCCGGAAAGGATATTACGACGTCTGACCTTAGATTTATTTTCAAGATTGCCAAGTGAGGCAGAATTATTAGAGTTAGATCAAAATAATTTAATATCGAATTCAAGTACCTTAATCGACGCATTCTTTGAGCAAAAAATTAAAATCGCGCAGTCACTAGGAGCGCGACATGCAGAAATATTTGGATTAAATATAGAACAAAATATTCACCCTATAAATGAACAATTTTTACAAACAAATCAAAATAAATCTCAGTCAAATAAATCTAAGTCAAATAAATTAAAAATTCTTTCAGAACTCAATTTATTTTTTGAAAATATCCTATTAAAAAAAAGTAATTGGCTAGAAGTGTTAAGCAGCTATAGTACAAAAATCCCAGCTGAAATCAGCGAGTTCTATAATGTAGAAGTTATTGAGAAAGATTTAATAAACAAAACTATTTATGGTCAATATCAAGATCAGAGACCCGAACTGGGCATTCTCGCGCTCAACGCAATCTACTATCATCTAATATCTCACAAAGAAGAGGCTAAGGTTGAACGAGGTAGAGAATTGGCCCAGATATTAGATTGTGAGCAAACTAGATTGGATGAAATGCACACATTTCATGAGTTTGATAAACCAAAAGAACTAAGCGAGCTCATTAAACATAGTCAATCCAATAAAAGGTGTGCGGCTTGTCATAAGATCTATTCAGAATATTCTGATATGAGCGCTGGATTTTCATTTGATCTAAAGGGGCAATTTGAAGGCATTACTTTCAAAGCTTCTAATTCAAAAGGTAGATTTAAAGGCAGTGATTACCAAACAGTCCAAGAAAAACAAAAAGCTTTTCAATCCCACGCAAAAATAAATATATGCTATCTGCAAAGAATCATCGGTACTTTTTTTCAGCAAGATTTTGATTCTTCTGTGAACAAAAGTGATGAGCTTATTCAGCATCTCTCAATTTGGCGAGAGCAAGCTATTCAAGAGTTGTTCAAAAAAATGTTTAAAACTGAATTGTATTTACAAACTGCGATTTCTTATGAAAAAGATGATCACACAGTAAGATTTATGACCGCCGCGCATTTTTGGGGAATAGCAAAGGACTTTTTGCCTTCTGATGTTGAAATAAGCAACTATGCTGACCTTGAATTTGGCATACAGGAGCAATGGCAAGCAAATAGCTACTTGCCAAGTTTCTTTTATATGAAGGCCGTCCAAGGATTTGTGGAAGAGTTTTCTGATGCTTTGATTCAATATGAACTTACAAATAAATCCCAAAGAAATAGCAATTTATTTAAGATTTGGAAGAGTAATCCAGATGTAAAGAAGAGAGATGTAGTTGATAAGCAAATTTCACAAATTTGGTGGCGACTGGTAGGTGAAAAATTAGAGAATAGCCAAAAGTCAGAGTTGATGGATATTTTCTACCAAGCGAGTGCAACTAAGACTACTTCAGAATCGTGGAAATATGTTCTCATTGCAGTCATGATGAGCGCTGAATTTTTAACCTATTAGGAAGCGACTATTGAGAATCAATCGACGACAATTATCAAGTAAATTGATTTTCGGATCAAGCGTTCTAGCTTTGGGGCGTCGACAGATTCTGGCTCAAGAATCGACATTGCTACCTAAAATTCTCTTTTTATATTGTGAAGGTGGCTGGGATCAAACTATGGTTTTTGATCCGAAAATTAATATTTCAAATATAGACAGGGAAAGTGGACAGAAAGCAAAAATAGGGTCTGGTGGATTGACCTATGTGGGTCATGATAATCGACAAAGTGTCGATCAATTTTTTCAAAAGTATGGGCAAAATTCAGTAATAGTGAATGGCATTTATACATCGAGCCTTGCATTTCCTGCCGCAGCTCAAGCACTTTTTTCAACAAATGATCGCAAAAAACCTTTGCGAAGAAAAGCATATTTGGATTTTTATGGTGCTCAAAAGCCAAACTTACCCTATCCGCATATGCGAATAGATATTAGCGATTTTAGTTCGACTGCAGCTGAATTATCTGTTGGTATAAATCAAGAGTATTTAAATGCAATCTCATCTGAGAATGAGCAAACAAATAAAACGCAGGGTCAGAGTTCAGAAATCGAAGAATATTTATTCAATAACTATTCGCGATTTATAAAAAAATTTCGAGAGCAGTCGCGAGACTTTGAGCGCACGAAGGTACTTAGATCTCAATTGAACGCTCTTCACCGCTTGGATGATATAATAAGAGATTTGTACATACATTCAGAACGCAATTCCGAAAATAGTTGGATAGAAACAGCAAAGTTTGCCCTAAACCTATTTAAAGGTGATTTTGCACAAAGTGTAGCAATGCGCGTGGGCGATGCAATGGCATGGAACACTCAGGAAGATTACTTTAATAAGCAAGCGCAGCTTTTTAATAATTTATTTATTGGACTGAATCAAATTTGTGAATATGCCGCTAGCGAGCATCAAATAGAAAATCTGCTTATAATTGTTGCTAGTGAGCGAGGGCGTTCACCTCAACTAAATTCAGAAGAATTTAAATCACCTTGGCCCTACACATCAATGCTACTTCATGGTCCCGGATTGAAAGGAGGCTCGACTGTCGGTTTAAGCGATGACATGTTGATCGGACGGCCGTTGGACCCAATATTTGGTGAAGAGCTACTTGCAGGCGATCCTCTGCGCTTTGAAAATGTATTTGCAGCTATCTTCTTAAAATATGGACTTACTATTAACGAGCTTTTTCCTTCGTCTTTAAAACCGCTCGCTGCAATGTTGAGTAGAGCATGAAGTCTAGTAT
Organism: Oligoflexales bacterium; assembly: GCA_018060885.1. GTDB lineage: Bacteria > Bdellovibrionota_B > Oligoflexia > Oligoflexales > JAGOVF01 > JAGOVF01. The sequence goes on along the minus strand of JAGOVF010000201.1, from coordinate 1,097 downwards.
TTTAGGTCTAATAATAATTGTCGTTTCAGCTTGTGGTAATCCTGGGGATGAAGTTGAACCGACCAGGAATGTTTCTGATTTAGAAAAAAATCCAGAAAAGAGTGGGCCTGCAAAGACGCAAAATCTCAGCCCTTGTCCAAATGGCACAAGTTTAAGCTATGAAAATTTTGCAGCCGGATTTATTGCTAAAAATTGCCTAGCTTGTCATAGCCAAAATTTAACTAATGATTTTCGCGCAGGCGCACCGGATAAAATAAATTTAGATTCTTATGAATTGTTTTTGCCTTTAATTAATTTAGTGCTGCCAACTTTGGCCGGAGAAAACGCTCCTTCTATGCCGCCAAATAGGCTATTAAACTTGACTGAGCAAAAGCTTATGATAGAGTGGCTTCGTTGTGGAGCACCATTTTAATTTATCTGACTTCTAAATGAGTCTTATGGGTATTGTAGAAAAAAGAAATTCTAAAAAAGTTAAATCTAAAATAAGCAGTTCTAAAAAAAGTAGTTCTAAAAAAAAGTCAAAAAAAGTTTCTAAACAAACTAAAAAACAAATTCAATACACTCCACAAAAATTTTCAAAGCAGCAAATGGATTACCTTGAGCGCATGGCAGCTGACATCCCCGGCCTCATGGAATACCCCCATAATGTTGGTGGTGTTGCGATTCAACCTACCCAAGAAGGAGTGATCAAGGCCCAGGCTTTGAGCGCAATGCAGGAGCAGACGAGGGCTACAATGTCTATGTTGGCCGAATTTATGCAACTTGCAATGAAACACGCAACTAAAGTTAAGGATAGAGTAGATGTCTCTATGGATGTTTATCGCGCTAAAATTAATTTTAAACCTATAATTGGCAAAAATTATTTTCTATATTTGCGGGAAAATGGCGAAGAATTTCTATCTCTCATCGCTAAAGATGAGTGGGGCGCTTCAGGAAGTAAACTGACTCTGCAAGCCGAAGTTAAGTTATTAAGCGATCACACATGGGAATTGATTCAGAAATTTAATTAAATTGTTATTCCTTGTAGAGTGTGGCGTGGAAGCTGTCACGGATTTGTCTACAAGTAAACTCTGTGTAGTCTGCAATAGGAATGGCCT
>JAGOVF010000200.1 GCA_018060885.1 Oligoflexales bacterium | reverse complement strand
ATGTCGCCCCATCAGGGCAGTCTTCTTTTATCGCACGCCGAAAATTTTGGTAAGAGCCTCCACAGCCAAAGCATTGCTCATATCGTTTGATATCAGCCTTTTTATTTCGATAATAAGCAAGACGTTGACTTTCGGTGAGTGCGTCAAAATAGTTATTAAATTCAGCAACTTCCTTCTCTGCTTGTGCGCGACTATAGGCAACACTCACCCAACCACAGGCAAGACAAGTAACGGTGTGCATGGTTTTTGACCTTTATAATAGCAAAACGTGAGCCATCGTATAGAACGCTGAAATAACTGCCAAGTTTAATTAACTCCAACTACTAACTACCACCACTACAAGCTAGTTTAACTCAGAGAGTTGCTGCTACTATTAAGTCAATTCTGAACTTCTGACGAGTAAAATAATGAATAAAGCCCATTTTTTGGCCTTAAACGAAGTGCAACTTTTTATCGAATGGCAAACCGTTTACTTAGCGCAATTCAATCTACATTTGCGCGTAAAGCACAGTCGTTTTACGCCTAACGGTATCAACGCACAAGTGACTGGTATAGAAAGCGTACTCACACATTACATGTGGAAAACATCATGGACAGACTGGCATACCAACCAAATGATTGAAAGTAGTGATTGGCTATCAACCAAAAAATCACTTAATTTATTACGCCTGCGCTTACGAGAGGCCGTCAACTCAGGTGATGAACAATATGCACTCAAAGCTTGCCTCGCTGTTTTGCAATGGGGTGGAGTCAGCGGTGCGGTCGCCTTTCTACAGCGTAAAGCACGACACAATCAATTAATACACTATTTAACGCAGACACAAGTACTACTCACACTCAATGGCGAACAGCACTTAGAGCAATTAAATGCCCACTCCATTGCGCGTTACGATAGCGGTCTCACCAAAATTTTTGCCTTGCTTGATGACTCTGGCAGTCCAATCTATGACAGTCGTGTTGGTGCAATGGCTGGATTTTGCCGCGTCACATTAGAACGCAACACCTTAGCATTAAGTCCCATGTTTCATTTTCCTACAGGTAAGGCGCGTGGGCAACAGGTGCGTAATGTGGGCGAGTTGGACTCGAATTTGCCAATAGCACCAGAGTTTTACACAAAACAAGTCTCAAGCCATAGCTGGGCACAGTATCAAGTCAAATTAGGCTGGATAATGCAAGAAATTCTTAAAAAAGGAAATTTCTTTAAAAATGAAGGTGATTTAACTGCACGCTGTCATGCGTTGGAAGCGTGTTTTTTTATGTGTGGATATGATTTAAGAAACATCAACCCTGTGCCTTTTTTATCAATGACTCGGCCAACAAATCCAACAACAATCGCCACAGACATCACCATTCAGGGACAAGCTATACCACAGAATCGTGCATTTACATGGGTGCCTACAGACTACAATTTTTATCATGTCATTACCAAATATATAGCCTTTCGCAAACAAACCGTAGATGACACAACTATCAACTTCAAAGCTGGCTTTGTGCAATTTTTGCAAGAGGATGGCTATACAAAAAACACTGCAATATCTTATTGCTTTCCCTTGTCTGAGCGCGAGTTTGATTTGTTTGACCGTTCCTTAGATGAATTAGAAATAGTTGCCAAAGGCAAACAAAAAGGCTTAGAAGCCGCATTTCAACATCGTGCTTTATGTACCGATGAGCGTATGTACGTCAGTTTGGTGGATGTGTTTTTAGTCGGTAAATTGTGGAATCGTACAACGGCTGACCGTATCGCCACTTTGATACAAGCAGGATTCGCGCATACGGAAGGTTCAGCAAAAGCCATTGTATCCGTTGGCAAAAATGTGGGTGTTTTTTTTGGCTTGCTTGATGCTAGAACCTTTAAGCCCACTATCCACTTTGATGAGTTTTTTGGTAGTAGCTATAACGATTTAGGAAAAATTATATTTTTACAATAAAAAATAATAAACAAAATAAAATTACTACATACATCCTCCACGCCTACATTTAGGACATTTAGGATTTAGGGAAGTTGGCATTGCCTAATGCTACAAAATCTTAACATCCACATCAATAACTACTGTGATGCGCTAGTCGGCACGGATAAATATAATAAAAAATAAAATTAAAAATTCATTGTATTTATTTTTATTTTTACATATCATGATCTTCACAAACTCATCACTCAGAGCATCACATGAAATATTTATTACAACTTAGTGAGAATACTCAACTTCAATTTGAGAAATTACGCGCACCGTTCGAAAAAGATGAGGCATTTGTCGATCGCGTAATCGCCGCATATTATGCCAACAATCAAAAAAAGGACTCACAGACAAACATATATCTAGAAGAAGATGCACAACCACCTTCATCTGACGTTCCATCCCTAAAAAATCAAACAACAATGGCTACACAGAAGCAAGTCATGCAGCCGAATCGTGCGTTTACATGGGTGCCTACAGTCTATAATTTTGATACTGTTCTCACCAAATACATCGCTTTTCGCAAACAAACCATAGATGACATAGCTATCAACTTCAGAGCTGGTTTTGTGCAGTTTTTGGAAGATGATGGCTATGCAAGAAACGCAGCAATATCTTATTGTTTTCCTCTATCTGAGCGCGAGTTTGATTTGTTTGACCGCTCCTTAGATGAATTAGAAATAGTTGCGAAAGGCGGGCGAGAAGGCTTAGAAGCCGCATTTCCACATCGCGCCTTTCGTGTCGACGCACGTATCTATGTCAGTTTGGTGAATGTGTTTTTAGTGGGGAAATTGTGGGGTCACGCCGAGAATCAGCGTATCGCTACCATCGCCAGTGCCCCCTTGATACAAGCAGGATTCGCTGGTGCAGTAGGCTCAGCAGCAGCGATTGTGTCCGTAGGCAAAAATGTAGGTACTTTTTTTTCTCTGCTAGATGAATTAACCTATCAGCCTACCGACTATTATTATGAGTTTTTTGGTCATAGCTACGATGATTTAGAAGAACGCCTAAATGCCGTGATTTAGGATTATACATGGCATTTTGTTCAAGCCTAAAAAGACTTGTAAAAATCATCATCCATGCCTAAAATTACTGTTAGCGAGAGTTGCCATGATGTTTTTTGGGCAATTTTAGTTAGAAAGCGGAATATCCAAACTTTGTGGTTCTTTGTATAAAAATTATATAAAGAGCTTCTTAAAATTCTTCTGTACATCGTGCAGCATTATTTTGAGCAAAGTCGTCGATGTTCCGCTTTTTTTTGACTTGTGTTTTATAACCCCTATTTTGAGATGTTTTTATGAGAACTCCCAGTTTTAAAGAACTTAACAAGCAAAGAGCAGAAGGAGAGACTCATGGGATGAGCTACGCGATGCGTCTGCATCCTAACCCTTTTTTTTATAAATATACCTATTGTGTATTTTGGAAAAATAGCCCAAACGAGGGTGGACGCTTTTTACGCTGCCCAAAAAACGAATTGTGTTTGTATGAAATGCAAGCGCTGATTGAAAAGCTTAGAGCGCAAAATGAACCTTACTGGCTATATAACGGGCAGATTCTTCTACGGAATGCCCCTAATCGCTTGCTGTCTATCATTGACAGAAACTCATCACGCTGGAAAGAAACCGATTTCAACAAACTAGCCCCCTCATTTGATGAGGATACAGACCCTATTGTTGTTTACGGTGGTGTGGCATTTAAATAAATCAGGAAAGCCAGCCGTGACAATACCATTAACAGAGCCTAACAACATCCAAAACCTACAAACTCTTGTAGGTAAGACTTTGCTTTATAAAGAAAAAGCCTTTATTCGTGAGATGACGCTTTTAGCGGTAGACATGAGTGAAGAAGATTGCCGTTTACATCTGTATTGTCTAATAAATGAGAAGACAATAACCGTTGGCGCAAATTGGGAATATATTCATCTTTATGCTTGGTCAATCTCTTGTGCTGGGTATATTAGCTGGACACTCATCACTGACCTCAAGCTTGTGGCAGATGCTACTGCGCTCATGGCTCAACAAGTGCCAATCGGTGAACTAATGACCATCATTAACCTGATGTCATCTTTAGGTGCTGATTGGAAAGAAGTATGGTCGCAGATGCAGCTTCGCTCTAAAAAACTGGAGTCGGGGCAATCGTACTTTGATTTTCAAAACGAATAAAAAACAATATCTAATGACTGGCTGAGATATGAATACCCCCGTTTCAGCGCAGCTTACTCATATAGTCTTCCGTTGCTCTAATCAATTTACGAGTATGGTTGGCATCGTGACTTTCAATATGTTGAATCAGCTGTTTAATTTTATATTGCGTGGGCTGTAGCCCATCTTTGACCAAACTATTGTACTGCTCTTTGCTCAATCCCGCTTCGCTCAACTGCTGAACGCGGACTTCATAGGCGCGTGATACCCCTGCAAATGCTTGCTGAAGTTCCAACAGATATTTTTGAAGCAAATGTAATAGTTCGAGCTGATTTTCGAGTGAGTGTTGATTCATGCGTCTAGTTCCTGTGGTTGTCTGAATAGCAGGAGTCACTGTTATGCTACTTTTGTAACTATGACTGTAGCTGTACCAATTAGGCGAAAACCAAACGTAAGGCTTAGGAATACCTTTTACTTGGCCAAATAGCTGTTTTATGGGGCGAAA
>JAGOVF010000199.1 GCA_018060885.1 Oligoflexales bacterium | reverse complement strand
GAATAACCGCGCTACTTCTAGCGAGTGAGATAGCCAAGAGTGATGGAAATTAAATGAAAGCACAACTAATAGTAGAAACACTTAAAGTTTTAATATCTCTTGGATGCCCAGGGTTTGAAGACTTGAGGTATGAAACAAAAATTTATTGGGATGCAAAGAACATCACTAGCAGTAGCGGTAAGGCATCTTGTAAAAGTGGATGCGATGGTTTAGTAGATGTACCATTCACTGGTGGTGGTATGGTATCAGGTGCTTACCTTACAGGAAAAGAGCTTTCTGGAGGAGGTGGCGGCGGTATCACACAAATTCTAGTGAAAACCAAAGACGGTTACGAGCCACTAGAAGATGCTTGTAAAAGAGAGAAAGAAAAGCTTAGGAAGTTATTGTGGGAGAAGAAGAAATGAACTGGCTTTATTGTTCAATAATTTTACTTCAATGGTTTATAATTGTGCTAGTTTGTAAAAGTAATATTGAAATGCGAAAAAGAATTAACAAAATAATCTTTACGGTATGGAAGATGGATAGCGGTGAATTTGCTATTTCAAAAGCAATTAGAAAGTTTAAATAATGGATAGAAAATTTTTTGAACTTCTTTGTTTATTCTTCGGTGCAGTTATTTTTAATATAATGGTTATTGCTTACTACTATTTTCAGTAGAAAAATTAACTCTTATATACCCAAGCAAGTGCATGTTTGATGTACCTATCTTTGCGCGAATCTTTTTATAAACGCCGTCACCGTTTCTTTCTACGATTCCGCTTGGACCAGTGTTCCCTTCACAAACCTCTATCACTTTGAAATCATTCTTTAAAACAATTCCCACATGTCCCTTTGTGGTTTCTCCATATCGCCACAACACAAGATCTCCTGGAATCGGCTCTTTAAACTTCTGATCCTTTGGTGTCTTGTCCCAAAGAGTAAGGCAATGCTCCGTTAGAAACAAATCACAAGAAACGCCAAGACGGTCTTCTACATAGGCAATCATTGATTGAGCGAAGGACAAGCACCAGGATTCGCCACACGCACCGCCAATGGTAGCCTGGAAAGCCTCAACCATCTTTCCATGATTGTCGCCTCCCTCTTCCATGATGCCAACGCAAGACTCTGCTGATTTAATAAACAGCTCAATTGGGTTTGTAATCTTTTCAGGGATCTCTCCATCCAAAAACTCTTTGAGTCTTGGAGATAAAAATCTAGGCATAAATCTTTACCCTGTTGATTATTATGTAAGCAAACATTAGAACAAGCACACCGTGTGGCACGATATGGAATGTGAAGTTTCCTAAACAATTAGCTAAAAGTGAAAAGAATCCAGCAACATATGGAACAAAGTGTATGTCTTTTTTGGCTACTAGCTTGTGCGATTTAAACGCAATAGAGCAGATTGCAAACAATACAAAAGCCATACCAACAACACCCCACTCGAATAAACCTTGCAAGACATCGTTGTGCAATTGTGCCCAAACCAACTCGTATTGTCGAATCTTGGCAATCTGTTGAGCTGCGTTTGACCAGAACCCTGTACCGTATCCAAATATAGGTTTGTCCTTTATTAGTTCGATTGCATCTTTCCATGGCTCAATACGCCCAGATCCAAATGCGAAAGTCTCAATAGTCAAACATGCAACAATGAAAACACTAGACAGTGCAGAAAGAACTATTGCTGAAAACTTATACCCAAAATAAAACACCGAGAATACCAAAGACATTACCGCCAGCGAACCAAATGTCATTGATGAATTGCACTTATAAATAATTAAAAGATGTAGCAATGAAATCAAAGCATACAAGAACTTAATCTTTCCAGCCGAATCGATACACCTCTTTAAAACGAACCCAAGAGCAACAACCAAATAAGGTCCAAGCAAAGTCTCTTGTCCAAGGAATCCAACAGGAGGCATCCCAACCGTAGAGTAATGTGGATTTGTAATCGGCAACACAGGGAATATCTTGAACAGATTGAATACGCCAATAATACAATGAAGCACGCCAGTATAAATTATTGAGCTTTGAAATTGCTTAGGCGATATGTTTTTAAATATCTCAGGTATGAAAAACAAAGAAGCCGTAATTATCAATATTTCTATTGTAGAAAATACAGGCATTGATTTTAAAACATAGATAAACCAAATGTAAAAAAAGAAAAGGCCGAACTCTTTACCCCATTTTTTAGATATGTTTACCGCTCCAATTACTGCCGCTGCAATTAAAAATATCTTCAGCCTACCAATGCGCTGATAGTTGCCAGCCATATTTATGAAGTCCCAACACCATCCAAAAGTAAAGAGCATTACAATGATTGCATATTTTTTAATATCAATTTTATTGAAGATCATTTTTTCTCGCACGCGATAAGCTTATCTTTACAGCTTAAATAGTCTTGTTTGAAAGCAAAGAAGTCAGGTGTATACATCAAAACGCAGTTGTTATTCTCACAGGTTTTGAAGTCCTTATCGTCTGCCTCTGTTACGCCTAAGAGCTTTCCATCATAGGAAGCTACCTTTAACCCGTAATGCTTCCACGCAAAGTTAAAGCTTGCGCCTCCGCACCCTGAGATAAAAACGCCAAGGATAATCCCTTTGTAAAAATTATGCACTTGGGCGTCCCGTATCTCTGAAATGCTCAGCTTCTTTTGAAATCTTTTCTACAATTTCTTCATGCCTTTGCGCATCTGTCTTTTGTAGAATCTTGATAACTTTAAGAATAGCATCAGGGAATGCAAGCACTCCCTTGATGATTTCCAACATTACTAAGAAACTCATTACGCGATGAAAATCTTATCTTTTGTAATCGCACGCAAAACAATGTTTATAACTGTCCATGCGCCACTAGCCTCTGCAAAATATGTTTTAATAAATTCTGCAACGCTAGGACTAAAAGAACCAATAATCATAGAAACACCAATTAAGATGTTAACCAAGATTGTTTTTGATGTGTACCATGCTTTAGTTTGTTCCATAAATTACCCCTGTATAAAAATTACTTCGTCTGCTTGTGTGATTGTTGGTACAGCCGCGCTATTCTCATTCAATGTGATAGACGCATCTGCTTTTTTAACTTCTACAGTTAAAGCAAGATTTACTACTGCTCCTGCGCTTACTGGGCCGATTGCCTTAAAGTGTACTACTGCTTCACCAACCGCCCCTGCGATTTCTGCTGCTGCGATTAGTTGCTTCATTTGTGCTAGTGTTAACATGTTTATTTCTCCTCTTTGTTTTTGAAAACTATACCACGCATCCACTTTGCCAGAAGATGATCTTTATTAAAATACTTTTCGAACACTGAACCCATTAAATGTGGGTACTTTGGTGTGTCATATAGATTATGCTCCCACAACGTAGCCGCCGAATCCATGATAAAGTTAGGTTCTGCTTTTCTACGGTACAAATCAATCATTAACCAATCCATCTGGATACCAGATTCAGACTCAGGAAAGAATAAACCAATTCTAATTGCCCACCATATTTTGTCGAATAAATTTAGTTTTTTATCTGCTGAAATTTTATAATGCTGCACAACGCCAGGAAGTCTAGCATCCCAGCATTTTAATTTGGCAAGAAATTGTCTCTCACCCTTTTCGTTCTTAAACCATCCGCATCCTGCATTGTTGAAAATCCAATTATGGTTTACACCATAGCTATAAATATCCAGAGCAGCGTGGTGGCCAGTAACAGCGGCAGCATAAGACATGCCAATGCGATCATCATGAGATTCATGGTCTTCAAATTTGTGCCTTCCTCTGGTTATTAGCCCAGGTTCTTTTTTGCAATCCTTATAAGTTTCTTCTACCAAAAACTTGTCATCGTCTTTTAACTCAAAATGTTGAAGTTTTCCACAAAGAACAAGGCCAAGGTATAGAACTGGATTGCCGTCTGGCATTGGTGCCTGATCCATTTTAGTAATTGGACGATTAGAAATATATGGGTAAAGCACAATGTGCATTGCTAAGTCGTTATTAAAATCTTTTACTTCAGCGCCCATGCTAACACCTGAAAAAAAATCATGATACTTGCCATGATTGCGGTTACTTTGATTTTAAACTTGTCGAGCGAATCAACTTTTTCCTCAATGGATTTAAGACGAATCATAGAGTGTTCTTTAAACTCTCTCAACTCACCCAATAAGATTAATTCATCGCGCTCGCTCATTTTCTAACCTTCCATTTTTGAATTAGTTTTTTAGGCCATACATAAAACAAGTGAACTGGAATCCAGAGAACAACTATCAAAACTTTCATCGGCCAAGGAAAATAAAAACCACTCATAAATCCCTCACTGAAACTTATACTTTAAATAAAAACAACCTCTATAACCGTCACCGTCAGAAACAAGTCGGCCACCACCACCCCCAGCGCCACAGGCTGTGCCATCGAATCCATCATTGAGGTGGCCAGCTCCACCACCCCCTGCACCACCTGCACCAGCCGCAACTGTGCCAGCTCCTCCACCGCCAGCTCCGAATCTGTTTCCTGTGATTGGGTCAATATATCCATCTCCACCAGCACCACCACCGGAGCCAGAGCCGTTTACGCCCACCGTATCCGCACCGCCACCGCCGCTCGATTCAGTTGCGTCTGTTGTAGTACCACCAGAATTTCCGCGCTTAGTTAC
>JAGOVF010000069.1 GCA_018060885.1 Oligoflexales bacterium | reverse complement strand
ATCGTGCAATTTCTTTTTATAATTTCAACTAAAGCATCAAGGCGATAAAATTCTAAACGCTCCTGAATTCCAAAGCGATTCTGTAAAGGTCGCGACAAGAGCGAAACTCGCGTTGTCGCGCCAACCAAGGTAAACGGAGCAATATCCATACGCATAGAGCGAGAAGCTTGTCCCTGGCCAATAATAATATCGACGTAGAAATCTTCCATTGCGGAATAGAGGACTTCTTCGACCTGGATAGATAAACGATGTATTTCATCGATAAATAAAAGCGAGTTTTTCTCTAAACTCATTAAAATGCCGACCAAATCACCCGGCTTGTCTATAGATGGTCCACTAGTATTATAAAAAGGCACCTGCATTTCATTTGCCAATATATGTGCCAGAGTCGTCTTACCTAAACCAGGAGGGCCATGCAAAAGAACATGATCGAGAGTATGTTTTCGTAGTTTTGCAGCACGAACAAATATTTCTAAATTGTTTTTAACCTTTTCCTGCCCTGGATAATCGGCAAAAGTTTGTGGGCGTAGCGGATTTCCGCTTAAATTTTTAGCGGCTTTAGGATTATCGTTTAGTTCTTCACTCTCATCCAAATTCACTAAGGGCGAGACAACGCGGTTGAGTTGAACATCGGCAAATTTTTTACTATCTATCTCCACGTAAAAATCCTCGACTAAAATATTTCTCGCAAATCCGTTGTCTTAGAGGTTTCTTGCGCAAATGTTTTATCAACATTCATCCGGGCTTGCGAAAGTTGCGCGAGGGCTAAACGCAGTATTTCGGAAAAACTATAACTTTCGTGTTGAGCTAAGAGCTGCGTCACCAATGTCTTTATTTCTTTGCCCTTATAACCCAAATTCTCGAGCGCCGATACCAGCTCTAAACTCATGGCATCAAAACGTGGGGCTTGCCTTGCGCCAGTAATTTTCTCTAACTTTAATTCGCCAGCGGGACCAGCTTGATTATGACGTAATTCTAGCAAGGTTTTTTCAAGTTTTTCTATTTTTGCTTTTAATTCAACGATTAGCTTTTCTGCGGTTCTTTTGCCAATTCCAGGTATGCTTTCGAAACTTGCAATAGATTCCATCATGACAGCTTCAATCAATTCGTTCGGTTCTAGTCTGGACATAATTGCAAGCGCGACCTTTGGGCCTATACCGTTTAGCCCTATAAGAGTGCGAAATATTATTTTTTGATCGTAGCTCGAAAAGCCATAGAGTCGTAGTATATCTTCCTTAACATAAGTATGAATCCAGAGTTCTACGGCCGCACCAGGTTCAGGCATTTGGCATAAAACAGAAAGCGGAACTTCTACACCATAGCCAACTCCATTGACGTCTATAATAACTCGATCGGGCAAACGATGCAGACATTTTCCATGTAATTTTTCGATCATAGATTTAAGCCAATACCACCATTTAGGCGAGATTGTAGACCACCTTGTAAACGCTGGATCAATTCTTGCAATTTTGAATGTTCGGATTCACTCAGAGTATTTGCGACTTTCATCGCCGTAATGCGGCTTTCTAATTGCATACACAAACTAAGATCTTCTTTGGCATTTTTTACTAGAGATTCTAGCATGCCATTAAAATTTCTCGCGACATAAAGAAGTTCGTCGCCTTCGCGGAATTTGAGTACTGCCGTCCAATTTCCGCGCTCGACTTCTTTAATATTACGTACTAATGCATACAGCGGACCTGCGATTTTGTGGGTGATTAAAAATGTCACGATTGCAATTATGAGAATATTTATCAGGGCCACCACGACCATACCTAGCAAAAAAGGCGTCGGTAAAAATCGCGGTATACTAAGAATCTCAAAAACATAGAGCGGAAAAAGAATTATAAAACCAGTGGAAAGCGTCGATATCACTCCGAGGAAAACCGCATAAAAGACGTAACGTCCTTGAAACTCGCGGTTAACCAACAGAATGCGTTTTCTCGGCTTTCCGGCAGCGTTTTTACGATTTGAGCGCTGCAACTTTATCTAACCTTTCCCAAGGGAATTCGCTTCTACCAAAGTGGCCATAAGCTGCGGTTGCGAGATAAATTGGCCTTAGCAAATCTAGGCTCTTGATAATTTCGCTAGGCTTGAGGCCAAAAACCTCACGAACTCGACTAGCAATTTGCTCTGGTTTTAAAGTAGATGTTCCATAGGTATCAACAAAAACACTCACAGGCTCGGCAATTCCAATTGCATAAGCAAGCTGGACTAAACATTTTTTCGCTAAACCTGCAGCAACAACATTCTTCGCGATGTATCTGCCCATATATGCGGCTGAACGATCGACTTTTGTTGGGTCTTTTCCAGAGAATGCCCCACCACCATGCGCGCCATGGCCACCATAGGTATCGACAATAATTTTACGTCCAGTTAGTCCACAATCGCCTTGTGGGCCACCAATAACGAAACGGCCAGTTGGATTGATATGGTACTTGGTGTCTTTCAATAATTCAGCTGGGATCGTCGTCTTGATACAGCGCTCAATGACATAATCTTTCAACTGAGAATGCGTCACATCTGGAGCATGTTGAGTGGAGATGACCACTGCATCTATACGCGATAAAACGCCATTTTTGTATTCCGCAGTCACTTGGCTCTTTGCATCGGGGCGCAAAAAAGTGACATCTTTTTCTTTTCGAAGTGTGGCTAGTTTACGTAAAAGACGGTGAGAATAATCAATCGTCGCAGGCATAAAATCTTTAGTTTCATCGCAGGCATAACCAAACATCATGCCTTGGTCGCCAGCGCCTTGCTCTTGATGCAATCCTTGGCCTTCTGTGACTCCCATTGAAATATCTTGCGACTGCGCTTCTACAATAGTGATAATACCACAACTTTTTGCATCAAAGCCCAAATCACCATCATTGTAACCAATGTCTGAAATTGTTTTACGCGCTATTGCCGCATAATCAATAATCGCATTTGAAGTGATTTCTCCTGCAATGACAACAAGTCCAGTCTTAACCAAAGTCTCACAAGCAACTCTCGACTTAGGATCTTTAGAAAGCAGTGCATCAAGAACTGCATCACTTATCTGATCACATATTTTATCTGGATGGCCTTCGCTGACAGATTCTGAAGTAAAAAGATAGTCGCCGTTGTAATTTGCCATTTTTAATTTCCCATAAAAAAATTGAAGTTAATCAAAGTACATAATTTAATTAATTAAATGCCGGTTTTGCTGCGGCGGCACTGCTCAATAAGTTGCATTAATTCCAAGACGGCATCTTTGCAGTGCCCTAAGTGAAAGTCAAATAAAAATAATCGTTAGATGAGCAACAACAGAAGGCTTTGCGATCCCTAGAACTTTAAGATAAGACAGAGCTCGTTAGTGCTCAGAAGTCCAAAAAACAGCAGAAAGTCGGAAATGGCTGAAATATTACTTCTTACCCCTCCAATGACGCAGCTCAATACCCCCTATCCAGCAACTGCGTATTTAAGCGGCTTCTTGAAGTCCAAGGGAAAAGACGTTGCACAGGCCGACCCAGCCCTTGAATTGATCTATGCGGCATTCTCAAGCTCGGGTCTTAGCGATATTTTAAAGAATATAAGCAAGCAAAAAATCCCGCGGTCTAAAAAATATAGTATTCATTTTATTCTCCACCAAGATCGATATCTGACAACAGCTGATGCAGTCTTAGAATTTTTAAGCGGTAAAGATCCAACTCTAGCTAGAAGGATCGTAACCCGAAATTTTTTGCCCGAAGGGCCAAGCTTTCAGACTCTTGAGCAATGGAGCGAAACCGACGACCCCAATATAGAATGGGCATTTGGCCAACTCGGGCTCAACGACCGTGCGAAATACTACGCTTCACTTTACCTAGATGATTTAGCGGGCGTTATTAGCGAAAGTATTGATCCTCTATTCAATCTTTCGCGCTATGGAGAAAAGCTGGCAGCTAGTGTCGAAAGCTTTACACCTATAGAAAACGCAATAAATGCTGAAGAAAGTCTATTGGCAACTTATCTCAAAACAATTACCCACAAACACTTAAAGACCCACAGTCCTAAAATATTAGGCCTGAGTGTGCCTTTTCCCGGTAATCTGCTCGGCGCTTTAATGATCGCAAAATTTACCAAAGAATATGATGCAAATATTAAAATCATTCTCGGCGGTGGTTATGTCAACACCGAGCTTCGCGGGTTAAGCGAGCCGAGGATTTTTAACTATATTGATTTTATAACTCTTGATGACGGCGAAATGCCGCTTTTATCTATACTAGAATTCTTAGATGGCAAGCGCACGCAGGATCAACTCTTTCGTTGTTTTATTCGCAGCGAGCAGCAAGTTAAGTTCATCACCAATACAAAAGACAAAGATGTCCATCACAACGAAGTCGGCACGCCAACTTATGCCGGGCTTAAGCTGGACAATTATTTATCCATTTTTGAAATGCTAAATCCCATGCATCGAATTTGGTCGGATGGCCGTTGGAACAAGCTCACGCTTGCCCATGGTTGCTACTGGAGTCGTTGTAGCTTCTGCGACGTAAGTCTCGACTATATTCAGCGTTATCAAGAAGCGGATATCGGTACGCTCTTGCAGAGAATTAAAACACTTATTTCTGAAACTGGCCAAAGCGGATTTCATTTTGTCGATGAGGCCGCACCACCGAAAATTCTCTTCGCTTTGGCAAAAGCTATTGAAGCAGAAAAAATAAATGTAACTTGGTGGGGAAACATCCGTTTCGAAAAAAGCTTTAACAACAAAACAATTGCAGCCCTAGCCAACTCCGGCTGTGTGGCTGTTACCGGTGGACTAGAAGTTGCGTCAGATCGCTTATTAAAGCTCATGGATAAAGGTGTCACGGTCGAACAAGTTGCTAAAGTTACAAAGTCATTCTCCCAACATGGCATATTAGTACACGCGTACCTTATGTATGGTTTTCCGTCGCAGACGATGCAAGAAACTATCGACTCCTTAGAACGAGTGCGGCAGCTGTTTCTACACAACTGTATACAATCGGCTTTTTGGCATCGATTTTCGGTGACCCATCACAGTCCGATTGGAAAAAATCCAGAAAAATATGGTCTAACCCTAAAAGCACCGGCGAAAAATGCTTTTGCTATTAATGATATAGAATTTGTCGACACAGTCGTATGCGATCACGATTTTTTAGGTCGTGGCTTGAACAAAGCACTCTACAATTATATGTTAGGCCTCGGTTTAGATGAACCACTTAAAATTTGGTTTGATGGACCAATACCGAAAACCAGCATACCCAAAAACCTAATCGCTAGTTATTTATTAGAAGATGAGTCTTAAATATGAATCGATCAGACAAAGATCCTGATGCAAAAAAGTCCAGCCTCGAAGGACTTAGAATTAATCGACTCTTTACTGAACGTGGCATCATGTCACGACGAGAAGCCGATCAAGCTGTGAAAGATGGTCGTGTCACCATCAACGGCACGGTAGCAGATCTCGGGGCTAGGGTACATGAAGGTGATGAAGTTACGCTCGATGGAAAAAAGATTAAGCCCAAACAAAAATCTCAAGTGATTATCGCCTATCATAAACCCGTTGGTATTGAATGTACGAGCGATCTTCGCGTTGCGGAAAACATCATCGATGCCGTTGCTTACCCGGAGAGAATTTTTCCTATTGGCCGCTTAGATAAAATGTCTGAAGGTTTAATTTTACTGACGAATCTTGGAGATATCGTCAATAAGATTTTGCGTTCGCGTTACTTTCATGAAAAAGAATATATAGTTTGGCTTAACGGCGACATTACCACCGAACAAATCAATCAACTCCGCAATGGAATCGAACTCTCAGACGGACTAACCCGACCCTGTAAAGTAAAAAGAAAAAATGCCCGTTGTATACATATGATTTTAACCGAAGGACGCAATCGTCAAATTCGTCGCATGATTGAAGCATTAAACCTACGTGTCAGTAAGCTGCGCCGCATCCGCATCATGGAGATAGAGCTCGGCGATTTACCCTATGGAGATTGGCGACGCTTGAGTAAACCTGAAGTCAAACAGCTTTTACAGAAATTAAACTTAAATATTTAATTGTATCGAAATAAATTTTCTGAGGACTTCAAAATGAAAAAAATAAAATTCTATGGCTACAATAAGTGCAGCACCTGTGTAAAAGCGAAAAAATTTCTCGACAAACATTCCGTTACTTACGAAGATCTTGACATCACAACTACGGCGCCTAGCGCTGCTGAGCTAAAACAAATGCTCGCAGAATACCATGGTGACATTAAAAAATTATTTAACACTTCGGGGCAAGCTTATCGCGAAATGAATCTAAAAGATGAGATTGCGGATATGACTCCAGCTAAAGCAATAACGATGCTCTCGAAAAATGGCCGATTAGTAAAAAGACCTTTTTTAATTGGCGACACAAGTGGATTGGTCGGGTTTAAAGAGGACGAATGGAAGACAATAATTTGAAACGGATCTGAAAATAAATAATAATTTGCGTGATGCACACATTTACAAATCTGCGTAGTGCACACATTTTGTGACTTTCATATAGAAAGCCTATAGTTTTGGCCGGAGGCTGCAGAGATGCCAGGGGACCGCTCAATTTTTATGCCGTCCATGGCAAAATTTTCGCTACGGGCTCGGGCTCCTGCCCTCGCCAATTCCCCTGGCATCTCTGCAGCCTCCGGCCAAAACTACAGGCTTTCTAATGTAATTCTTTGAAGAGCAATCTGTTGTAGATCTGGAAAAAATGCTGGATCCCTTAGGTCATTTGATCAAGCCATTCGGAGTGACTTCTGCATGGCGACTTTTAATTACATCTTTCCAGCAAGGGGAGCACATTGTAAAATGCGCGAATTGTTGAGCTGACATGTGATTTTTGCCCCTCTGGCGTCAAGTGAACTCCATCTCGGGCAATCGCGCTGCTGTCTATCTTAGCACCAAAATCAAATACCAAAACATCGAGCTCCTTGCCCACACGTTTAATAATGTTGTTTATCTGAACACTCATGCTGATTTTGTTATCTTTAATTGCTGGAGGAATCGTGAATAAAATGGGCCTACGCCATGTTTGTGCATCAATTCGTCGAGGACATATCTGAGAGTCGCTTCATAGTCACCTAAACTCACTCCTGCATAAATTTCATTCGTACCAAGCATTATGCGCATAAGAGCGGGCTTCCACTCGTTTATTTCGCGATCAAAAGCACTGGTACCTGTACCCGCTCCACGTAACTTTTTACCGATAGAGCTGCCGTAGCAGGTGAAGTTTTCATTCTTTTTAGCCAATACCGCAAGTCGCACAGATGAGCAGGTTGTATGAGAATTCTGAGCACGATCAATGGAAGCTCTATGACTATTTATAAAGGAAAATTCTTCCTCACTTAAGCCTTTGTAATAGGTCGCACTACTTAAAAAACCCGGCCATTCAGAAAGACTATCTCCAGCAACAGAAAAACTAGCCGATCTACTTTTATTTTGAGCCTTCCAAATCTGATGAATACTACAAATTTTACTCTTCGAGGGATTTGTAGTGAACAAATTTTGATCTTCTTGAATAAGGCCCAGATCCGGTGAGCAAGAAATAAATAGAAAGAGCATACTAATGCAGAAAAATACTTTTTTCATGGAGAAACAACCTAAATTAATTAAAATTTTACAAGGTATAGGCCAGAGTGTTGCATTTTTCAAGCTAAATTTCAGTCGCTTGCTTAAAGAACTACCTAAGAATTCGATTTGTTTATATAAAGAAACACCGATGCTTTATTGGAATTTTATACGAAGATTTAGAAATATGTTATGAATATAAATCAAAATAAATTTATACCCGAACGCGACTACTCGTCAGATAAAAGTCTTTTTACGATGAGTCGTGAGTTTCTTATTTCTCGCGGCTATTGCTGCCACTCAAGCTGCAGAAATTGTCCCTATAAAAGACCCTTAAAAAATGGTCCGCGAATTATCTCACTTGTGCCGTCATTGACAGAATTGTTTATAGCTGCGGGAGCAAATATAGTAGGTAGAACGCGCTGTTGTGTTCATCCAAAAGAACTCGTTAAAGACATTGTAAAAGTTGGCGGGACGAAAGATCTGAATTCCGCTCTTATTGCGGAACTAAATGCTGACTATGTCATTATGGATAAAGAAGAAAACACCAAAGAAATGGCAGAAAAATGTCCCTCGCCTATTATAAGCACACATATTTGTTCTCTAAATGATTTAAAAAACAACCTCAATATGCTGAGCGAAAAATTAGGTTTAACGGAGTTGCTTCAATATTCAGACCGAATAGAAAAAATACTGGCCTTTAGTAAATTCCAAAGAGAATTAAAAGCAGTTCCAGGTATTATTAAATGGTGGAAAGGTCCTGTAGCAAAGACCCAAAAAGATCTTTGCATTGTCTACATCATCTGGTGCAAGCCATTTATATGCGTCACAAAGGATACTTTTATCGGAGATGTATTCAGTACACTTGGTTTTGCAGAACAGCTTTGGGCTCCAGAGGGCCGGGGGCTTTATCCAAAATTTGAGCTATCTGAGCTGCCAGAAAATGCGCTGCTATTATTCTCTTCCGAACCCTATCCTTTTGCAAAGTGGCAGAAAGAGTTTTTGAAGCAAAATATCACACAAGCTGCTGCACTTATTAATGGAGAGAGTTATAGTTGGTTTGGACTGCGTTCATTACGTTTTATTGAAGATCAATTTTTTAGCGAAATATAGAGACAAAATGAGCTGGAATCTAAAAAACACTTATTCTCAACTCCCCGAAGCTTTGTATGTAAATCAAAAGCCAATACCAGTTAAAAATCCTAGCTTGGTTTTGTTGAACAATGGCCTCGCCTTGGATCTTGGATTAGATATAGAAGAATTACGCAGTTCGGAAGGTACAGCTATTTTAGCTGGAAATGCAATTCCACAGGATTCACAACCAATCGCCCAAGCTTATGCAGGACATCAGTTTGGCTATTTTACCATGCTGGGAGACGGACGCGCCGTTTTATTGGGAGAGCAGCTCACTCCAGCAGGGAAAGTTTTTGATATACAGTTAAAAGGCTCAGGTCGAACGCCTTTTTCGCGCCGTGGAGACGGACGTGCTGCCCTAGGCCCTATGCTACGCGAATACTTAATAAGTGAAGCTATGTTTGCTTTAGGAATTCCGAGCACTCGAAGTTTAGCCGTTGTGACGACAGGTGAGCAGGTCTATCGAGAGACTCCTTTACAAGGTGCAATTTTAACTCGCTGCGCAGCAAGCCATATCAGAATAGGAACCTTTCAATATGCAGCTGCAAAAAAGGACCTTAAGCAACTAAAAGAGCTTGCCGACTATAGTATTAAACGCCATTATCCCGAGCTTTTGCAGACAAATCAACCCTACCTCGGTCTATTAGACTCAGTTACGAAAAGGCTAATTTCACTCATAAACCAATGGCTCAGGGTTGGTTTTGTTCATGGTGTGATGAATACCGACAATATGGCCATCTCCGGAGAAACAATCGATTATGGCCCCTGTGCTTTTATCGATCACTATGATCCAAAAGCTGTCTTTAGTTCAATCGATCATCATGGAAGGTATGCATTTGGCGAGCAAGCTGATATCGCCCATTGGAATTTAGCTCGATTTGCTGAAACTCTATTGCCTCTTTTAAGTGAAAATAGCACAACCGCCTTGGCATTGGCGAACGATTGCTTAAAATCCTATACAGAATTATTCGAAAAAGAGTGGCTACAAATGATGGGGAAAAAACTAGGAATTTTTTCGACCAGCGAAAACGATAAAAGTTTCTTTGATGAATTACTTAAAATAATGCACGAACATAAATTAGACTATACAAACACATTCCGCCTTTTTACTCGCAATAATCACAAAGAAATACTTGAGGAAAAGTATTTACCCCTATCAGCATGGATAGAAAAATGGCGGCTTCGACAAGCTCAACAAAACATAACTAGTGAACAAGCAGCAAGCCTTATGAAAAAAAACAATCCCGTTATAATCCCCAGAAATCATTTGGTCGAAGCGGCACTGCAAGCAACAAAAGAAAATATGAACTTGGGACCAATTCTTGAGTTTCTAGAAGTTCTCAAAGCGCCTTATTTGGAGCGCCAAGACAGCGAGAAGTATATACAATCACCTAACTCTGATAACGCTCCTTATAAGACATTTTGCGGCACATAAACTATCGAAACAAAAAATTAATTTGTAAGCGACCCTGTACATGCAGCTTTATCTGTTGCCGACACGATATCCGAATCATCTTTTGTAGTCACCCAAGTCTGATAACTGACTTTATCTTTCATTGAATTAAAAATGCAAAGTCCATATTCTTTTTTATGACTTCCATTCGTCAAAAGAACCGCCGACTCAGCATAATAATCGATGGCTTCTTGCTTTTCGCCTTCATTCCACTGCGTTTGCGCTGCAGGAACTGGAGTTTTATCGTTGTCATTGCCGCAAGCCAACAGCGACATTCCTAAAATTCCCGCACCTATATAGTGTTTAAAATTCATCTTTGTTCTCCTTTGCTGAAAAAAATTAAAAACAATCTACCAATTCGGTGAGTATCCAATTGGCAAGCTTTGTACAAGGCATAAAGCTGAATAGTTGATGAAACACAGAAGAGAAGAGCTTGTTTTTTAGATTTTCCAACTAGTCTGATGTTATTACTGTGATAAAAAATTTAACTACTCACTAAAAACAAAAGCGAGACTTTTCGGCCTCGCCTTTGTATAATATTGATCCTCGCTTATTGGAAACTAGAATCCCCCAGCACGATGCTTGTCAACATTGCTCTTTGTACATCATATTCAACCTTGAATTTCAAGTAATCTGCTCCGGCCTGCGGATCCGCTGCCGCCTGGCGCGCCATCATCTGAATGTTGCGAATTTGGTTAATCAATGCAAAGGCTCCTGGATTTCTGTCGGGATGAGCAAAGTGGTAGAAGCCATTTGCACTCGTAATCCATGAAAATCCGCGTTGTGTCAGTTCTTGATCTAAGTTGACTTGAGCGGATATCCCAAGGGCAGCTCTTAGATCATTAGGACGTAAGATTTCTGAAATGAGATCTTGGGCAGGATTAAAAGTGTGGTTGGGAGAACGAGATAGTCGCTTAATAAAATCTGCCATTGCAATCAAAAAGCGATCTTCTTTTTGGTAAGAAGGCAAATATCCTTTTACGTTCTCATCAATCAAAAGCTTTGTAATATTTTCACCAGCAACGGCACGTTCGACAAATTTACCTTTAATTTCTGCTAATTTTTCAGACTCATCGAGCATGCTAGGGCGAAAATTTGTAACACTATTTAGCTGTGTGTAAATGTCTCGTCCAGCTAAAGCCGTCAACGCCGAGACCCGCACTCGACCCAAACCTGCTTTGATAGGAAGGCGAGTGATCATATCATTCACATCTGGTGAAAATGGTAAATCATTAAATAAATTTCCAAGAGAAGCGATTGTTTCGAATTCTTTGCCAACACTTTTTAGATATCCACCTACATCGTCGCAATTGTTAACAACCAATCCTAACCCAGTTCTATCTTTAGTTTCGTTAAAAATCTCAATGCGTTGATTTTCAAATTCTAAAAATTCAACTCCCTCGGAACTCTTTGCAGCACAATACAGAATCGGACTAAATGCAAGTTCACGCAAAAATGGATAGATTACATTCTCAACTGCATCTTGGTATTCTAAAAGCTCGCGCTTTTTTGAGGCCAATATCAATTCATTTAATTGTTCACTGCTTATATTTATCAAATACGGATCTGCTCGAACTTGCGAGATTTCACTGCGCAATAAAAAACGGTAATGGTCATAAATAAACTTTAAAGGAAGAATGTGGCGGTTGTCTGCTTCTCTTGCAAGATTGACATCGCGAAATCCAGAATTTCTTTCCAATCTTTTTACGCGCGTGAGAATAAAAGCATAAAAATCTTTTATAAATTCTTCTGCGCGTTCTCTTGGGCCTACTCCTTGATCCCAGCGGCGGCAATTAGGATCATTTTTTGGCCGCTGAATACCGTAGCCTTCTGTTTCAAAAAAGCCGTTTTCGTTGCACATCCTATATGATTTGGCGACAAGTGTTTTGCCGCTCGTTTGTGAAGCCTTGGTAATTGCATCGTTGATGCTTCGTCCCTCAAGCTTGACCAGCTCGGTAGTTTTTTCAGAATTGTTTAGTGGCTCTTTTGCTTCGATCGTATCGTAGTAGGCATAACGAATCGCCGCTAGGTCATAGGGACCCGGGACAACAGCTCGATCCACATCGTTATGTGGATAGTCCATAACAGATGAAGAAGCACTTAATATATTTCCATAACTGTCTTTCGGAAAATTATCTTTGTCGGTCGAGCCTTTAAAATTATGCGTTAAGCCAAAATTGTGACCAAATTCGTGAACAAGCGTCGCAACCAACTTTTTTTCCAAAATTAAGTCCGAACAAGATTTAAATGCTTTTTCTTTTAATTCGGCAATTTGCGTCTGGTCAGAGCCACTCTCTTTTAATGCCAACAATGCTTCCATATATTGATGGAAGGCCAAATCCTTTGTTGCTCCGCCTTTTTGATCGAAACATAGCTTCTCAATATCTGCAATACTATTACTAATCGTACCAACTGCATTGCAACTACCGGCAGTCGAAGCCATATACTCTTGCTCTCGCAAAATTTGCTGAAGCAGACCACCTGCATTTTCCGCGGGACGAGGCAAAGGTGTTGCTTGGGCTTTTCCCAAATCAAGCGACTCGATGGAAACACCCTCTTTCATAAAGTCACTAATGGCATAAAAACTCGCTGAAGATGGGGTGACTTCTCTAGAGTTCGCTACTTCTATGAAGTCTTGCATAGTCAGCGCAGATACACTTGGAGTGCTGTTCAAAGCATTTCTGTTCGTTAATATAGTGGCACTTTCAGGCACTTTAGGAATAACATGATCTAGGTGACTTAGCTTTGCATCTTCATATTGTCCCAATCGTAAGCGAATATAGTCGCTTAATGTATTCCAAATACCTTCACGATATTGCAATAAATAAATGTTGTTCGTTGCAGTAAAAATTTCACCAGTTCGATTATCATTGACTGAAGGCCCACGCCCTAGAACACCGCCGGAGTAACGATCATAATCAAAGAAGGTAATTTTATTAAATCGGACATCGCCTATTGGCACTCTGTTTTTTCCTAATATTACCGTAATGGGAGCTAGCCCCGTCCCTTCTGCCGCTTTATGAAATGCTTCATTCCACGCCTCGATAGCAATCTCTGAAGCCCTTCTTAGCATCGGATCTTCTGGCAAATTGTCAGTTAAATAGAATTTTATTGTTGGTTTATTATCGTTTTCAGAATCAGCTTTTGGGTACATTCTGCTGACTAATATATTCTTTTCCAAATCCTCTTCATTTTCGTAGATGACGCCCTGATAGAAATTTCGGATGGTTCTAAAATAACCAAAACGCTCCTGATCCACCAAATGATAAACCTTGGCGTTTGAAATTTTTGGCGGAGCCTTTGCTAGAGAATACTTATAAGTCAATTGGGAATCTGAGTGATAAACATCAAATCCAATGTATCCTTCACTAATCTCAAGGCGATTGAGTTTGAATAAGTCGCTTCTAGCATCGCGCAAATTGTCGGCCCGATTAAATTCAAAGCTAACTGAGTTTCTTTCGTACCATTGACGCGCTGCTGCATCTCCATCTTCTAATTGTTCTTCTACCAAAAATGCTTCGGGACCAGAAGTCACTAGCCTGTAGTCTATCCATTTGGCTGGAATTTCAAGCAGAACTTGCATGTCATCACCGGTAGCATCTAATGCTTCTTGGGGTATATTGACATCTACTAACTGCAAACTACTTTTTGTACGATGTACCCTTACTCTTCCATCAATTTGAACACCCAATTGACCACCTAGAGCTTTGTCAGAGCTATCCAAGGGAGCATCAATAATTGTTTTGGTGTAAAACCATTCGTCGTTTTCTTTTAAAAAATCTTTTGCAAAAACGTCTAATTTATTTTTGCGTTTGAATTTCATAAATTTATTCTGATCTATTTTTATATGTGTTGCATCTTCAATATTATCAACAACAACTCCCGTCAACACTGCAGATTTTAAACCATTTACGACTTTATGTTCGATGCGATACTTTGTGATTGGGAAACCGACTATTGGCACCGCAAGCTGCGATTCATTAATCGCATAAGCATAAGTTTGTTCAACTGAAGCTATGCTGCTCTTATCTGTAATTTTTTCCAAAATGAGATGATTTTTAGCAAATCGAATATTTATTGGATATACTGCATTTTCGTCTCCAAGTACTTCGATATCAGGTGCTAACTCGCTGTTCAATTCGATCAAACCTTGACTTCCTCGAAGAGCATACTTTACAGGACCTAAAATATTAAAACCTCTAATTTTAGGATCAACGACGAGCTCTTTTGCAAGAGACAACGAAGATCCTTTAATAATGTACTTGCCATCTTTTAGCTCTCGTGAAGTCGATTCTCCTTGGTTTATAAACTCGCTTGTTGCAATCTGTAAAAGACCTGAACTATTTAAATTTTCTATTTGATCTTTACTACGCAACATATGAAGATCTTGGGGTAGAGAGCGAACAGTGACATCGTTGTAGTTGACTTTTATATGCGAAAAAGAATTTATAGGTAAAGGCTTACTACAATCTGCGACTTGAAAACGGGTCGCTTCTCCTTTTGCGTTATGTTCTTGCACAATATTACAATGTGCTTCAATCGGCCAATCTGCTACCGAGCCATCACTTCCACTGCTATACATTCTTAAAAATTTAGCTTCGACATTAAAGGTAACGACATCCTCATCTTGTAATAGGCGAAACTTGCTATCAGCGATCAATTGAAAGTCCTGCGGATTTTCTTTAGCTCTAGCTACTTTTACAAAATTTTGTATTGAAGAATCTTTGATTTCGCTTAAGCGGTAGCTTTGCCCGTCAAATAGCGACTTTGAGTATAAAGAATCTATTTCACCTTCTTTTATAAGTGGTTTTGGATTTTTTGCACAAGCAAACGCACTAAATAATAAGATAGACATTAAGGTTGGATGAAAAGCAAATACTCGAAAATGCAACACAGTAGCCTCCTAACGAATTTTATATTTGAATTCTTACGATCAAGAATGATCGTCTTAATTCTTATATAATCTTCATATTAGGAGGGCAAAGTGTTTTGGCCGCACAGCCAAAATCTCTGTTCCACCATGGAACAGTATTACAATATCAGCTATTTTACTATTCGCTAGGAAAGCTTAATCGATTATTTGGAATTATCACAAAGTCTGTTTGATTCTTTCTTTTCCATTTTAGTTGCAGACCAATAAAATGTCGTGGTCCTTGAAAGTATTCAATTGATATACGATGTTTTCCGGGCTCTAAGCGCGGGCTCGTTCCCGCCGTGATGGAGTCTTTAGTTACAAAATCATGTACTGCGTCGTTGTCAATAATTTCGATATCTCCAATTTTCAATATCGTGCCATCATCGCTTGAAATTTGAAAATCAAAGGTTCCACCTTGGGTCACTACTAAATCAGTTTCAACAACGAAACGAAACCATTCGAAAACACCCAATAACTCACCTGACTCTTTTTTAAATCCTTCTTCAAACTTTGTCTGAGGAATATTAATTTCTTTCAGACAAAATTGGCCAAATGAAGTGCCGCGTTCAGGATTGCTTTTAAGTGTGAAATCCATG
Organism: Oligoflexales bacterium; assembly: GCA_018060885.1. Classification (GTDB taxonomy): domain Bacteria; phylum Bdellovibrionota_B; class Oligoflexia; order Oligoflexales; family JAGOVF01; genus JAGOVF01. The sequence continues at coordinate 2,208 of JAGOVF010000069.1, read as the reverse complement.
TTTGCTTGAGGTTCAGGGATTTGGTATGCCAAAACTCTTACTGGAAATTCAGGCGATCCTGCTGAACAAGCGCGAAATAGAGCACTTTTTTTAATCACTATTTTAACTTCGGCTATATTGGACTCCAATTCGCCATCCGATGATTTTGCAGTAAATTTTACTTCACCAAAAAATCCATCTAAAGGAGTAAAGATAAATTTGCCGCTTTTAGTATCAAGCTCTAAAATACCATTTTCTGGAACGGATTCGAGTTCGTAATTCATTTCGTCAGCATCACCATCAATGGCTAGAAGTTGTCCGTGAATCTCTGAGTCTTGTTCGCCAGAGAGTTCTAAGTTTTCCATAATCGGTGCTTCATTAACAGACTCTACAATAATATGTAAAATTGACTTTACTTCAATATTAGCATCTGCCTTTACAATGTATTCAAACTTTTCCTCACCGTGAATTTTTGGATTCGGTTTAAACATAAATTGACCTGGCTCAGCCAATAACTGTAATACTCCGAGTTTTGAAGGCGGGAGTTTCGCAACTTCAAATTTAAGACCGTCAGGATTGCTAATATCAAAGGTAGATATTGTTAATTCAGAGTTCTCTAGGACTTTTAAAATCGTAATATTTGCTTTTAAATTTACTGGTGTTTCGTCTTTAACTTTCGGAATTGGTTTTGGTTCTGGCTCAGGTTCAATTTTAATTATGTCATCAAATTTTGGTTCTGGTGCAGTACTCCCCACGAAGCCCGCGTCAGAGCATGAAGAGATTATTAAAGTAGTTAATGTCAGTACGATGCTATGAATGCAACGCATATGCCGCCTCCAAGAATTTGAGAGCTGGCATACCTCTAAGCCGCCAAACCCTCTGTTCCATAGATGGGGTATCGACCTAAGATTTTTAAACTTTAACGAAAAATACAAATAAAACTTATTTTTGTTTTAAATCAATTAATTACAATCTTGTTTTTTCATTTTATTGATTAAAATATGTCGATAAATTTTCATTCAATTTTTTACTTCTTCTCAAGAAGATAAGTTTCTTTTGGAATTTGAACATATTCAGTGGCCGTGACTTTTTTCCAAGCTAGCTGCAATGCGATCATATGGCGCGGTCCTTGAAAATAGTGAATCTTCAAATTATGCCTGCCGACAGCTAAAAATGGGCTCGTATTATTGGTCGCGGAGTCTTTTATAGTCTGAGAATGTACTCCATCATTATCAATTATTTCTTGGTCGTTAATATATAAAATTGCACCATCATCGCTATTCAACTGAAAATCATAATAAGAAGCCTCTTTAACTTCTATACTTGTATTTAATTCGAGCACAAACCATTCCGTTACTCCAAGCGAACTGCCGTCTTCTTTCTTAAATCCGTCTTCAAAATGGGTCATAGGAATATTGATTTCATTCATACAAAATTCGCCAAATGGGATTCCGAGATCTATCTGATTTTTTAGCTTAAATTGATTGTTTGCATACTCAGCTGGAATAGTAAATGCTTGTACCCTTATTGGGTAAAGAGAACTCTGCATATTTGAGCATACCTGAAAGGGCGTGCTCACATCTGGAGCTTTCTCGAAAAACAAAGAGACTTGAGCAGGATCAGAGTTCAAAGCTCCATCGAATACTGTCACCATAAAAGATGTTTGGCCAAAAAATCCAGGAGAAGGTGTAAAAACAAACTCCCCCGTATCTTTATTTAAATCTAAATCGCCATTTTCAATTTTATTTTCGACTATGAAAAAACTGAGTTCATCTCCATCGACATCACTACCCACCACTTTTCCAATAATAGCTTCGTCTTGCTTTCCATTTAACGAAAGAGATTTTAAAACAGGTCGATCGTTTACACTTTCGATCCGAAGATGAAGTATATTTTGACTTTGGTCGCCTTTTTCTGACTCGACCTTGAAAACAAGCTTTTCTTCGCCATAAATGTTTGCAAAAGCATCGAAAGTAAAATAGCCATCATCCATGAGTGTTAAATCTCCTAAGCTACTTTTTTCGACATCGGTAATTTTAAACTTAAGCTCGGGATCTTTTTCAACTACGAAACGACTCGTTGTTGCGTCTGCGTCTTCCAGTAAAATGAGTTGTGTTAATTGTGCGTTAAATGGCGCTTCTTCTTGCAATACAACAACAATTTTGCTTTCAGGTTTAGCTTCAAGTTCGGGTTCAGAGGAAGGATTGGCTATTACAGTCTCATCTATTA
>JAGOVF010000198.1 GCA_018060885.1 Oligoflexales bacterium | reverse complement strand
AAATCTTTAGGGCGCATAAACTACCAGAAATGAATGGGGTGGAACATGTTTTCTGGTAGTTTTTTTATCAAATATTTTCTTTAAACACTAGATGCATTCTGATGTTTAAGACTTATGCACGGCCGACAAATTAATTTTTTTTGGGAGAGTAAAATGAAATCAACACTTTTAGGGATCTTGTTAGTCAGTAGTTCAGCATCAGCTCAAACTCCATCATGCGTAGGAGAGTGCGTCAACTTACCTAACCGTAACAATGTTACAGTAAACGTAGCTGGCAGCGGTGTAAACACTCCTATTTTAGATGGCGCGTTTTATAAAGCTTTTGGAGAAACTCTTGAACTCATCTCTGCGGATAGAAACTTTGAATACTATTTATATAGCGGCATTAAATATGCGCCTTCAGTAACAGACTGGGACGGAACAAAAATCAATTCGACATTTAATTGTTTTTGGGACACAGACGAATTTGCTTGTAAATTCACTGGAACAAGTAGCATCGTTTATCCAGATCCTGCAGTTTCCACTCGCAATCCATATTTCCACTTACAGGGTAACTTCGACAACACAGCATTAGCGAATCTGTTTATAACAGTTTTAAAAAACAAAGCTAACGACGCTGAATCGTTCATCAAAAACTACATCACAGTTACAGAAGAAAATGGTGCGCAGGTTTATCGTTTGAAGTCTCTTGAACACATCAATTATTGGGATAAACGCGCACTTGTTGAAGGCGTTGTAGTCGCAATCGAGGGAACAAAAATGAACGAAAACGTCATGACTTGCGTCGATTCTGCGGATGCGAGAAATGTCTATTGCGAAGTTGAATTGCTTGATAGCCAAATTCCAACTTCAGTTTCAACAACACTCTAATTCGATTTGCAATTTAAATTTGTGCGGGCTGACCTGTGGTTTCAAGCACATTGAACCACAGCTCGCCCTTCGGGTTAATCGCTTGCGATTTTCCACCTAGTGCAACAAGCGGCACATGCGTCAACTCACCATGCCAATAACCAATTAAGAGCCCCGTTTTTCCTGACATTGCCGCATGCACGGCAGCTTGGGCGAGGCGGCGGCAAAAGATTTGGTCACTCGGGACAGCAGGAGCTGAGCGGATGAGATAGCTTGGGTCGATGTATTTAATACTTACGGGCGACTGAGTTTCCTTGAAATAAGCTTCTATTCTGCTTTTTAAAAGCAAACCTACATCTTTCAACTTTACGTTTCCAGATGCATCGCGCTCACCATCATCAGTAAAATACTTTTGACCCGCGCCTTCTGCAACCACAATGACGGCATAGTTATGCGAGCGTAAACGTTGTTCCAGAAGCTTTAACAAGCCTGCTTCGCCCTCAAAAGAAAAGGGGACTTCAGGTATGAGACAATAATCGACATGTCCCGCAGCTAAGCTAGAAATCGCCGCGATGTAGCCCGCATGCCGCCCCATAAGCTTAACCAGGCCTATACCTCGACGAAGGCTAGAAGCTTCAACAAAAGCGCTGCGCACTGAAGCTGATGCCTCGGTGACAGCTGTTTCAAAACCAAAAGATTTTTTAACAAAAGGAATATCGTTATCGATGGTTTTAGGTATAGCCACAATGGCAATAGCTAAACCACGTCGTTTGATTTCTTTATACAGCTCATATGCACCTCGCAGAGTGCCATCGCCGCCAATCGTGAATAGAATATCGATTTTGCGTTCGACCAGGACATCGACGATTTTAGCTGTCGCCGGAGTCCCGCGTGAAGTACCGAGTATAGTACCCCCACTGCGGTGAATATCAGAAGTCAATTCCGGAGTCAGTGTTATAGGAGGACTGTTTTTGTCGACGAAACCATTATAACCATAACGAAAGCCCGTAATTTGCGTCACTCCATAACGCAAGGCGAGATGTTCGACCAAAGACTGTACGACTGAATTTATACCTGGGCAGAGTCCACCGCAGCTGACAATAGCGGCGTGGGTTTGAGCTGGTTGAAAAAAAATCTTCTGCCTTGGTCCAGAAACTTCAAAAGCATCTTGTTTATCTAGAGATGTTTTTGGGAGTTCTCCGGCTTTGATATGAGGATTTAAAAGGATGCGCAGGCTGTCTTCGACATACTGCTTACCAGTTTTAATAGTAATGGGTGAAATGTACTTTGGTTGCCCAAGGCGTTCTATCGTAAAGTCCAACTTTATCCTCAGCTAACTTATAATAAATAGACTTTACGATTAGACGACCTTGTGCAAGTTTTTACAATAAAAAATTAACTGGCCTATTAACTCACTTCGATTTTTTGTGATTGGGTTTTTTCAATGTTTTTCGGAATCAAAACTTCCAATACTCCGTTATCAAACTTTGCATGGATTTTTGCTGTGTCAACACTTTCAGGCAAGCTGAAAGTCCGTTCATATAGCCCATAATAACGTTCGGAAAGTACACTATTGTCCTTATTTTGGTCGAAGTTAGACTTCTTTTCTGCGCGCACACGAAGTGTGCGGTTTTCGAGCTTAACGTCGACGTCGGACTTGTTGACACCAGGCAGATCGAAACTAAAATGATAGCCTTCGCGGTTCTCTTTAATATCGCAGTGCGGTGAAAAAACGGAACGTTTGTCTTGCTTCGCATCAACAGAAGGCAACCAACGATTATCAAAAACGCGATCAATGTCAGTAAAAAATTCGTTTAATAAGGATCCAGTATTTTTTGCACGATGTAAGGGTTGTAAAAAACTCATATTAGACCTCCTAAATTTTTGAAGATAAAACCTTTCGTTCAAACAACATAAAAGTAAGTTCAGTCGTAAATCTGTCAAGATGGCAAGCAAGATATTAAGGAAGCAAGATAGTAAGATAGTAAGACTGCAATTTAGCTTTCATTCTCACTAATACCCAAGCCAATTTCTATCAAACCTTGTTGCCAGTGAAAGCAAGAAACCTCGCCGATTTTTTTAGGGAGAGGATCTAAAGAAAAGCAATAGGCACGAGCATTTTTAAAATCTGAGCAAAAGCGTTCAAGACTGCGGGTATCTCGATCATCGATACTGTTGCTAGATTTAATTTCGATGAGAGACAATGCCCCTCCTGGGTGCTCTATGATTAAGTCAATTTCGACATCGTCTTTGGTTCTGAGATAACTGAGTTTAAAATCTTTTTCTAAGTAAGAATTTAGCCGCGCTATTTCCAATATGACAAAATGCTCAAATGCGCGTCCATAGGCATAGGTTTTGGGAACACAAGGTAATGTTAAGATGCCATGCAGCGCACGCTGGACACCTATGTCAAAAAAATAGAATTTAGACGCTTTATTTTGCTGCTTACGTATAGATTGGTCAAATGCCGGTAATAACATTCCTAATAAAGTATCTTCCAAAATTTCGTAGTAATTTTGAACTGTCTTGGAGTCTGTACCTACATCTCTTGCAGTGTTGGTGTAATTAATAATTTGGCCGTTAGTTTGAGCTGCAATTTCCAAAAATTTACGAAAAGGGTCTAGTTTTCGGATAAGATGCTCACCCCATATCTCTTCTTTTAAGTAGGTTTGTGCATAGGCTCGCAAAAAAGCGGCTTTGCTTCTATCGCTTTCAAGTTGAAATATTTTTGGTAGGCTTCCCCAATTTAAAACGTCATCTAATTTGAATTTTGGGCCGAGTTCATGCGCCGTCAGTGGAAACAAATGATTTACAAAAGCTCTTCCGGCAAGCAAATTGGCTGCGCCATGACGTAATTTTCTAGCGCTTGATCCAGTTAAAGCGAATTTAACACCATTTGCTTCAATTTCGTGGTGTACGATATCGAGGAGTTTGGGAAGTTTTTGAACCTCGTCTATTACAACCCATTGTGGCTGCCGCTTTTGTTCGCGTAATGCCGCAAGCTCCTGACTCAAGACAGCTGGTTTCAGCGCGTACAGCTGCTCCGTATCTGGGTCTAAAAGATCGAGCCAAAGTGTGTCTTGATTAGAAAAAAGTTGTTTGAGAAGGGTAGACTTTCCTGTCGCCCGCGCTCCAAACAAGAAGAAACTATTTGTATTTATTGGATTAATTAATCTTTTGAGCATCTGACAGAGTTTATTCCTAAATTACCCGATAAATATGGAGTATGATCTCTGCCCATCATACCCCAACCTTCATTCCAGATCAACATAGTCGAGGGCATCACCCATTTCATTTGAGCTGCTTCCTTGGGCCGTATCTGCTTCGGCACCTGCGTCACCGTAGGTGTTATCACCCCAACACTTAATACGACCATTATATAAAAGCACACAGGTTGAAGAATAAGAAACATCAATGTTTTTTGCTTTCGCACTTGTTCCTAAACTGAGCGTAGGAAGATTTGTTCCCATCTCATTTGAGCCATCACCACGGAGTATCGTATCACCATAACCAGCTTGGTATTCCGTGTTGTAACCCCAGCATTTTACCGAGCGGTCTTCTAAAATCACGCAGGCATGGCGGTTACTTGAAGTATCTATTGCAACTTTATTAGTCCCGAAATCATGAGCCGGTAAATAAGTGCCCATCTCGTTAGAGTGATCACCGCGGGTGATTGTATCACCGTAGCCCAGCGGACCAGAAGTTCCTAGACCCCAGCATTTTGAACCGGTACTCGTTAAAACACAAGTATGAGCGGACGAAGATA